>JAUWLW010000010.1 GCA_030613505.1 Candidatus Zixiibacteriota bacterium
CCCTCCGGGCACGGGACGATCTTCCAGGGGCCGTCGTAGGGCTTAGGCCCGGTGCCGTTGTCGTCGCCGCAGTTTGGAAGGCAAAATGCGGCCCCGGCGAGTAACGCCGCAAGGCCGCAATACTTAAGTATTATTTTCATATTCCAACCCTCGTTCATATTCTAAACGTTGCCCTTTAGTTTGTCAAACTTTTTTCGCGGCGGCCGATAAATAAGGGCGGCTTTCACGCCGCCCTGTAGTAGCTACGTTTAAGAAGGTAATTACTCGAAGCCCAACTTCTTCCTGGCCTCTTCGCTCATCATTTCCGGCTTCCACGGCGGCTCGAAGACCACCTCGACGTTGGCCTCGTCGACGCCCTCCAGTTCCTCGACCGCCTTCTTCGCCATCTCCGCCATATAATGGGCCATGGGGCAACCGGGCGCCGTCACCGTCATCTTCACGTCCACCTTGCCGCCCTCGACCGCGACGCCGTATATCAGGCCCAGGTCGACGATGCTCATACCCGGTATCTCCGGGTCGTTCACGGTGCGCAGCGCTTCCATTACGGTCTCTTTGGTAACTGCCACGGAAAACCTCCGGTAAATTTAAAGCGGCGCTGCTTAGCCGCCGCCCACTATCTCCACCAATTCCAGAACGTCGCCCTCGGCCACGGGGGTCGCGCCGTACTTCTCGCGCGGTACGATCTCACGGTTACGCTCAACGACGACCCGGGCGGCGTCGACGGCGAAGTGCTCGAGCACCCGGGCCACCGTAGCGTCGTCGGGGACCTCGCGCCGCTCGCCGTTAACCGTGATCTCCATGCGGGTCGTCGACGCGGCCCTTGCGCTTCTCGCGCGCTTCCTCGATGAGCTTCTGCAAATCGGGGCGAAGATTGTTCTTGGTGAGGTAGTCGTAGATCGCGGCGTCGAGCGCTTCTTCGCCCAGGACGGAGCAGTGCATCTTCTGCTTGGGAAGGCCGCCGAGCGCTTCGGCCACCGTCTTGTTCGTGATACTCAGCGCTTCCTCCAGCGTCTTCCCCTTCACGAGTTCCGTGACCATGCTCGAGGTGGCGATGGCTGCGCCGCAGCCGAATGTCCGGAACTTGACGTCCTTGATGACGTCGTCTTCGACCTTGATGAAGAGCTCCATCATGTCGCCGCAGACGGGGTTGCCCACTTTGCCCACGCCGTCGGCGTCTTCGATTACGCCCACGTTGCGCGGCTTATAAAAGTGGTCCATCACCTTTTCGCTATACATAGTTTACCCTCAACGTCTGCGACTATACAGATCGCAGGTGGAGGCGTCGCGCCTCTTTCAGTACCTGACGCAGGTCGGTGTCGTCGAGGAACGTCTCTATCTCCGTGCTCAGCCGTTGCCAAACCATCCCCGCGGCGCAATTATCCCTCTTGGGGCAAAATCCCTCCGCGCGGCGACGGGACCTTCCGCCGTAACACGACCCGGGAGCTATACAGGGCGCAACGCCGATCGGGCCCTCTACCGCCCGTACGATATCGCCCACCGTGATTTTCGCCGGCGCCCGCGAGAGCCTGAAACCACCGCGGGGCCCGCGGACGCTCTTGACAAGGCCGGCTCTTCTCAGCTTAACGAACAGCTGCATAAGATAGTCGGCCGAAACGGCCATCTCCCCTGCTAACGCCGAAACCGAAACTGGTGCGCCGTTATCACTTTCGGCCAGATGTAGTAAAGCCCTAAGGCCAAAGCGACCCCGCGTTGACATCCGCATAATAAAACCTCATCAGACATACTGTATAGTTAATATTTTGCTAAGTTCTCCGGTAGGCTCATTAGGCGATATTACCAGCCTATCATATATGCCCTACCCCGTCAACGTATAAACTTGTTTTCCGACAGCTTAAAATGCGGCGCGATTTCCCCCTCCCGGCGCTGCCGTTACGATTTGACGGCGACGCGGCGCGCCTCCGCCAACGCCGTTTCCACGGTTATAGCTTCCATACAGTTGTAATGCTCGCATCGTTCGCCCGGGCACTTCTCGCACGCGAAACCGGCGGGCGTTATTACCGCGGCGTTCTCCCCCCGCGGCCCCCACCGCGTCGGCGACCCCGACCGAAAGGGCGCGAATAATGACAGCGTCGGCGTCCCCACCGCCGCGGCCAGGTGCATGGGGCCGGTATTGCCCGAGACGAAGAGCCGCGCGCCGGCGAGTATGCCCAGCAGCGTCCCCAAGTCCGTCTCCCCCGCGACGCTCACGCGGCCGTCCCCCTCCCCCGCGACGTACGAGGCGAGCTCCGCCTCGGCGGCCGCGCCCGTAACGACGACGGCCGTCCCCAAAACCTTGGAAAGCTCGGCCGCCAGGACGCGGTACCGCCGCGGCGACCAGTTGAGCGACGAGCCGCCGCTCCCGGGATGGACGACGACGTACCCCTCGTCGGCGACGCCTCGAGCCGCCAGGAGCCGCCTCGCTTGCGCCCGGTCGGCCTCGGCCACGTCCAAGCGCGGGGCCGGGACTTCCGCCGGCGTCGGCAAACCCAACGGCTTCAGGTATTCCAAATTATACTCGACCTCGTGACGCGTGGACGGCGAACGGTGGAAATACACGCGCCGGTTGTAAAGAAACGAGTAACCGCGGCAGCCGTTGCCGATGCGTAGTTTCACGCCGGCGTACCAGACGACCAACGTATCGACCATATCCGGATGTACGACGACGGCCGCGTCGAAACCGCCCCGCCGGACCTCCGCCGCCGCCTCGCGGAAACCGCGGAGACCCCTCTTCGAAATGATTACTTTCTCGACGGCCGGGTACCGTTCCAATAACGGCGCCGCCGCGGCCGTGGCCATCGCGCCGAGCCGCAACCTGGGTGCCGCCGCCTTTATGTGGTCGACCAGCGGCAACGTCAACACCCAATCGCCGAGCCGGTCGCTGCGAACGATCAATATGCTATCTACGTCCAACGTCGCCGTCTTCCTCGGCCGCCAACAGCGGCGCCGACAACCCCCATAATATTACGAAGACGATTAACATTGCCGGGTCCGCCACTACGTCGCTAACCAGGCCGCTCACGAGTATCGCCGCCGTGGCCGCCACCAGCCCCAGCCCCAGCGCCCGCACGCGCGGCCCCTCATCTTCCCGACGGAACGCCCGCCAAGCCGCCCGCGTCGACGCCACGACGATCCAGACGGCCGCGGCCGCGGCGAGCAAGCCCGACTCTATAACCAGCCGGAAATAGTCGTTGTGCCAGCCGATAACGCCCGCCACCGGCGAATAAAAACGCGTCTGGTGCGGGAAAACCAACCCTATCGTCTCCGGCCCGAAACCGGTCAACGGCCGGTCGAAAATTATCGCCAAACCGCCTTCCCACAGGATGTCGCGGTAGTTCTCGAAAGCGGGGTCCCCCAGCGAAAAGCGACCCGATGCCACGCCCGCAGGTAACAGGTAAGCGGCTACGGCCGCCGCGACGGCGAGTAAAAGAAGCAAGGCCCAAATGCGCCGGCCCTTCAACGCGCCGACCAGGCCCACCCCTCCCGCGAGGGCGAGCCACGGCCCCCGGCAAAAGGTAAGTACCAGCGCCGCGAACGGCAAAGAGGCCGCGGCCGCCACCCACGCCCGGGCCCGCCCGCTCGGCGAGAATACGACCCAGGCGATAAAAAGGCATAACGCCACGGCCAATATCTCGGCGAATGTCGTATATCCGCCGGCGCGCGCGACTACCCGTTCGACGTCGCCCACGGCGAAATCGACGACGCCCGCCGCCGCGGCCGCGACGGTCGCCGCCAGGAATAGGTACACCCCCGCCAGGCGGCGGGGCCGCGAAAGCGCCATGTGGGCGAGCGGGTAGTAAGCCAACAGCAGCCCCGATTTCTCGAGGCCTTTCCAACTGACCGCCGGCGATACCGACGTCAGCGTCGAGAGTATGCGCACGACGAGGAACGCGGCTACCGGCAAGTCCAGCGGCGTAAGCCGGAGCCGCCGCCAGCCGCCGGCCCTGACGTACAACAAGAAAAACACCGTTACGATCAACAGGCCGAAATAGGCCATCGACGTCGCGAACAGCGGCGCCGGCGCGAGCGCTATAACGCCCACGAAAAATAAATCCGCGAGCCGAGGGCTCGACGTATATGAGCTACTCTTTCCTTCCATCGTTACGACGTTATCTAACTACCGCCACTTTTCCGAAACGCCGCTCCCCGTCGGGGCCCTCGACCACGAAGAGGTAGACGCCCGAGGCCGCGGCGCCGCCTCCCGCCGTAACGAGAGGCCACTCCGCGACGCCGGACGCGTCGGCCGCCGTCGCCCATACCTTCGCACCGGCGAGGTCGTAGAGCACGAGCGAGCTCCCGGCGGCCAGGTTTCCGAAGCGGACGCGGTCGTGCCCGGCCGACGGCTTCGCCGGGTTGGGGTACGCTACGACCGCCGACGAGGGTTCGGGCCCGCCGCGGGTCCCGGCCAGCACCGCGGCCACGGCGAGATTTACCCTGGTTACGTCGGCGCCGAACGCCGGCGTGAGATACTTCGGCAGGTCTTTCGTCGTATGGTACCAGGGGTAGAACTCTTTGCCGGCGTACTCGATAGATAGCAGCGCCGGGTAGCCGAACTCCCAGAACGGCTCGTGGTCGCTGCCGCCGCGGCCCTCCGTCGTCGGGTAAACGACGTACGTCGGCACGTACAACCGCGCCACGTCCTGATACGCCGTCAGGAGCTCTTTCGAAAAGTCGTTGTACCGAACCTCGACGTCGTGAACGGGCTGGTCGAGGTACGATATCATATCCATATTGAAGACGCCGCGGATATCCGCCCCGGCCTCGTACTCCTCGCGGGCGTACGCCCGGGAGCCCAGCAGGCCCTCTTCCTCGCCCGAAAAAGCCAGGAATTTGACCGTACTATCGAAACGGCGGTCGGCAAGGACCGCGGCCGCCTCGAGCAACGCGGCCACGCCGGAGGCGTTGTCTTCCGCGCCGGGCGCCCGGTTCCAGGGGTCTTCCGATATGGCGTCGTAGTGGCCGCACAACACGTACACCTCGTCGGGCCGGGCAACGCCCTTTTTCACGGCCTCCACGTTGTGCCATATGACGGGCCGGGCGTTTTTTACCTCGACTTTCTTCCAATGCTCGCCGCCGTCGGTGGTGTGAAGAACGACCGACGGGCCGCCGACGATCCACGCCTCGTCGCGGCTGACGGCCGATATGCCGTTGTAGCAATGGTACTCGCCGAAAGGCGTCCGCTGGCGCTTCCAGCTCGCGCCGGCGTCGTCGGTGCGGTAAACCTTGCCGTTGTCGCCGGCGGCCCATCCCCGCGTAGCGTCGGCGAAGACGACCTCGGTGAAGAAGGGCCACGCCGGGAAATAGCCCGATACGCGCCGCCACGTCTCGCCCGCGTCCTTCGAATAGAGGATAGTCCCCTCGTTGCCGACCATCACGGCGTGCGTCGCGTCCGCGAACGCCATCCGCCGCATGCCGAAGCCCTCGGTCTGGGGCACGTTCACGGCCTTCCAGCTGGCGCCGCCGTCGTACGAGCGCATCACCAACCCTTCCATCCCGAGGGCCCACCACTTATCCGCCGTCTGCGCGTATACGCCGAGGACCAACTTCTTCGTCGGCGTCGCCACCTTGCGCCACGTCGCGCCGCCGTCAACGGTGCGGTACATCGCGCCGCGGTCACCGCCGGCTACGCCCACCGTCGCGCCGAAGAAATAGACGTCGCGCAAATAGTCGGCCGGGTTCTCCAGCGGGAGCTGGGCCCAGGTCCGGCCGCCGTCGTCGGTCCGCGCCAGGAAACCTCGGCCGCCGACGACGAACCCCGTACGGTCGGTTACGAAGTAGCCGTGGTCCAGCCGCCCTTCCGACTTATGATAGGTCCAACTCTGGCCGTAGTCGTCGGTCCGCCATACGTACCCCCACGACGAAATCAGCCACCCCAACCTGCCGCCGGCGCGAAAGACGCAGTCCCCCAGGTAGTCGTTGGCCATCGGCTCGTACTCGTACGGCCGGCGCGCGGTTTCGTAACCCAGCTCCTTGAAATGCTCCTCGATATAAGCGGTGGCCTCGGCTATCTCGTCGGCGTGGGAATAACGCGTCGTTATAGCCGCGAGCTTTTCTATATGGCCGAAGTAGCGGTCGGCGCGGACCCGCGCGACCAGCTGCGCTACCGCCGAGTCGTACGACACCTCGGGTAGTACAAATTTCCGCGGCGCCTTAAGCGGTTCGCCGCCTACGCGCTTGATTTCGGCGCCCAGCGTCGCCAGCTTCTCCGCCGCCGCGGCGTCGCCGCTGACGACGTACGTTTCGCCGAAGCGGGCGAGGACCGTTACGCCGACGACGCGGGGCAACTCGGCCCCCGGGCGGGGCCAGGCCAGGTAAACGGGCCCGGGCGGCGAACCCAAGTCCACGTAACTATACCGATCGAGGACGCCCAAGGTATGGGGCGCCGCGAGCGCGAGCGCGAAATCCGGCCGCGCTTCGACGACGGCGACGCCTTCGGCCAGCAGCGCGTACGCGTCCGCCGGCCGCTCGAGCTCGACGGCGACGAGGGTGGGACCGGCGAAGGCCGCGCCGGCGGCCGCCGAAATAATCGCCACGATAATCGCTCTTCGCATAGCTTATCCCCTATTTCAATTGGACGCGGCCGCGACCGGTGAATCGCTCGAGGGAACGTATCAGCTGCCGCGTCGGATTACAGTTGAATTCCGGCCGGGTGCGGATGACGACTTCGCGGCCGTCGCGCCGGACGTGGAAGAACACGGGACACCGGCCGACGTGGCGGCCTATTACCTTCTCCATATCCGCTAAAAGCTCGGCGTCGGCGTTATCGGGCAACGTTATGTGTATCTCCCGCGCGAACCGGTACTCCGCGTCCTCGAGCGACGTGACGTCGTCGGCGATTATTTTGTACGCCCCGTCGTCGCACCGCGCGTTCCCCTGTACGAGCACCGGCCGGTCGACGAAGATAACGAATTCCGCCTTGGCGTAGCAATCCGCGAAAGCTATGACCTCAACGGCGCCGTCGTCCTCGAGCGTAAAAAACGCCATCTCCCGGCCCTTCTTGTCCGATATGGTTTTGATGCGCCCCACCGTGCCGCCGACTTTCGCCGCCCGACCGGCGCGGCCCGCCAAAACGTCCCCCACCGTAACGGCGCCGTGCCGGGTCAAGACGTCGCGGTAGCGGTCGAGGGGCTGACCCGAGATGCTGACGCCCAGGAGCTCCTTCTCGTAGCGGAGGAGTTCGAGGTGGTGCCACTCGCTTCCCTCGACCTCGGCCTCCCCGGCGCCGGTCTCCTCTTCCCAGGAGCCGAGGAGGCTCCCCTGTCCCAACGTCCGGTCGCGGTGGAGCCGCTTGCCGACCTCCAACGCCGCGTCCAGGCCCTCGTACAGCGGCGCCCGACCTTTCCCGAAAGGATCGAACGCGCCCACTTTGATAAGCGATTCGATGACGGCCCGGTTGACGATGCGCAGGTCGACGCGGCTGCATAAATCGGTAAGACTACCAAAATGCCCTCGCCGGTCGCGCGCGGCCACGATCTCGTCGATCGCGGCCCGGCCAACGTTCTTTATAGCCCCCATGCCCATACGTATGCGGTCGTCGTCCTCTACCCAGAAATTGTACCAGGAGGAGTTGAGCTCGGGCGGAAGGATCTCGAGGCCCATTTGGCGGGCGCTCCTGACGTACTGAACGATCTTGTCGGCGTTGCCCTGCTCGGAGGTGAGCAGCGCCGCCATAAACTCGGGGGGGTAGTTGGCTTTGAGGTACGCCGTCTGGTAGGAGAGGACGGCGTAGGCCGTGGCGTGCGCCTTGTTGAAGCCGTACTCGGCGAAGGGCGCCACGGCGTCGAAAATCGCCTCCGCCTTCTCGCGGCTGTACCCGCGACGGCGCGCGCCTTCCACGAACGATTCCCGTTGCGCCTTCATCTCGCGCCGCTTCTTTTTACCCATCGCACGGCGAAGTACGTCCGCCTGGCCCAGCGAATAGCCGGCGACCTCGCTCGCGATCTTCATGACGTGCTCCTGGTACAGGATGGCGCCGTAGGCATCGTCCAGGATCGGCTCGAGCGAGGGATGGAGCGGCGGCGCCGTCGCCCGGCCTTGCTTGCGGTTGATGAACTGCTCCGTCGCGCCGGAGCCCATAGGCCCGGGCCGGAAGAGCGCCAGGATGGGGATAAGCTCTTTGAAGGTCCGGGGCGCCACGCGGCGGCACAAGTCCCGCATGCCCTCGGACTCGAGCTGGAACACGCCGTCGGTATCTGCCTGGCATAAGAGGTCGTACGTGGCTACGTCGTCGTAGCTCACGTTCTCAAAGGTGACGTCTACCCCCCGCCGACGCTGAACGGCCTTTATGGCGTCCTCGATAACCGTTAACGTCTTCAGGCCCAGGACGTCCACCTTGAGCAGGCCCATGGCCTCGACCGCGTTCATGTCGAACTGCGTAGTTACCTCGTTCTTCCTGCCGCGGTAGAGGCCGGTGTATTTCGTCAACTCGTCAGGGGCGATGACTACGCCGGCGGCGTGCACCGACGGGTGGCGCACCAGGCCCTCGAGCTGGAGCGCCAGGTCGATGCACTCCCGAACGCGGCGGTTATCCTCGTACTCGCGCTTGAGGACCGGGTTCTCCTTCATGGATTCGGCGAGGGGGGCCATGGGGTTGATCTCTTTCGAGATCATGTCGGCTTCCGCGAACGGGATCTCGAGCACCCGGCCCACGTCCTTGACGGCGGCGCGCGCCGCCATGGTGCCGAAAGTTATTATCTGGGCCACGCTTTCCTGGCCGTATTTCTCCGTAATGTACGCCACGACTTCGTCGCGGCGCTGGTCGCCGAAGTCGATGTCGAAGTCCGGCATCGATATCCGCTCCGGATTCAGGAAGCGTTCGAAGACCAGGCCGTGTTCGACGGGGTCGACGCCGGTTATGCTCAAAAGATACGCCGCCAACGACGACGCCGCGGACCCGCGCCCGGGGCCCACCATGATGCCGCGGCTGCGCGCGAACCGCACGACGTCCCACACGATGAGGTAGTACGCCTCCATCCCCATCTGCGTAATGACGCCGAGCTCGTACTCCAGCCGCTCCCGTATTTCGGGGCCGGCGTCGGGGAAGCGCCGCGCGAGCCCCTCGGACGTAAGTTCGCGGAGGAAATCGGCCGCGGCCCGGCCCTCCGGAACGTCGAAGCGCGGCAACCGGACCTGGCCGAAGGTGAGCTCCACGTTGCACCGGTCCGCGATATTCGCCGTCTCCTCGACGGCCGCGGGGAGCTCGGCGAAAAGCGCCGCCATTTCCTCGGGCGACTTCAGGTATACCTGGTCGGTCTCGAAGCGCATCCGCCCCGGGTCGCTTAATTTCTTGCCGGTTTGAATGCAGAGCAATACGTCGTGGGCGCGCGCGTCGCCGGCGCCGACGTAATGGACGTCGTTGGTGGCGACGAGCTTGAGGTTGTGGCGGTCGGCCAGCTCATAGAGGCCGCGGTTGACGCGGTGCTGCTCCGGCAAGCCGTGGTCCTGCAGCTCGAGGAAGAAGTTCTCCGGCCCGAAGATATCGGCGTATTGGCCGACTACGCGGTCCGCCCTGGCCCAATCGCCCGCCAATACCGCCTGCGCCACGTCGCCCTTAAGGCAAGCGGACAGAGCGATCAGGCCGCGGCCGTACTGCCCCAGAAGCTCGGCGTCCACCCGCGGCTTGTAGTAAAAGCCCTCCAGGTAACCTTTGGTGGAAAGCGTCAGGATGTTGCGGTAGCCCTCGTCGTTTTCGGCCAGGACGACGAGGTGGCCGCCGGCTTCGCCCCGCGGCCCCGTCTTCTTCACCAATCGGCCCTCCGGCGCGACGTAGAGCTCGCAACCGATGATGGGCTTCACGCCCTCGTCGAGGGCCGCCTTATAAAAGGGGACGGCGCCGAAGAGGCCGCCGTGGTCGGTGAGCGCCAGCGCCGACATGCCGAGCTCGCGCGCCCGGGCGGCGAGCTCGCGCGGCCGGCACATGCCGTCGAGGAACGAATATTCGCTGTGGATGTGGAGGTGGGTAAACTCGGCCAAGGCGGACACCCTTCCCGCGATTATACCTAACGTCGGGGCCGACCGCAAGGCCGCCGTCGGCGGGCCGAAATTATGGCGGGAGGACTATGTCGCCGCTCGAGGTGAGCCGCCGCGCCGCGCCGTCGAGGCCGGCAAGGAAAAGGTCTCCGGTCCGGCCGGCGGCGGCGACGTAGAAGACGGCTCGCGAGCCGCGCGCGAAGCCGACCAGGCTCGCGCCGTTCGCCAAAATCTTGGATCGCTCGCACTCGAGGTCTACGGCGTAAATGGTAGGCTTGCCGAACACCTGCGGCGCACACTGGACGGCGAGGTACCGGCCGTCGGCCGAAAGGGCGGCCCGCGTCGCCGGGTCCTTCCCCTCGAGCTCCAAGGTCGGCTCGTCGCCGCCTCGCCCGCCGGCGACGACGAAGACGCCGTTTCGTACGACCTCCTGGGACTTTTCGTCGGCCTTGGCGGCTACGATTACGACGTCGCCGCCGCGAACCGCGGCCGACGGCAGCCAGCCGAGCTCGTGGGCATCCGCGCCCAGAAGCGGCTGCACGGCTCCCCCCTCGAGCTCGTAGCGCGCCACCGTCAACTTATTCTCAAGTATTAGCGCGTCGTCGCCCACAAAGCCGTAGACGGCCCGCGTCGGGCCCAGGTAACGGGGCGCGTCGCGTCCCGGCTCCAGGAGGTACGCGCCGGCGTCGAAGGCGAAATCGGTCCGGGGTTTTAACTCGCCTTTGCCGCCGGCCGCCGCCTCTTCCGTCGGGACGGGGCACTCCGTCGGCTCGACGACGAACGCCACCCGGCCTTCGGGCGAAAAGTTAATATCGCGGAAGCGCGCGCCGCACCGCCAGGCGAACGTTTTGCCGCGGCCCTTTTCGCCGGTACCCGTTTCGCGGGCGACGCCGGCCGGAAAGGAGGCGACGACGCGGTCCCCGCCGCCCGAGAATTCGTACTCGCGGAGGGCGGAATCGCGGCCGTAATAAAGGCGCCGGCCGTCGGGCGAGCTGGCGACGTCGCTTTGGCCGTCGCAGCGGAGACCGAGCTCCTTAACGCCCCCGGTCGCGGATATTCTTACTACCTCCGCGCCCCCCTCGGCCAGCCGGGCGACGTAGACAACGTCGTTGAGGTCGTCGGGGCCGGCCGCGGGCCACGCAACTTCGCCCGGGCGGCACGACGCGGCGAGCAGCACAGCGACTACGAGACCCGATACGTATAGAAAGGGGAACGAACGACTACGCATACTACAAGTTTAACATAAACCGCTCCGCGGGCCCAACAACAGAGTGCGGAGCGGCTCGGCGCGAATACGTCCGAAATACGAACCGCGCTTCGCCCTCACAACTTACAACTCCCCGCGCGCCCGACGTTGGCGCGAAATCAACGTTAAATATCAGGTGGCCGCACCTGAAGGTACGGCCCTACGTTTTGGCGGCGCGACGTCGGTTGTTTCTAGCCGAAATACCCCCGGGCCCGTTTTCGTAGGGGCCGACCTTCAGGTCGGCCCACCTTGCGGGCCGGTCTAAAGACCGGCCCCTACGTAAAAAGGACGACGCGAACGTCGCCTCGCGGTAGGGTTTTTCGCTCATTCGATTACGATTCTGGCAAATCTTCGTTTTCCAACCTTAATAACGAAAGAATCCCCTTCAGCGAACGTTAACGGGATATCGCCTTCGCCTTCCTTTAATTTCCGGTCATCGATCCATACGGCTCCTTGTTTCACTAACCGCCTCGCTTCGCTTTTCGACTTAACCAATCCCGCGCCCACCATAATTTCTACGGAGGTATTCTTAACTTTTCCCCGCTTAAAAGGCATATCCTTTGGTTCCAAGCCATTCCTGTGGACGCGCTCGAAGTGTTCCTCGGCGGCTCGAGCCGCGGCGGCGTCGTGGTAGAGCTCGACGACACGCCGCGCCAGCTCCATCTTGACCTCTTTGGGGTGGGCCCGACCGGCCGTCAATTCCTTTTTTATCTGCTTCAATTCCTCGGCCGTTTTGAGCCGGAGTATCTCTAAATAATCCAGCATCAGCTCGTCCGAGATGGACATGAGCTTGCCGTATATTTCCTGGGGCGCCTCGTTTACGCCGACGTAGTTGCCGAGCGACTTCGACATCTTCTGTGTGCCGTCGGTGCCGACCAGCAGCGGCGTTATGACCGCGACCTCGGGCGGCTGGTCGAACTCGCGCTGGATGTCCCGCACTACCATCAGGTTGAACTTCTGGTCGGAGCCGCCCAACTCCACGTCGGCCTCCAGCGCCACCGAGTCGTACGCCTGGGCCAGCGGGTAGAGCAGCTCGTGGAGGCTTATGGGCAAACCCTCGGCGAGGCGCTTGGCGAAGTCGTCGCGCTCGATCATGCGGGCGACGGTGTACTTGGCGGCGAGGCGGATGACGTCGGCGAAGGACATGGGCTCGAGCCACCGGCTGTTGTAGTCGATAATCGTCTTCTCGCGGTCGAGGATTTTGAACGCTTGGTCGCAATAGGTCTCGGCGTTGGCGCGGATCTCCTCCATCGACAGCGCGGGCCGGGTCTTGGAGCGGCCCGACGGGTCGCCGATGCTGCAGGTGAAATCGCCCACCAGGAAGACGACCTCGTGGCCGAGGTCCTGGAAATCGCGCAGCTTGTTCAAGACGACGGTGTGGCCGAGGTGGATGTCGGGCGCCGTGGGGTCGAGGCCGAGCTTAACTTTCAACGGCCTCCCCGTCTCGAGCGACGAGCGGAGCTTGGCGCGCATGTCGTCCTCGGTGAGGATTTCCAGCGCGCCCTCGCGGATGAGCGCGAGCTGTCGCTCGACTTCGGCTTCGGTCTTGGCGTCGGCTCGGGTCGCCATATCGGTGCTTCCTCGCCGTGGGGCTCGCCGGATATAAAAAAGGCATAGGACCTACAACGCCCTATGCCCCACCGGCAGCGCGGCGAGGCCCCTATTGGTTGTAATACATCGCCTTTATTCTACCCCAGGCGTTTCCCTCGGTATTGGCGGCCGGGGATTCGCGGGGGCTGTTAATATTTTGAGGTTGAGGTTTGGCGCGTTCGCGGAAATCGGTCAGGTTATCGCCGGTGTCGTACGAGTTCCCGTTGACTTCATTGTGGGTCGGGCCGGATTTGCGCTCCAAGCCGTGGCCGGGGCTCACGCCCGGATACTGCGTGCCCTCGTAATAGGGCCAGCGCACCGGCCCCCAACCGACGGCGTCCCGTTTCTGGCCGCTGGCGTGCTCGAGTATAATGCCGCCCTCGCCCTTCATAAAATCCATCGAGAGATCACAATAGAAGTCGGGCTTATAGGAGTACTTCGACCAAGCGTCCCGGTCCTGCTCCCGGCCTATGAGGTAAAAACCGTGATTCGGGATTACGACCTTCTCCTGGCCTTTTTCCAACGCAACCCTTTCGAGGCCGCGCTTGGAAGCGATGCGTACCCGCCACTCGCTAAGGTCGACGTTGGTCTTGGCGGCGTTATAGAGCTCTATAAACGGCGGCGGCGAGCTTGCGTCGGGGTCGTACAAGACTTCGGATATAAAAATCTTGTCCGCCGGGTCGGCCGCAAAGCTAACGCCGACAAGCAGCACGCATACTAGTATGTACGCCGATACCCGCAAGCCACTTTTCTCCTCTCACTTACCATTATGTCAGAACAGGCCATATTTGTCAAGCGAAAAAGAAGCTTGCTTCCTCTGCCGCAGCCGCACCCCCGCCCGAGTGGACTCGTAACCTAATATCGAGCTAAAACCCTACCCCTAATATCCGTAACGGGCGGCGCGTCCCCGTTTCAGCCCTTTTTGTAATCGTCTTGGCAACGTTTCCGGATACTCGCCGGCACACAAAAAGGCGGCGTTCGAGCCGCCCCGCAGAGTTGCCACACGGTGAATTATATGGGTTCGGGCCGCCGTTCAGTAAGCGGCCGGTTTCGCGCGCTCGTCGTCGCGACGCGGCGTTACTACCTCTTCTCTCGCGTTATCCCAGTCGGCGTCGCCGCAACGGCAGGGCGGGAATTTATCGCCCCGGGACAGCGATACCTCGTGACCGCAATTATCGCAACGGTATACGTCCGTCAACGGCGTCGGCAATCCGGCACGGTACACCATAACTACCCCTCCAAATGCTCACGGCTCACGTTCACGCGCGTTCGTCCCCGACCGCCGGACGGTTCCCCTACCGGTATTCGGTCCCTTCACAATTCGGGCACGGCGGCAGCGCGTCGTCGGGGTCGTCGAGCCGCACGATTTGGTCGCAGCTCGAGCACACGTATAACCCGACCCCGGGTTGTTCGCCAGTATTCGGCATTTCAACCATCCCTTTCGCCTGCCGCGAGCCATACCCGCACGCGGGAAGCAGAATATATTAACCCAGGCCGCGTCGGTTGTCAAAGGGATTTTAACCGCGGCGATGCGCCGTTTCCGCCGGAGGCCTTGGGTCCCCCGGCGGTTTCCTCTGTGGCGCTAACGCCAGGGCCCCAAATCGCGCAGGCGATGACGGCTAGTATCGCAGCTCTCCCCCGAAACGTCGTTTTCAACTCGCCCAAAAAATATAAAGGCCAACCACGGTGCGGCCGCCGAGCTGGCGAAGGGCCGGGCCCGGCGACAATCGTACCGCCATACTACTTGCCGGGGGTAGTTTATTTATGCTATATTTAAAGTTAAAAGGGAGCAGCTCATGGCCAAGTTCGACCCGAAGAAGATGGCGGTAACCTTCGACGACGTGCTGTTGAAACCCCGCTACAGCACCGTCCTCCCGCCGGACGTGGACGTCCGGACGCAATTCACGCGCCATATAAAGCTCAACGTCCCCATAGTATCCGCGGCGATGGATACCGTCACCGAGGCCGCGCTCGCCATAGCGCTCGCGCAGGAGGGCGGCATCGGCGTGATACACCGCAACATGTCGGCGGAAGAGCAGGCCGCCGAGGTCAACAAGGTCAAACGCTACGTCTCCGGCATGATCGTCGACCCCTACACCCTCGCCCCCGACGCCCCCGTCGCCGACGCGCTCGCCATCATGGCCAACCACAAAATATCGGGCGTCCCCGTCGTCGACGCCGAGGGAGTTCTCGTAGGCATCATTACCAACCGCGACCTGCGCTTCGAGAAGCGCCGCGACATCCCGGTGGCCGAGCTGATGACGCGCGAGGGTCTGATAACCGCGCCGGTGAGGACCTCGCTCGAGAAGGCCAAAGAGCTGCTCCACAAGCACCGCATCGAAAAGTTGCCCATCGTCGACGCCAAGGGGCGCCTTAAGGGCCTCATAACCGTAAAAGACATCGCCAAAGCCATCGAGTACCCGAACGCCAGCAAGGACGGGCAAGGGCGACTGCGGGTCGCCGCGGCGGTGGGCGTGGGCGAACACGCGCTGGAGCGCGTCGAGCGGCTGCTGGAGAACGACTGCGACGTAGTCGTCGTGGACACCGCCCACGGCCACACCAAGGGCGTCATCGACGCCGTCAAGTCGATCAAGCGCAAGTTCAAGGGGGCCGAGGTGGCCGCGGGCAACGTCGGCACCGCGGAGGGGGCGGAAGCGCTTATAGCCGCGGGGGTTGACGGCGTCAAGGTGGGCATCGGGCCGAGCGCCATCTGCACCACCCGCGTCGTCGCCGGCGCCGGCGTCCCCCAGGTTACGGCCGTAATGGAAGCGGCGCCCGCGTGCCGGAAGGCCAAGGTACCGCTGGTCGCCGACGGCGGCATCAAGTACTCCGGCGACATCACCAAGGCCGTCGCGGCCGGCGCCTCGTCGGTTATGATCGGCTCGCTCTTCGCGGGGACGGAGGAGAGCCCGGGCGAGCTTATCCTCTACGAGGGCCGCTCCTACAAATCCTACCGCGGCATGGGCAGTATGGGCGCGATGGGCGGCTCGGCGCTATCGCGCGACCGGTACGGCCAACCCGAAGACGCCGAGGCGGCGAAGCTCGTGCCGGAGGGCATCGAAGGCCGCGTCCCGTACCGGGGGCCGCTGTCGCAAGTGGTCTACCAGCTCGTCGGCGGCCTGCGCGCCGGCATGGGCTACTGCGGCGCTAAAAACGTCAAAACGCTGTGGAAGACCGCGGAGTTCTTCCGCGTTACGCCCGCCGGCCTGGCCGAGAGCCACCCCCACGACGTCCAGATAACCAAAGAGGCCCCCAACTACGGCGTCCGCACGCCGTGGGACAAGAAGTAAGGACCCGGGAGGTAGGCCATTCCCCCGGCAATCGTAATCGCCGCTCGCGCGCTCGGCATCCCGTTCCTGGCCGGGATTAATTTATACGTAACCGTCTTCGCGCTGGGCCTAATCAAAAAGCTCACCGGGACGACGGTGCTGGGGCCGGAGTTCGACGTCCTGGCGAGCTGGCCGGTACTAGTCGTCGCCGGCGTTCTCCTCGTCGTCGAGATCGTAGCCGATAAAATCCCGGCCGTGGACCATGTCTGGGACGCGGTCCACACCTTCGTACGGACGCCGGGCGCGATGGTGGTCGTGGCGGTCATGATGCAGGGCCAGGACGTGACGTGGCAGGTTATCGCGATCCTGGTCGCGGGGGGCGTGGCGTTCGTGGCGCACGCGGGCAAGGCCACGGCTCGAGTCGCCTCCACTAAAACCACCGCGGCGACGGCCAACGCGTTCATAAGCGCCGCCGAAGACGTGTTCGTCGCCGTCGGGTCCGTGCTGGCCGCTTTCTACCCCGTCGTATTGGGCGCGCTGGTGCTGGCGGCGCTTCTCGCGGGGGCGATATTCAGCCCCAAGCTGGTCCGGGCTTTCCGCATAAGCTGGGCGGTCTCGTCGAACTACCTCCGGTACCTCTGCCGCAAGCTCCGCCGCCGGCTCGAGCCCGGTTGGCGGCCGAAGCGGAAGGCCGTCAATTTGCCGCCGCCGCTCCAGGACCTCGCGTTGGCGGAAGCGCCCCTCGGCGCGGCCCGGGTGCTGGAAGGCAAATACGGCCGGCGCCGCATGGGCTACCTCCTGGTGTGGCGCGACCGGTTGGCGCTGTACGTTAAGCGGGTCGTGAAAGCGAAGGTCCGCGGCTACTATTACAAGGAACTTGAAGACGTTTACGTGGGCGAGGACACGTTGTTGGACCGGCTGTTCTTCGCCGCCCGCGGTCGGTCGTACGTGCTATCGTTCTTCAAAGGCCAAGAACCCGCGGCCGCCGACGTAGCGGGACTGATCGCCGCGGGTCGGGCGAAACCTTGACGGACGACGCGTCGAGAGCGGAAACGCCGAAACGGATAAAACCGGTGCGAAAGCCCTTAAACCGCGGCACAATAAACACACGAAGTGAAGAATAAGCATAAAGCGTTAGAGGTCTTGTTCGGCTTTTTAAGCGCGGCCGTGCCGTTCGCGGCTTACCTGATTACGCTGCCGACGACGATCACCTTCGAGGATTCGGGGCAAATCATCACCGCCGCGGCCAAGCTCGGCGTCTCCCACCCGTCGGGGTACCCGCTGGAGTCGCTTGTCGGCCAATTCTTCACGCTGGTCCCCTTCGGCCTCATAGCCTGGCGGGTTAACCTCGCGTCGGCGGCCGTAGCCGCGGCCTGTTGCCTCGTAATATTCTTTCTGCTCCGCCGCCTGTTCCTGGAGATCAAGGAAGACGCCCGGATAGCGGCGCCGGCTTCGGCGGCGGCCGCGGCGGCCGCTTTCGGTTTGGGCCGCGCATTCTGGAGCCAGGCCGTCGTCGCCGAGGCGTACGCGGTAAACGCGCTAGCGCTCGCGGCCGTGTTATACGCGGCTTTCAACTTCGTCCGCACGCGCGACGCGAGGTGGGGATACCTCGCGGCCTTCCTCGGCGGCGTCGCGCTCAGCGCCCACACTTCCTCGGCCATAATATCGATACCGGTAGCGGCGTACCTGATCTGGCGGTTCCGGAGGTTGCCGAGCCTCCGCGCCTTTTCCGCGGCGCTGGCGCTCGTCTTGCTCGGGTTCATGGTGTACCTCTATTTACCGATCCGCGCCGTCCAAGGGCCGGCTATAAACTGGGGCGACCCCCGCACGCTGTCGCGCGCGTACGCCCACATTACGCGGCGGATGTACGGCGGCCCCAACCTGGTGCGGCTCCAGTTCCTGCCGTTTCATCTGCTCGAGATGGGGAAATTCCTGTGGTGGGAATTCGCGCCCCCCGCGACATTGGCCGTGGCTGCCGGGATATTCATAGGGTTGAAAAGGCGGGCCAAGCCGTGGGGCTTCCTGGCGTTGTTGTTGTTAGTAACGGGGCCGCTGGCGACGGTGGCGTTGGTCCTCCTCCTACAAGGGCACCAAATTCCGGGTATTCAAGTTTGGTACATCCCCTTCTTTATGTTGTCGGCGCTGTTCTTGGGGCTGGCCCTCTTCAAGCTGACTACGAGGCGGAACGCCTGGGTTCGGCGCGGCGGATACGCCGCCCTCGCGCTCGCCGTGGCTTTGCCGCTGGCGTTTAATTTCTATTGGAACGACTACCGCGACTTCTACTTCGCCGAGGACTACGGCGCCAATTTCCTCCGCACCATAGCGTACGGCGGCTTCAATATAATGTTCGAGCGCGGCTCGCTGGGAACTTTCGAGACCGCCTATTTAAAGAAAGTCGAGGGCCACCGACCGGACCACGTATTCGTCGACGCGACGGGGAGCGTGTACTCCGAGTACGGCCGGTTCGCCGCGGGCCGCCTCGACCCGCGAGACCCGGTAGCGGCGCGATTGTGGGAGCGCGCCTTCGAGCGGGATATTTTGACGTCGCCCTCCCACCAAGACGTCTACTACAGCATCGTCAGGGAAGAAGTTACGTCGTACGGCTTCGCCCTCGAGCCCGCCGGGATGTTGTTCCGCGTCGCGACGCCGCCGCTCGAGCGGCGGCCCGTATCGCCCGTTTGGAGCCGTTACGCCATGCGGGGCGTCGCCGACGTCGAGGCCGACCCCGCCTCCCCGCGCTACCTGGCCGAAGAGTGGACCCGCGACGGCATTAGTAAATATAAGCTGATGTTGGCGAGAGATTATTACCTGGCGGGCGAGACCGACAGAGCGCTCGCCACACTCGCCGAGGCGGCGCCCATCGCCAACGATATGACGGAATCTTTGCTCGAGCTGGCCAATATCTACGCTTTGTACGGCTACTATGAAGAATCCATACCCTACTACGACCAGGCTCTCGAGGCTTTCCCGCGCAAAGGCGTAGGCGACGCGAGCTTCCGACTCCACTACGCTCAAATCCTGGCCAACAAAGCGATCGCGTACCTGCATATCGGCGACGTCGACGCCGCGGAGGAGGCCTTCCTCCAGTCGCTGGAAATCTACCCGGACAATCCCGACATCCGTCGCGTGGCGCGTCGCGAAAATCTCGAAGCGGCCGCTCGATTGTTCGCCGGCGGAAGCCAACCGTAAGCTTTCTCTAACGGCCCGCCGTTCGTCGAAGCGAGGCTGAGATAGTCAGTCGGATACCGGCCGGCGGAGCCGGGCGCCGAATGAACCACCACCCCCAACCGGACTTCAACCCAAACGCCGCTTATGAGTAATATATTTAAAAATCCAAAGTTGCCGTTAGCCGTCACGCTATCCTTGGCGGTGCTAGCGCCCGCCGTCTGGCTCGCGACCGTGATCCCCGTCGAGGGGTTAAACTTGCCCTCGGACGACGCCTGGATCCATCAGGTCTTCGCCCGCAACCTGGCCCGCGAGGGGCGGTTCGAGTACAACCCGGGAGAGCGCTCCGCCGGCGTCACGGGCCCGATTTGGACCATGCTCTTGAGCGAGACCTATTTCTTCCACCTCCCGCCGCGCGTCGCGGCTCTGGTACTGACCGTGGCGAGCCACATGTTGTGGGTGGGGGCGATATACTGGCTCTGCCGGGGCCTCTGGCCGGATCGGTCGCGTTGGTGGCCCGCGGCCGCGGCGTGCCTATTTACTCTCTTCGGACCGGCGGTGTGGTTCTCGGTATCCGGCATGGAGACGTCGCTGTTCTTCGGCCTGGCGACGGTGGCCGCCGCGGCCTTCGGCCGGCGCCGCCACGCCGTCGCCGGTTTCGCGGCCGCGGCCGCGGTACCGGTTCGACCCGAGGGAGGCATACTGGTCGCCATGCTGTTCGCGTGGTGGGTCTTCACGTTGGTCCGTGAGAAGCGGCGGCCGAACGCGGGCGAGCTGGTCGGCTACGTATTAATGCCGCTCCTGTTCGATACGCCGTTCGTCGTCCACAATTGGATTGCGGCGGGCGTTCCTTTCCCCTCGACGTATTTCGGCCGGCACTGGCTTTATTTGGGGAACGTGGACCCGGACAAACGCATCGTATGGAACGGCCCACCCATTCTGGCGTTCTACTGGTACCGCTACCTTCAAGTCTGGATGCTGGGGCAAAACGACCTGTCCAACGCCATGAAGATCTTCACGGAACCCGCAGTGCTCAGCCAACTCGGCCTGTGGGCCGCGGTCATCCAGCTCGTTCGCCGCCGCCTGCAATCGGGTTTCGGGTTCTTCATAATCTGGGTGCTGCTCCACAACCTCGTCTACGCCTTCCTTTTGCCCAACTTCGGGACCGCGGGCAGATACGAGGGCTGCAACTTCGCGCTATTTGCCATCGCTATACCGTACGGCGCCCTGTTCTTGCTGGGTCGGGTTAAGGACAGGGCTTTCAAGATAATCCCGTACGTCTTCGTCGCCGCGGCTTTCGTCTCGGCCGCGGGCTCGTATTTACACTGGCGGATGATGTACGCCGATAACATCCACCACATCACCACCGTCCACGAGAGGGCCGGCAAATGGGTGGCCCAAAACCTCCCGAAGGAAGCACGTATAGCGGCCTTCGACATCGGCGTGTTCGGTTACTACGCGGACCATTACATCATCGACCTGGGCGGCCTCCTCGACCGCGAGGCCGACGAATATCTCCGAACCAAAACCATGAGCCGGTACCTAAAAAAGAAGGATGCCGACTACGTCGCTATGATGGAGATCGAAACGCCGGATATCATACCGTTACCCGAACGGCTCGGCTTCTATCGCGACGAGGGCAAGGTCTTCCGCACCGAATACCTTAAATCGTGGACGCTCAATATCAGCCGGCGACGATGGATAAACGTAACCGCGATAGCGTACCCGCGGCTTGGCCTTTACAAAATTAAGTTTCTAAGCGACTAAACTTCCCAGCGCCTTATGGCGTCCAATACTAGCGGTGGAGAAAGAAAAAAGGCCGTCGTATCCCGGGAAATGGTGGACCGGGCCCGCGACGGCGACGACGAGGCGTTCGGCATCATCGTCGAGACCTACCGCGACCGGCTTTTCGGCTTGGCCTTGGGCATCGTGCGCAACAGGGATACGGCGGAAGACGTCGTACAAGAGGCGTTTATAAAGGCCTATAAAAACCTCAAACGCTTTCGCGGCGACGCCAGTATATATACTTGGTTGTACCGGATTGCGGTCAACACGGCGCATAACCACCTGAGGAAAGCGAAGCGGGCGGCGGAAGTTGACTTCGACGACGTGGCGCCTTTTATCGAAGCGCGCGGCCTCAACCCGGCCGAAAGCGCCGCCAACGTGGAACTGGGGGAGGCCATCGACGGCGCCGTCCGCCAGCTGCCGCCGCGCCAACAGGAGGTCTTTATACTGCACTACTTCGAACAGATGACTCATCGCGAGATAGCGGAGACGCTGGGCGTAACGGAAGGGGCGGTGAAAGCCAATTTCTTCCACGCCGTACAAAAACTCAAAGGGGCGTTAAGACCGTACGTAACGTAAACAGGTAACGAACATGGAAAGCGAAGCCAAAAAAAGCGCGTGCCGTAAATGGCAAATTATCCTCGGCGAATACGTCCTGGGGACCGTCGACGAGCGCGACCGCGTACGTCTCGAGCGGCACCTCGCCCGGTGCGAGCGCTGCCGGCGCGAGCTCGCCGAGACGGAAAAAATGTACCGACTCCTGGGCGACTTCGAGCTCGCGAAACCGGGGCCGTTCTTCGCCGCGAAAGTGGCGCGCGCCGTCCGCGGCGGGGCCGAAGCCGTCGCGCCGGGGCCGGCAGAAGAAAGACCCCTCGCCGGGTTCGGGCGTTGGATGCGCCGGCCGGCGGTAGCGTCGGCGGTAGCGGCCGCGTCTCTCGCCGTAGTGGCGGCAGTATTGTACGTTAATATATGGCTGCCGCGCGCGCCGCAAGAGCTCGTAACACCCACGGCCGGCGAAGTCGCGCCGGCGGCCGGAAAATTAGCCGCGGCGCCGGCTCGAGAAAAAGAGACCCCGCCCCCGGAAGAAAAACGGGGCGTAGAGCCGTGGAGGGCTCGAGCCGGCGCCGGCACGCCGCGCGAGGTCGCTCTTCCGTCGCCCGCGACGTCCGTAACCGGGGAAGCGACGGCCGACGAATTAGCGGCGGCGGCCGGTAAACCGGCTGAAGTGCCGGCTCGAGACGAAGACGCCGTCCCCGCGGAAGGACGGTCGGGAATGGCGTCGCGAGGACCTCGGGCGGGAGCAGGTGCGGCCGGCGAAGCCGCCCCTCGCCGCTTTGACCTCGCCGCGACTGAGGAAAAGTCGGCCCGGACGCTCGTGGCTAAAGAAGCAGCCCGGGCGGAAGCACCTTATCCGGTAACGGCTTCGCCCGAAACTTACGAAACGGCGCCGGCGCCGTTCGCGGCCTGGACCCGCACCACCGACAGCGCTTCGGACTACGCCCGGCGCGCCGGAGCTTCTACGTTCGGACGCCTGGCCGACGACGACGGACCGCCGGCGTTGGCCGAAGACGAGGTCTTGACCGCGGCCGACGTCGAAGTCTTGATGGACGCGCGCTTCGAAGCCGACGTCGAGCGGCTCACCGGCGACGGCGCCGCGTTGGTGGACTACGTCACGCCCAACGGCCTGCTCATGACGTACATCTACGAACTGCCGGTGGAAGAGCAAAGAATGCTGTTGAGTCGCCTGCGGCGGAAAGCGGAGGCCGCGACCGCCGCGGAGTTGTTGCTTTCGCACTGATCCCACAGGTTACCGGGGGTATTGCGATGAAGACGATCGTAACGCGCGCTTTCGCCAAGGCTTGCCTTGCGGCGGCCTTCCTCGTCGCGGCGTCCTACGCCCAGCAACCGCCGGAGGACGCGCCGCCGGAACGCGAGGCCGTCCGGGCAGCGATCAACGCCATCAAACAGAAAAAGGTGGTCGACGTCCTCGAGCTGGAAGACGGCGAGGAAGAAACCTTCCTGGGCGTCTATAATCGCTGGGAGGAAGTACGTTGGCGGTACCGCGAGCGGCGCGACGCCCTGATGGAGGAGGTCCGGCTGGTAATGGCGGGAATCGACGGTAGGCCCCTGGCCGAAATACTCGACGACGTCGACGCCGTGGACGCGGAGAACCGGGGTTCCGAAGACCGCCTACGGTCCGAGTTCCGGTCGTTGTTGTCCGAAGAACAATACGCCAAGCTATTACTGTTTGAGCACAACTTCAACCGTACGCTCCGCCGCCTGGTCCAGGAACAGCAGCGCCCCGCGCCGCCGGGGCCCGCGACGTCGGAGCCGTAAAGCCATCTCCGCGAAAATATAACGCCCGGGTGCGCCGGGCGTTTTTTATTGCGCGCTTCCGTGATCGTCGGCGCGCCCCTCAATCGCGCTCCGCCTCCTCGACCAGCATTACGGGAATGCCGTCGCGGACGGGATATTTAAGGCCGCACTTACAGCATATTATCTTCTGGTTCTCCTCGTCGTACTCGACGTCGCCCTTGCAATCCGGGCAAGCCAAGATCTCCAAGAGTTCCTTGTCTATCATGAGCACTGCTCCCGTCTGTTAGTATTTGCGAATAAAACGGAGGCCGAGGCCGTAACGCTGACTCCCCTCGTCTTCGAACGTGCTGCCGACGAGGTAGAAGTCCCGCCGCAGCTCGTAGTCCACCTCCGCGGCGTGCTCCAGCTCGCGGCCGCCGGAAACGTCCTCGCTGTACCTGCCAGTATAAGAGACGAAGAGGTCGTGGGTCAAGTGTTGTCCGACCGTGAATTCGGCGTGCGGGTTCTCCTGCTCCCCCCGGAAGACGTTGGCGTCGAATTCGAAGACGTCGACCCCCACCTCGCGGCGCACGGCGCGCGCTACCTCCGCCTCGGCGTAGTGGCGCACGTAGTCGCTCGAGCCCTTGGAGGCCAGCTCGCCCGAGCTGAGGTCGTTGTAGTCTTCCCACGTAACGTCCAGCGCCAATACCTTCATGATTTCGTCCTGCGCCAACCCCACCGTTTGACCCGAGCTGAGTTCGTAGCTGAGCGTGACCTCGGGCTCCTCCAGCGTCCCGGTGACGTCGACGTAAACGACGGCGTCGGCGTTCCCCTGGCGCACGGCGCGTATCACGCGCTTGGCCCGCAGTTTGATGACCGGGTTCAACTCCTCGGTACCGGTCAATATTATGTCGGCCTGCTCGACCGTGAAATCGCGCTTGAGGAAGTAGTAGTAACCCCGGCGGGAGTGCAACTCGCCGGCATAAAAAGTCGCGGCGCCGGTTTTGCGGAAAGTCACGTCGGCTTCGAACTCGATCTCGGCGTCCTTATTCCTAAGCCATAGATTCCCCGGCGCCAGGACGTGGACTTCGTAGTCCAAGCCCCCGGCGGAAGGGCCCCCGGCCGCCGACTCCTCGCCGAAATCTATGGTAATAAGGCCACTCGATAGTTCGACTTCCGCCTGGGCTCGGAGTCGGCCCACCGGACCGCTGACGTTGGCCTCGACGTCTCCCAGCACCTGCACCCCCCGCACGGCGCGTATAACGTAATCTTCCAGCGAGACCGATAAATCCAGCTCCACCGGCCGCAGACCTTCGAACGATACGCTCCCCCAGGCGAGCCCGCTGCCCTCGTCGAGGCCGAACGTCACCGGGGCTTCGGCCGTGACGACGACGCTGTTCCCCCGGGCTTCGACGACTCCCGAGAGGTTCGAAAAGGACGAGCGTAAGGGGCGAGCTACCCCCTCGCCCTCCAAGACCTCGACCCGGCCCCCGAAGACGGGGTCGCGGTAAGTACCACCCAACTCCAGTAAGCCCCGGACTTCCCCGCCCGTAATCAACACTTCGTCCGTAAAGGGATTGAGCGCGCGAAGGTCGAGGTCGATAAAATCGACTCTAAGCTCGAGCTCGCCCGGCGGCGCCGATTCTGCGTCCCCACCCAGGGCCAGGGGCAACTTACCCGTAACCACGACGTTGGGAAGCGTCTTCTCGGAGAGCGATATTTCGCGGATGGCGACGACGCCGTCGCGGTACGTGAAGTCGGCGCGCCCCTTGGCGAAGTACACCCCTCCCCAACGCGCTTCGCTCAATAGGAAGTTGCCGCGTACGATGGGGGAGGACGCGGTTCCGGTGGCCGTGATAACGCCGTCGACGAACCCGCCTTCGACTATGCCTTCCTTATACAACGAGGTAAGGGCATCCAACTTGAACTTGGAAAACCTCACCGTGACGTCCAAGGGCTCGTCGCCCTCGCCGGCCAGAGCGGAGAGCGGCAGGTAGGCCGCGGCGCGGAGCGTCCCGCCGGCCAAACCCGCGACCAAACCGGGGACGATCAATCGGTTCCGCTCGTACGAAACCTCTCCCTCTATATAATCGATCGGTTGGCCGTTGACGAAGACGTTGGAGGCGGCGAGGCTGGCGTAGAAAACGGGAGCATCCGTCGTGCCCTTTATATCCAAACGAACGTTATCCAACTTCCCGCCCAGGCTCGGCCCCACGCCCGCCGGTAATAACTCGTCGAGCGGAACGCCGCGGCCTTCGACCACCAGGGCCAATCCCCCGCCGTCTAAGCCCGCCGAGCCGGTCAAAGCGAGCTCGCCGCCGCGGAACTTCAAAACGCCGCCGCTCAGGGCGCTCCGGTCCTTTTCGCGGCTGACGACCAGCGGCTGCGTCAGCTCAGCTTCCGTTTCCCCCAAGTCCAGCTTGAAACTGTTCACTTCCATGCGCCCGGAGCGACTATCGTAAGTTAAATCAAAACGTGCGTTATCGCCGTCCTGGCGCTCCACGTACCCGTTCCGAAAGACGTATACGCCGTCCTCGGCGTCGAGGTCGGCATAAGCGCGGGTAAGGGCGAGGGGGCCGAGCGATATGTCCCATACCATAACGCGAACTTCGGCGCGGTCGTCGGCGCCGATGTTATTCCAGTACCCCTCCACCCGGGCGACGCCGCACTTAACCCGGTCGTAGACGAGGTCCTTGAACACGACGCCGCCCTCGAAAGACGGGTGTTCGTATGAACCGAAGATGCGGCCGTCGACCGATACCGCGCCCCTCAACGCGCGCCACTCCCCCTCCGCGACGAACCGCTCGACCGGGACCAGGCGGGCTTGGATTTCCAAATCCAACGCCTCCGGGTCGGCGTCGCCCTTCACGAAGAAGTCCCCTCCGCCCCCCAAGCGCAGGAACAAGCCGGAGATGTATACCCGAGACGGCGCGCAGCGGACGTCCGCGTTTCCGCCGTCGATTAATATCGGCCCCAGCCGGCCGGGGCCCAAATACAACGAAACGTCGACGGCGAAGTCGTCGGGGCTCGCGCCGGAGCCCGCGAACTGCAGCCGGACGTCGAGGTCGGTCTCGAGAAAGCTGCTTTGAACGTAGTCGGCGAGGTTCACGCGCAGCAAGTGGCCCTCGCCCCAATATACCGGCCTATCGTTCGAGAAATCGAGCGTCATCTTGACGTAGGCGGGCGTTTCGTTGATGCGGCCTTCGAAACCACCCAGGCGGAGCCGGCGCGCCGCGATGTCGAAGTCGTAGAAGGCGAAGGCGTCGCGCACGTCGTAGCCGTACATGTACGCGTCGTATACCGTAAGGGTTCCTTTTTGCACCAACCGGTCGGTCGTCCCCGTCAACGCCCCGGAATAACGGCCTTCCCCGAAAACCTCCGGCGGGTCGCCGAAAACGCCTTGCAGCACTTCGCCGAAATCCAAGGGGTCCGCTTCGAACTCGAGACCGAGATGAACTTCGGGTTTAAACTTAATCGTCCCGTTAGTCCTAATCCGCGTCCTGAGGGAAGCGGCGTCCACGCTGGAGAAGTGCATACGGCGCTCGTTAATGGCGAGCGAACCCGAACCGAAGTGGGAAATGCGCTGGCCGTACTCCGGCAGGAAACAGCTGCAGTGCCGTAAATCGATGAAGACGGCGCCGCGGGCTTTGGTGAAAGTGCATTCGATATCGGCGTCCGCGAACTCGCTCAGGGGGCTGCCCACCAGCATCCTGAAATAGGCGTCCTCCAAGTAGACGTTCGTGATCTCGAAATACACGCCTTTACCTTCGGGCGGCCCCTTGGGGCCGAAGATGCGGTCGAGGTTTACCCTGCCGTCCGGGTCCTCCTTGAGCAACAGCCGCGGTCGGACACAGTGCACGCGGTCGATTATGGCGTCGCGGCGGATAAAATGGAGGGGATTATAGCGGACGTGGATTTCGTCAATAACGAGGGCGGCTCCGTCGCGCTCCAGCGACGGGCCGTCGGCGAGGGCGAAGTCGTATATGTCCATGCCCGTCAGGAGCGTGCCCTCCACTCTCCCAACGCGGCACTCGGTCTTGGTATAACCGCTCGTGTAATTCTCGATAGCGAAGTCCACCAGCGAGTGAAAATAACCGGCGCCGTACAGCGCGAAAGCCAGCACGAACGCGGCGACCAAAACTACCAAGGTCGCTACGCCGAGGACGCGAACGAAGGTAAGCGCGAGGCGGAGCAGAATCCACGACGCGTCCCGCAGAACCAATAGCGCTCTTTTGAAAAACCCGGCCAAACCCAACTCCAATTCGGTCAGAAGACGTGGCCGAAGGCCAAATAGAAGCGCCCCGACCTCCCCGCGGCGCCCCGCTTGAGAATCGGTTCGCCGTAATCGAAGCGTATCGGCCCCACGGGAGTATTATAACGGAGGCCGACGCCGGCCCCGTAAACCAGGCCCACTTTTTCAGTCTCGGCCCAATCGCTCCATACGTTTCCGCCGTCGAGGAACAGGCCGGCCCACGTATTTCCGAGGTTAAGGCCAATGCCCGGTACGCGCTTCCCGGCCGTAAACGGAAGCTGGAAACGGAACTCGACGTTCGCGACAAACAGGAAGTTGCCGCCCAGAGGATAATTTCGGCCTTCGACCATGACCGAAGGCCCGACGTCGCGCTCGCCGTAGCCGCGGATGGAGTACGCGCCGCCGGCGAAGAACTTCTCCGAGTACGGGACGTCCTTCGTCTGGCCGTACGCGCGGGCGTATCCGCCGCGGACGTGACCGGCCACCGTGGCGGCCCGCGCGACGCTGATATATCGGCGCCCGTCGCCTATCACGCGCCAAAAATCGGCCCCGGTGATGAAACCGCCCGCCGTTTCCTCCGAACCGTATAAATAGACACCCCGCAACGGGTTAAAGATGTCGTCGCGGGTGCTGTACGTGGACGAGAAGATAATGCTGACTATGTTTTGCAGGCCCCCCCTACCGATGAACCTCTCGGCCGGTCCGCCTTCTCCCGCGGGCCAGGGAACGGAGGGTGAGTCCTCTTCCGCCCCGAATACCGTCTTCGACTTCCTGAGCTTGAATCCGCCGGTAACTTCCAGGTCTTCGGTAATCTCGCGCGTAACGTCCGGCTCCAGGCCGACCTCCCATTGGCGCAGGTCGGCGCGCAACTCCCGAGCGTAGTACAACTTCGCCGAACCGATATACCGGTAGCCGAAGAGCCAGGGCTCGGTATACGTAACGTTCGCGCCGAACTCCGACTCATCGTTCCCGAAGCCGTACGCCGCCGAAACCTCCGTCGACAAACGTTGGTTATTCCCGAACACGTTATTGTGACCCCACCCTAAGGTGACCGTCGCGCGGTCCGGCGACTGGTAACCGGGTTCGAGCTTATACCACCTGAATTTATCTTCCCGCACGATGACGAGGATGTCTACCAAATCCGGCGACCGGGGCGAATCGGTGGTCTCCACCTTCAGGTCGCGGTACAGGCCGGTGCGGTAGATATTGGCGCGGCTCTCGTCAATCTTAGACGCCCGCCACAGGCGGTCCGGTTTAATCTTGTAGTTAATTTCGCGGGTAACTATTTTGGGCCTCGTCTTTTCGTTGCCGGCGACGAATATGTCGCCGACGTGGTACACGCGGCCTTCGTCGACCGTAAAAGTAACGGCGCCGGTGTCGCGGTCTATCTCGAGCTTGGCGCTGGCGCGGGCGTAACCGCGCTCGCCGTAATACCGGCCTATCTTCAACGCCGCCTCGTTGAGGAGGTTGGCCGAGAGCGGCGAGCCGACGTCGACGCCGAGGTTCTCGCGTACCGCGAGATAGTGTTCGGTGCCGACGCCGTTAAGCAGGATATCCGTAATCTCGGCCCGCGGCCCCTCGTCCACCCGCAACTGGAGCTTCCGTTTGTCTCCCTTGACGTCGCGGAAAGCCCACAAGACGTTGACCTCGGGGAACCCCGCTGCGAAATAAGCTTTTTCTATCGCGTCGACGCCGCGCTCCAGCATATAATCGAAGAGGTACCTCTCGTAACGCTGGCCTTTCTCGATGGCCAGGAGGTCCTTGACGCGGTCGTCCTTGAAATATTCGTTGCCGTCCACGGCCACCTTACTAATTACGAACGCGCCCTCGCCGCCCTCCTCCTGGGCGGCCGCGGCGCACGTCGCCGCTAACGCTGCAGCAAATAAAAAGGCGGCCTTAAACTTCATGACGAAATACTATCACACAACTCAAGACGCGCGCAACATCGCGCCCCGAGTTGCTAAAAAGCCGCCCGGCGGGCGGCAAACGCTCGTGCCGACGCGGCCCTACAAGTCGAAAATTACGCGCGCGAGGTACGTGCCGTCGTCCTTCTGTTCGACGGCGAAGTCCCCGTAAGTTACGTTTTTAATCTCGCCGTGAGGCTTATGGCGGTCGAAGTCGAGCTCCTCGCCCCACAGCGTAACCGCGAGCTTGGTATCGCCGTCGCGGAAGTCGAAGCTGAACTTCTTAAAGGCCAGCTCCTGCGCGTCGAGCAGGTACAATAGCTCCGCCAGCCACTCGTGAAAGAGCTCGGCCAGGTCGGGGGCCGCGAGCTCGAGCCGCCGTTTAACCTCGGCCTCGACGGCGTCGTAGTCGAGCGCCAGTTGATACAAAGCCCGCGCCCCCAGGACGAAGAGTTCCTCCCGGGAAGCGGCGGTAATCTCGACGCCGGCGTCGGCGGTATGGTCTATATATCTTATGCTGCCCATTTCGGCGACGAGAGAGCCCCGGACCCTTTTACCCCTCGAACGGTACGAGCAACACCGTCGCCCACGCCGCTATGGCCTCCCCTTCGCCGATGTAGCCGAAGCCCTCGTTCGTCTTGGCCTTGACGCCCACCGCCGCCACGCCCACGCCCAGGAGTTCCGCGACGCGGGCGCGCACCCGGTCGACGTACTTGGCGAGGCGGGGGCGCTCGACGATTACCACGCAGTCGACGTTGCCGACCCTCAAACCCTCGGCCTCGACCATGGTCCGCACTTCGGCCAGGAGTTTCGCGCTGTCCGCGCCCTTGAAGCGAACGTCGGTATCCGGGAATTGGTGGCCGATGTCCTTGAGCGCGGCGGCGCCCAACATCGCGTCCATAATGGCGTGCAGCAGGACGTCGCCGTCGGAGTGGCCCGCCAGGCCCCGCTCGTAGGGGACCTCCACGCCGCCCAGCATCAGAGGCCCGTCGTTCCTGAAGCCGTGCACGTCGTACCCTATGCCTATTCTGGTCATATTCCGACGGCCATTATAACAACGTATCGGCTCGGCGGCAACGGCTTAAATATCCGCCTTTTTCCGCGCCGCGGGAATTATAGCCCGCCGCCCTAAATGCCACAAAAGTGCACCTTAAAATGGCACGGAGTTCTTTAGTAAAAACGCCCGGCGCGCGCCGGGCGTTTCTTAGGGGGTACGCTCTTACCTAAACAACGCCTTCACGCGGCCGAGGGAGGCGGGGAAAACGGCGGTATCTGAACGCCAATAGAAGTAATAATGGTCCGTCGCGTCGTCCACGATGTATAAGTGCCAATCGTAAGGCGGCAACGTACCCCATGTATAACTTAACCCCACCGGCGTTTGGAGGCCGGTGATGACCGGAACGCCGTCCTCATATACCGTACGGGTCCCGGAATCCGAAACGTAAAAATGGGCGTAGCCGCCGCAACCGACAGGCCGCCGCCCCGGGCCGGCGTACGTACCGATAAGGGACCCCGTCGTATAGTTTAAAACGGCGACAATATTCCGGTCCGGAATCGCGACTATGAAACCGGGCCACGCGAATTCGCAATCGGCAGGTCCGGTAAAGGGGCAGCGGAAAGAATTAACTACCGACCCTTGGGTCGTCGTTTCGTATATCCACGACGTCCGGTTGTTGGTAACGAAAAAACCGCCGCCCGGTTCTTTTGCTATCCCCCACGCCCCCGGCCCGCCAGGCGCCGGGAAACTAGAAAGGATAGAGCTCTCCTCCCACCAATAATGATAAATGCGCGGATTAGCGCCATCCATAACGATATAACCTGCGGCGGGACCGCCGCCCCAATAGCCCCGCGGATTAGGGCCGGGCGTGGGGTACGAGGCGATCAACTTCCACTCATCTGCGATAGCCGCGACCCCAGTATAAAAAATTACCGACGCCAGTATAAATAACCTCTTCATCGGTTTAATCGCCGCCTATGGCTACGTTATCCTTGGTGGCCGGCTTGTAGTCATGCTTGGTGGCCGTGAGTTTGCCGTCGGAGAAGTCGTGCAAGAGGTCCTTAAATTTCAGTTTGCCATTGTAGCTGTCGCGGGAGCCCCAATGGCCCTCATAGACCCAATCGCCGAAGACATAAACGGCCGCCAGCGCCAGCGCCGCGGCCGCAATCGTCGTTACCTTCTTCATTTCGCCAGACCTCCTCTGCTATTATCCCTTACCCTAAACTATAGCACGGCGCTTTTCACAACTCCACTAAAAAGGACATATCTTTAAACGGCTAAGGTGGGCGCACCTAAAGGTACGGCCCTACGACAAGGGGCGTTAACCGGCGGTTTTAACCGCCGGGTTGCCCCTTGCCCAAGCCGGGCGACTAGCCAGTCGCCCCTACTTAAAGGCGCTTCCGACCAACGGCACCACGTCACGCACGTCGGCCACCTCGTAGTCGGCCTCGGCCTCGGCGGCCCACCGCGCCACCTCCGGGCCGTCCCGCCGGACCCATACGGTCCTGAGTCCCGCTTTACGCGCGGTGATGACGTCCTCCACCGGCGAGTCGCCCACGTACAGGACCCGGGCCGGCGGAAGGCCCGCCGTCGCGCATATCTTCTCGTAGATAGCGACGTCCGGCTTGAAGACGCCCATCTCCTCGGCGACCGCGACCCATCGGAAGTACTTCTCCCAGCCCAGCCGGGCGATCTTGGGCCGCTGGATGTCGGTGAAGCCGTTGGTGAGGAGGCCGAGGGGGAGGAGCGGCTCGAGCGCCGCGAGCGTCTCCTCGGCTCCCGGCAGCGGGTAGCTGAGGGTCAAGTAGATATCGAGATATTCGCGCCCCAAGGCCGCGGCGTCGGCCGGCGGCGCCGCACCCACCAGCGCGAAGAGCTCGGCGAACCGCCGCCCGCGGAGGCTCGTCACGTCGATCTCGCCGGTGGCGAGCTTCAGCCACATACGCTGGTTGACGTCGAAGAAGAGGCGGGCGAATTCGTCGACCGTCGTCCCGGTATCGGCCACGCGGTGGCGCCGGTATACCTCCGCCAGCGCCTCGCGCGCGGCGCGGCGATGGTCGTACAGCGTATTGTCGAGGTCGAAGAAAACCGCCGCGGGCTTCTCCAAAGAGTAATTCCTTTCGCGCCGGCCGGCTGCGGCCGGAGGTCGCAACCGGACCTAGCGATATAGCGCCTTGACGCGCCCGAAGGACGCCGGCGTTACGGCCGGGTAGAAGCCGAAACTGATCCGCGCGTTGTATCCCCACTCGCCCACCGTTCCCGTCGCGGCCCGGTAGTCGTACGCGACGCAATGGTGCGCCGATAGTTTGCCCGTCAAAACGAGGACTTTACCTCCCGTCCCCGACTCCCACGTTATTTCCAAAATCAAGTTCTCGCGGTTGTTGTACTCGAACGTCTCCGCCATCGGGATGGGATAGACGCCCTGGATTTCCGGTAATTCGTAGCTCGAGAAGCTCGCGACCAGCTTGGGCGTATTGCCGCCGTAGTTGGAGGCGAAATCCGCGGTCAAGGCCGCGAGCGGCGTATGGCAAAGGTAAAATTTGACGTTCCGGAAGGTGGCCGTCGTCTCGTTCTTCTCCAGCTCGAACTCGTTAATAGTCCCCGCGTAATCTATGCGGCTCTGGTCGAACAGCATCTGCATCCGCAACGCCGGCCGCCACGCCACCCAGGGATGGTCGCTCGGCTCGCCGCCGACGTGAACGTAGACCTGTTTGCCCGTCGCGGCCGCCGCGGCAACGACGGCCAAAGACGCGACGACGCCGAAGAAAACAGCTCGCCTTACCATCCCGACCTCCTCGGTCAAAGTCACGGTACGTCGGCTCAGCGGTAGAGCGCCTTGACGCGGCCGAAGGACGCCGGCTCAATCCCCTTGTAGGTGTCGAAGGAAATGCGGGCGTTTAATCCCACGTTCGCGACGGTCCCGATCGTAGCCTTCGCGTCGTGAGCGTAACAGACGTGCGCCGTTACCGTACCCGATAACAACGTCACCTTTTGCCGGCCGCCCGTCTCCCACGTTACCTCTAAAATGAGATTATCGCGGTTGTTGTAATCGAACGTCTCCGCCATCGGGATGGGATAAACGCCCTCGACCGCGGGCAACTTGTAGGTCGAAAAGCTCGCCACCAGTTTGGGCGTATTGCCGCCGTAGTTGGCGTTGAAATCCGTTACCAGCGCCGAGAGCGGCGTGTGACACAGGTAGAACTTGACGTTGCCGTACTCGCCCACGTAGACTTGTTTCTCCAATTCGAACTCGGTGATCGTCCCGGCGTAGTCGATCTTGTCCCGGTCGAACAGCATCTGACACCGCATGCCTTCGTTGGGAGAGTACCAAGGGTAGATGGAACCCGAGCTGCCGTTTAAGATATAAACGGCGTGGCCCGTGGCGAAAGCCGAACCCGCGCAAAGCGCCGCGGCCGCAAACGATAAAATTATCGTTCTCATGCGCGAACCTCCTCTCTCGAAAAAGCGCTCCCTGCTACCGAAACAAAGCCTTAAGGCGGCCGAACGACGCCGGCGCGACGCCCGGGTACTTGTCGAAGACGATCAAGCCGTTATAGGCGAGCTTGCTCACCTGGCCGGTCGTGGCCCGGTAGTCCCAGGCGAAGCACCGATGGCCGTCGATGGGCCCGCTCCTTAAGCGGCACATCGTGTTGCTGAGGTCCGACGATTCCCACGTGACCTCGAAGAGGAGGTTGTCGACGTTGTTGTAAGCGAACGTCTCGGCCATCGGAATAGGGTACGGCCCCACCACCGCCGGCAACGTGTAGCTCGCGAAGCTGGCTACCATCTTGGGCGTATTATTGTCGTAGTTGGCCTGGAAGCTCGTCGTAAACGACGAAAGGCCCGTGTGACACAGGTAGAACTTAACGTTCTTAAACGTTGACGAAACGGCGTCGGACTTCTCCAACTTGAACTCGGTGACGGTCCCGGCGTAGGCGATGTATGCCTGGTCGAAAAGCATCTGGCAACGCGTGCTGAGTAGCGTGGGATGCGCCCACCACGGGATGGCGTTCATACCCTCGCCGTACTTGACGTAAACCTCGTGGCCGGTGGCGAACGCGGCCGGCGCCCAAGCAAGACAAACCGCTAACGCGGCCACCTTCACAACGTAGATCCTCATACCTCACCTCCGTTCTCCTGTTAGCGCTCGTCGGCGGCGATTGCCGCAACGCGAACCCGAACCATCTCAATATATCAGAGCCGCCGCCCTAAGTCAAATTCCTTAGACATGGGCCGACGGCGCCGCTCGGGACCCCACACGGCCCGAGTAGCTTTTTGACGAAACGACGTTTTAATGTCATAATCATATAGGAGTTTGCGAGAGCCGACGTTAAACGATTCCGGCCCGAGCAGCGACTAAATAATGATGAAAGAGAACAATACGCGACGGAGCCCGGCCAGGTCTCCGTGATAAAATTGGCCGGCCGCGTACGGCGCCTGACGGTGGTGGAAGACAGCGCGGACGCCGCAAAACGCGAAACCGGCCAATCGGTTTAATCAACTTCTTAGCGTACCCGCGGGCCCCTTCCGGGGCCCGTTTCTTTTTTCCGGAGTTCGGCCAGCAACCCCCTAATTTCGCGAAGGGTAGTAAAAATATGCGTCGGCGACACCGTCGAGCGGCCGTGTTCCCGCGGCAGGTGCCGCACGCCGCGCTCGAGCACCGATACGCCGGCGCGCTTGAGCTTTACCATAAGTTCCGTGTCTATGAAAAATTTATCCGAATGGAGCGCCAGCGCCTGGAGCTCGCGCCGCGGGAGGAATTTGAACGAGCAGTCGACGTCGCGGACCTTCAGGCCGAAGAGAACGCGGACCAGCAAATTATAGCCCCGGGAGACGAAGCGGCGAAGGGCGCCCTCCGCGCGGCCCACGCGGTACCCGACGACCGCGTTTCCGCCGTCGAGCAAAGGCAAAAAGGCGAGCATCTCGCCGAGGTCGAATTGGCCGTCGGCGTCGGTGTAGAAGACGTAATCCTCGGCCGCGGCGGCGAAGGCGTCGCGCAGGCTCTTGCCGTAGCCTTCGTTGTTTCGGTGCGTCACGACGCGGAGGGACGCTATTTCGCCGCCGAGGCGCTCGAGGAACTGCGGCGTTTCGTCGCTCGAGCCGTCGTCGACGATAATTATCTCGTGGTCGACGCCGGCGCTCCCGAGCGTCTCGTCGAACGCGCGGACGACGCCCTCGATATTCCCGGCTTCGTTGAACGCCGGCGCGCAGACGCTAATGGAGTAGGCCGCCACGCCGCCACTATAAGAATAAACGCGGCCGGCCGCAACCCCAAACGCCGGGCACCGCGGCTTGACTTATTATGATATTTCGGCTAATATATAGATAAAGGAGGTTAGATTATGAAAAGGTGCGTGTTTTTAACGGCGGCCTTACTGGCGTGCGGCGTAGCGGCGCTCGCGCTAACCGAAATCAAAATACAGAATTTCGCCTTCGTACCCCAAAACGTAGTAGTCCAGAAGGGCGAAATGGTCCAGTGGACCAACCTCGACGCGGTGGTCCATACGTCGACTTCCAACACGCTCGTCTGGGACTCCGGCGACATCAAACCGAACGAGTCCTACAAGCGCAAATTCAACAAGACCGGTTTCTTCCCCTACTATTGCAAATACCACACGCAAATGAAGGGGACGGTGCGCGTAACGGAGACGGCCGTAGCGCCGACTTCTTTCGGCCGCGTCAGAGCGCTGTTCCGGTAAAGAGAAATATCGAGGTGAGATAGAAAAAGCCGTCCTTAGGGACGGTTTTTTTTGGAATAAAAAACCGGTCGCTATCCGCCGGCGTCCAGTCCGACGCAGCCGAAGAGGCTCGCCCCGGCGTACGCTGCTAAATCACCTTGACACGGGCACCCTTCTTTTTTAAATTTGCATAAGTCGTTCATATGGTCTCTGGATCTGAAAAACGACCGCCACGGCTACGCGCCGTTAGCGGAAAATACGCCGTCCTAGGCTTCCGGTCGACCCACGACACCATCCTGGCCGAAAGCCGCGCGACGCAACGGGGTTGCGTCGCGGAGGTCATCCCGCAGCCCCCGGGCCGCACGGGCCGGTGCGGCGTCGCGCTGCGGATAGACGCAGCCGACCTGAATGAGTTAACGGAGATATTCGTCCGCGGAGGACTGGCGGGCTTCGACGTTACGCAAGGCTGATTAGATTATGCCGATCGAAGACGAAAAAGAAGCGGCCGAACTCGCCGACGAGTTCGCCCGGGAGATGGTGGCGTCGCTGGACGCCGACATGCTGAGCGAAGCCAAAGCCGTGGGGATGGCGACCTCGGTCTTCGCCGCTCAAATCGAAACTTGCCGGGCGAGATTCAACGAACGGGTGTCGGCCGAAATAGCCGAGAAGGACCTCTTCGGCGTCGCCGCGTCGCGGCTTTTAATCGAAAAGGAATAACCCGGGCGTACGCGCGTAACCGGGGCCGGCGTAGCGGGTATCACGCGCCGGTTTCTTTATACCTGAAAAGTACCCGCGTCAATTTGTGCGCGCCGAAGAGTAAGGAGACCAAGGCCGCGGCCGCGGCCACCGTCGCCAAACCCAAAACGGCGCGTGAAGCGTACGAATGCCCCGCGGCGCGGGCCAGCGCCGGCGTCGGCCCCAACACGCCGCCGTAGGACGGCACCCAAGGCGCGACGCCCGCGGCGAGGACTACCGCCGTGACGGCTAACAAAAAGCCGCCGCGCCACGACCGCGGCGCCCAACGCTCGAGCCGGCCGTCGCCGCGGTAGCGCCGACTCAAGGCCAAGGTGTATCCCCAAGCCGCCAACACCCCTTCGGCCGCCGCCAGCGCCAAACCGGCCGTGATTACGCGCCACGCGACGTCCGTCGCGACCGGCCCGCAGGCCGGTAAAACCGCCAAATACGTCAACGCGACGACGAGCGCGCCGGCGCCGCCGACGGCGAAGGTTAAAACGTAACCCGCGGCCTCGGAGACGAAGACGCGCTTCAACCTCGAGTACAACCACCAGACCAGCCAGGGCGCCACTGCGGCGTGCGCCAATAGATTCGCGCCCAACGCGGCCCAATCTACGTAGGGCGCGACCAGGCCGAGGGCGAGCGTCGCCGCGCAAAGACAGCAGACGGCCACCTCCACGCCGAAGACGATTACGACCAGGCCGACGGCGACGACGGTGCCGCCGAAGAGCGCTTCGCCGTGCAGCGGAAACTCCAACAGCCGCAACGCCGCAACCAACGCCGCGGCACCGACGAACGCCGACAAACCAACGTCGGAACGGCGCAGGCGAACGAGCGCCGCAGCCAACGACGCCGCCACGGCAAGCCAACCGACGGCGCCGAGCCAGGCCGGAACTGTTCCTATCGATAAATACATTTACGAGTCTACGCCTTCCAAAAGCTCCGCCGCGGCCTTGACGACCGCCCCGGGCGTTATGGCCTCCATACAATAATGCCGGTCCTGGAAGCACCGGGCCGATTTGCAGCCGCGGCAGGGCGCGTCGCCGACAACCGCCCGGTGCGGCACGCCGAGCGGCGCCCACATCGCCGCATCGCCCGGGCCGTAAAGGGCGACGACCGGCGTACCCATGGTGGAGGCTATGTGGACCGGCGCGGTATCGAGCGTGACGACCAAATCCGCCGCCGCTACCAACGCGCACGTCTCGAGCAGCGAGAGCCCTACGGCCGAGGCCGCGACGTTGGACCCGATCTCTCGGGCGACGGCCGCGGCCTCCTCCCCCTCGCCCGGGCCGCCCGTGATGCCTATGGCCTTTACTCCCCGCCTTGCCAGCTCGCGGCCTACTTCGAGCCAGTTTTCGCGCCGCCATAGATACGACGGATTGGCGGCGCCGGGGTGCACAAGGACGAACGGCTCCGGCCGCTCCGCCCACGCGTCGCGTACGAAGGCCGCGGCGGCTTCGCGCGCCGCCGCGCCGGGCTCAAGCGGCGGATACGACCGGGGCGCGGCCGCTTCCGGTTCGACCAGGCGGAGCCATATGGCCGCGGCGTGTATCTCGGGAGTCGCGGCGTCGTACGAGAACGCCGGGACGTTGGCCCTGGGCGGCGGGGCCCGACGGTCCGTCAGCGCCGTCCCCCGCGCGGCGTAGTCGTAACCGACTATTTCCCCGGCGCCGGCGAGCCACGCCAGGTACGGCGACCACCGGTCCGGGACGAGGACGTACCCGCGCGCCGCGCCGAACCCCCTCGCCTCGCGGGCGGCTCGACGGAAGGCCGACAAGCCGGCCCCCGCGACGACGACGCGGTCCACCAGGGGGTCGGACTCGCACAGCGGAGCGAGCGCGGGTTGGCACACCACCGCCAGCTCGGCGTCGGGGAATTCATTTCGGATGGCGGCGAGCGCGGGCCTGGCGACGAGCGTATCGCCGATGCGCAGAATACGCTCCACCGCCAAGACGCGGCCTTCGCGCGCGGCGCGGTTGCGAGGCCACGGCCGCGCCAACGCGAACAACGGCCGGAACGCGCGCCACGCAACGCCTTCGACGGCGCGGCGGGCGTTGAACCTTCTGGTGTATCGCGCTATGCGGGAGGAAAGACTCGGCGGCGGCGTCATTTGCCTTGGCGCGGACGATGAAATCTACCCGTTAAAGAGCGGCCTTGCGGCACGCGGGGGGGACCGAGCACCAAGGCTCGTATCCCTTAAAACCGATACCGCGACTGCGTCGGGGCCGACTTACTCCAGGATGTACCCGGCGCGCTCCAAAGCCGACTCGAGCTCGGTGAAGCCGGAATCGAGGAAAGTGCCCGCGGCGTTGTAGTCCTGTACGCCGCCGTTGAAGGTCTTGACGTAGTTGCGTTGGATGCCGGAGCCGCAGCGGCTCAGCGCCGTCATGTAAAGGTTGAACGCGCCGGCGATAAGTTTGTGCGATCCGTCGAAGCCCTCGGGGACCGCCATGGCGCCCATCTCATCCGCCAGGTTGCCCAAATCGTTGATTATCACCTCGAGCTTCCAGGAGAGTTTATCGCGTTCATCCTGGTCGAGGTCGCTGCCGGGCCAGACTACGTAAGGTTGCGCTTCGACGAGTTTGGCGTTGAACCGGGCGGTGATATCCTGGACGGTGTCCGAATAAGCCAGTACGGGGTCGTCGCCCGTTTGGCCTACCGCGGCGCCCGCGGCGAGCGCCGCGCCTGCGAGAATCAAAAAAGGACTACGTAACATATCCACCTACCCCTCGGAAACTTGTCGCGTCCACGCCCTGATTTTACTTGATATCGGACGCGAGAGCAAGGATAATCCTCGCCGTAACGATTTACGCGTTTAAAAGGAACTTGGCCGATACCGGAGAGATTTTACGGGAGATATTCGGCGCGCTCGACGCCGCGTACGGCGACCAGCGTTGGTGGCCCGGCGATACGCCCTTCGAGGTCGCGGTAGGCGCCATCCTCACGCAGAACACCGCGTGGGCTAACGTCGAGAAGGCGATCGCCAACCTCAAACGCGCCGGCCTGCTCGAGCCGGCGGCACTCGCCCGTCTGTCGGCATCCGAAATCGCGCCGTTGATAAAACCGGCCGGTTATTATAACGTCAAGGCCCGACGGTTGCGCGCTTTCCTCGACTTCCTCGGCCGCGAATACGAGGGCGACGTCGCGGCTATGGCCCGAGAGGAATTGCCGACGGTTCGGCCCAAATTGCTCGCGGTGCGCGGCGTAGGGCCGGAGACGGCCGACTCCATCCTGCTCTACGCCTGCGGCCTGCCGACATTCGTGGTGGACGCTTATACCCACCGAATACTCCACCGCCACGGCCTGGCCGACGAGGCCGCCACCTACGACGAGTTGAAAGAGCTGTTCGAGGCCAACGTCGAGGCCGACGTCGCGTCATATAAACAGTACCACGCGCTGTTGGTGCGCGTAGGCCGCGAACGGTGCCGCCGCGGAGAACCGCACTGCGACGGTTGCCCGTTGGAAGGTTTGAACGCACCGTACGGGGGAACGGGCGGTTTTTCGTAAGGAGGCGACGCGGGCCTTAAGCGTCCGCGGAATATATAACGCGACGGCCGCCGGCGTCGTCCTCCACGACCAGGGCGCCGTCGTCGGTCAAATCGACCGCGGTCCCGGCGACGCCGGTGCCGGCGATGCGGATGCGGCGGCCCAACGTAACGTTGCGGTCGCGCCATGCCTCCACGACGACGCCCGGGCCCGCTTCGAGCCAGCGCTCGAGCCATCGATCCAAAGCATTCAGCACGGCGGCCGCCAACGCATTTCGGTCGGTGCTCGTGGCGCCCGCCATGACGAGGGACGTCGCGGGATAAAGGACGCGGGGAGGAAAATCGTAAGGGCATTGAAAGACGTTTAGGCCGACGCCCAAAACGACAACGTCCGGTTCGCCGTACGATTCGGCCAGGATGCCGGCCAGCTTCGCGCCCTCCCAAACGAGGTCGTTGGGCCACTTCAGCTCGACGGCCAATCCGGCGACGGTCGTTATCGCGTCGGCGACGGCGACGCCGGCCGTCAGCGGTAAAAGCGCAAACGCGGGCGGGAGTTGCTTTTTTTCGAGGATAATCGACGCGTAAAGGCCGAGGCGGAGCGGCGACGCCCAGCGGCGGCCGTACCTGCCGCGCCCGGCGATCTGCTCCTCGGCTATCGCCGCGACGCCGTGGCCTCCGCCTTCGCCGGCGAGCTCCCGCGCCTTCGCCATCGTGCTCGTAACGGCGTCGAAAACGAATAGCGCGCTCCCCACCCGGCCTTCGACCCGGGCGGTTATGGCGCCCGCGTCCAACGGCGGCGGCAGCTCGCGGCGGTAACCGCTCCGCGCGTCGCCCGAAACCATAGCGCCCGAGGCTCTGAGCGCCTCGACCGCGGCGACCACGTCGTCGGCCTCGAGGGACGAGGCCGCGGCGAGTTCGGCGGCGGAAGCCGGCGCCGCAGTCGGTAAAATGTCGTAAAGAAGGCGGAGCTTCTCGTGCGTCTCGCCAACCACGTTGGAATACTAAGCTAAAACGGCTGCCCCGTCAAGGCGGTGGATTATGGAAGATAAGCTGAAGGAATTGTGGGAGGTCGTCGTGCGGTTGCGGTCCGAGTGCCCCTGGGACCGCGAGCAAACGCACGAATCGATGCGCCGCTTCCTCATCGAGGAGGCGTACGAAGCCGTAGAGGCGATCTCGGAAAAGGACGACCGGGCGCTCAAAGAAGAGCTCGGCGACATATTGCTACACGTCTTCTTCCACGCTCGCATGGCCGAGGAGCGCGGCGCCTTCGGCGTCGAGGCCGTCGCCGACCACATCATCGAGAAGTTGACGCGCCGCCATCCCCACGTCTTCGGCGACGCGGAGGTCTCAGGCGCGGCGGAAGTAGTCACGAATTGGGAAACGATAAAGGGTCGCGAGGAAAGCGGCCGGCGGCTCCTCGACGGCATTCCGAAAAGCCTTCCCGCTTTGCTCCGCGCGTGGCGCATCCAGGACCGCGCACGCTCGGTGGGTTTCGAGTGGGAGGACGCGCGGGGCGTGTTGGATAAAATCGAAGAAGAGGTGGCGGAGTTGAAACGGGAACTCGGGCGCCGCGACCGCGAACGCCTGCGCGCCGAGATGGGCGACCTCTTCTTCTCGCTGATTAACCTATGCCGCTATTTAGACCTCGACCCGGGCGAAGCCCTGAACGTGACGAACAACGAGTTCGTGAGGCGCTTCCACGCCGTGCAGGCCGCGTTGGCCGACGAGGGGCTCGAGCTGGCGGACGCCACGCTCCAGCAGATGGAGGAGAAGTGGCAGGCGGCTAAACGGAATTAGGAGCCGCGCAAAAAGTTACGGTCGGTAACCCCCCGGAAGGCGGGTTTTTTCGCGGGGGCGCCCTGACTAGTCCTCGACGGTAGCCGGCGCTTCCCCCGAGCCGCCGACCGTAAGGACCCGGACGCGCTCGATGACGTCGCCCTGTTCGATGGCGTCGACGACGTCCATACCGGTCACGACGACGCCGAAGACGCAGAAGTCGGGGTCGAGGCGAAGCGCATCCGATTTCAGAATAAAGAACTGCGTCGGGCTCGTATCGCCGTAAATCATTTCACCCGTGTTCTCGTCGCGCTTCGCCAGCCGGGCCATAGACACCGCGCCGCGCACGCATTTGCGTACGTCGGGTTCTGTCTCAAGGGATATGTCCGGGTTCTCCCGGCCCACCAGCGTCGCGTCGCCGGCCTGAACGACGAAGTCCGGAACGACGCGGTGGAAGACGATGCCGTCGTAAAAACCATCCTCGACGAGGGCGATGAAGTTACCCGCCGTCTTGGGCGTCTCGTCCACCAGGAGTTGTACCTCGACGGCCCCGCCGTCGGTTAGCTCCATCACGGCGACCTTCGTCCCGGCCGGAAGCTCCCGCGCCGCGGCGGAGAGCTCGAGCGGCATCTCTTCCTCCTCGAATCGCACGGCCACGGCGTCTTCGCCGTACACTTCGACCGCAGCGAACGCCAGGGCGGGCGCAAGCACGGCAGCCGCCGCGCCCAGATAAAAAAGAATTCTCATCGTCTTACTCCTTACCATTTAGGATGCGTTTTTTACGAAAACAACACAATCCCAAAAAGGGTGCCTTGCCCACCGTCGAATTCGAAACCCGCCTCGCAGCGGGTTCGGCATTAGGCCGGCGCGGCCGCCTATTCCGTCTCGGCCGCGGCCTCCTCGGCGGGTAGTCCCTCGCCGACCTTCAATACGCGTATGCGCTTTATCACGTCGTCCTTCTGGGTATTATCCACGACGTCCATACCGGTAACCACTATGCCGAAGACGCAGAAGTCCGGGTCGAGGTGGAGCGAGTCGCCGGTGAGGATGAAGAACTGCGTCGGGCTCGTAGCGCCGTACTCCGTCGAGCCTGGAACTGCGGCGCGGGCCATAGATACCGCGCCCCGTATACACTTACGCTTGTCGGGCTCGGCCGAGATCACTATCTCCGGGTTCTCACGCCCCACGAGCGTCGCGTCGCCCGCTTGCGCCACGAAACCGCGTTCGACGCGGTGGAAGGGAATGCCGTCGTAGAACCGGTCTTCGACCAGCTTGATGAAGTTGCCCGCCGTCTTGGGGGTCTCTTTGGTCAGAAGCTCGATCTCGATTACGCCTTCCTCGGTCTCTATCACCGCCACCTCCGCCCCGGGCGGGAGCTTCTGCGCTTCCGCGGACAACGTGAGGGGCGTTTCCGGCGCTTCGACGGCCGCGACGGTCTCGGCGGTCTCGGCCGTCGCCGGCTCCTCGACTTTCTTCCGACATCCCGCAAAAGCCGCCGCCAACACTATAACAATCGCGGCCAAGACAACGTAGTTAAAATACTTCATAATAATAACCTCCTGTTTGGGAAACCCTTTCCGTCTGTGACTAAGAATATATATAAAGACCCCCGTTTTGTCCAGTTTGAAAAATTCGAATACTATAAATTCGCTTGACGCCGGGGAACAATTATAATAAAGATAATCAAACGTAATAACCCCTCGAACGGGTACGTGAGGCCGAATTGGCGATTAGTAAAAAATATCAGGCGATTCTCTTCGCCCTCGCGATAATGGCCGCCGCCACTTTCCTGAGCTGGCGTTGGCCGCTACCGGTACCGCGCCTCCTGTTGGCCGGGCCGGCGGTCGCGCTCGTTTGGTTATCGTTCGCCTCCGGGTACGTAGACTCGAGTTTGGGAATGGGCTACGGCGTCACTCTCACTCCTATACTACTTATCCTCGGTTACCATCCGCTCGACGTCATCCCCGCGGTCTTAGTTTCCCAAATCGGCAACAACCTCGTCGCCTCCGTAGCACACCACACCATAGGCAACGTGGACCTAAGGCCCGGCGGCCGGGCGTTTTGGATTACCGTCGCTATCGGGATTTCTTCGACGATCGGTACCGTAGGCGCGGCGTTTCTCGCGCTCCGGCTGCCCGAAAATATCCTCGAGGCCTGGATCGGCATCCTGGTTTTCTTCATAGGCGTCATCACACTGGCATCCTACGGCAGGCATCTTAAGTTCACTTGGGCGAAGATGGTATCCCTCGGCGCTTTCGCGGGCTTCAACAAGGGGACTACGGGCGGCGGCTACGGGCCGGTCGTAACAGGCGGCCAGTTACTCTGCGGCGTACCCGCCGCCAACGCCGTCGCGATAACGCAACTCGCGGAAACGTTCGCTTGTTTTGGCGGCGCGGCGACGTTCTTCCTGGTGAGCACCGCTTTTAGCTGGCGGCTCGCGCCGTTTATGGCCGTGGGCGCCCTGGCCGCGGTGCCCTTCTCGGCTTTGACGGTCCGCGTCCTGAAACCCGTCCAGCTCAAAATCTCGGTCGGCGTGCTGACGTCGGCCTTAGGTATGCTCCTGCTGCTAAAATTGTTCGTGTACTAAAAAACTTCCGGGGTGAACTTTACGCTTGTTTTTCGGGGGAGGCGGGTCGAGGACGGTTCTATTTAGGCGGCTCCGCGCCTTAATAGGTAGGCGTAAAAAAGGAGAACCCTCGAAAGCCGAAGTTTGGATCGCAGGCCGGCGCGAAGTTAAGGGCGCCACCTGCCCTTATGCCGTCTCGTCGACTTCGCGACTTCCTTTGAGATAACCAAAACCAACGAAGTCACGCAAAGCATTATTACCGTCATCACGCAAGCCATCTTAACCCCTCGCAAGAAGGTACGCGTTAAACTGTCGCGGTATGAACTATGCCCGCGAGGAGCTTATTTCAGCCTTAATCCAGGGTTAAAGCGCGGTCTTCGCGTTCCGTTTCAATTTTCAACTTTTGTATCGCGTCTTCCACTGCCAAACTCCGGAATACCACCCTTAGGTTAGGGTTGGCGGTTTTGGCCGCGAGGTCCAAGTACAACCGTTGTGAAGCCTCCTTAGCCTTGATAGCAATAGCCAACGCTTCGCGGGCATCCAGGTTGTCGCGGAGGAGCACTTCCGCCGTCACGTACTCGGTAATCTTCGGGTCCGGAACCTTTTCCAATACGGGAGGCACGTACCCGGCGCGCTTCATCCGAATCAACCGCTTCCGTTGTTTGAGCTCTTCCCGGGCCAACCTCTCGAAAGCCTTCCTCGTCCACGGGTGCTTCATCCTCTTCGCCACCCTCGCGTAAAAATCGCAAGCTTTCTTCTCCTCGCCGATGGCGAATTCCAGGATTCTTTCGAACCTCTCGAGATTTTTTATTTCGTTTTGTATCCGTTCCCTCTGTTCTCGCGTGAAGGAAGGCGGTGTTTTTTCCTTAGTGACTCCCGCAACCATATCCTACTCCCTTCCGGTACCATCGTAGGTACTCGGTTATTTCTTCCCGCACCTTTAGTCTTGCGCGAAGACGTAGTCATCGTATTCGGTTTCGAGCTTGAGCTTCAGCTCGGCCTCCTCCTGGGCCAACGCCCCAAAGAGGGTTTGGATCTTCGGGTCGGCCGCTTGGTTCGCGAGGTCCGAATACAAGTTCTGGGTCACGGAAGCGGTCTTTATGGCCAAGACCAACGCCTCGCGGGTGTCCATTTCGGCGTGGGGCGTAACTCCCTTGGTCACGTACGTCGTGATCTTCAAGCCCTGGATGTTTTTGGGTGCGATCGTCATATCTCCGTTACGCTTCAACTTAAGCAAGCGCTTCCGGTGCTTTAGGCTCCGCTTGGCGAGAGTCTTAAACGCCTTTCGCGTCGAGGGCTTACCGGTGTTCTCAGCCATTTTAAGGTAGAAGGTAGCGGCCTTTTCCTCCTTCTCGAGGGCGAAATCCAAAATTTCTTCGAAGTTTTTAAACGCCCTCGCCGGGATCAGCGGCCCGGGGTCATGGCTGGCACAAGACATGATGATCTCGCCGCTTTTACGTTTGCGACAGATCTCGCGGTTAGCACAATTCTTGCAAAGACCTTTATACTCGGCCGAAGTTTCCCCGGCTAATGCTACCGAGCGAAGTAGTTCTTCCCGGCGAAGGTCTTTTACGCCGGTACGTTCTTTCCTCTCTCGTACTTCAGCGGCGCTCGACATAACTTCCTCCTATCCAGGAACGTTATTCCCTGATTCTAATATTGCGCGAAGACGTAGCGTTCGTATTCCGTTTCGAGCTTGAGCAGGAATCTGGCCTGTTCCTGACCGAGAGAGAGGAAAGCCGCCTGGGTCTCCGCGTTGCGAGCGTTATCCGCGAGGTCGGTGTACAACCGGAGAGCGTCCCTTTCTACCCGGATGGCGAAAATAAACGCCTCCCGCGTATTCATATCCTCGCGAGGGAGAACCTCTGCCGTTACGTAATCGGCGATCTTCAAACTCGGAACGTTTTCCGGTACGTATTTCAGGTACCAATCGGGTTTTACCCTAAGCAGATGTTCTTTCTGTTTAAACTTTTCCGCGGCTACTATCTGGAACGCTTTCTTCGTCGAGGGAAGCGCCGTCGTCTGGGCCATTCCTCTATAGAAATCGCACACCGTCGTCTTTTCCTCGAGCCCGAAATCCAGAACGTCGGCAAACGTTTCGAATTCTTGCGTAGGTGTAGGCAAGAGTCCCTTCGGTCGCGGTTCGCCGACAAATATCTCTTCCCGTCCTACGGTCGCGGTCTTCATTATTCCTCCTTTACCGTATTTATTTGCGCTTCGCCTTACCGAAACGCTATCTTCCTTTTGTAAGTTCGCCGTTGTCATTTTTTCCTCCTTGGGATTTCCGACTAACGTCGTTGTGTTTTTCGTTCTCATCGCTCCAAGGTATATATGTGCGAAAACCGTGCCAGAGACGGTACGGCCTTCTCCCTCGCTACGGCCTGGACGTAAGTCCTTATAATTAAATGATTAACGGGTCCCGCGGATCGCACAAGAAAAAAGCCGCGCCTTCGCGCGGCTTCAACGCCCCACTTCCTCTTTAGGGAGTTTCCGACTACAAGGGAATTTTTCCCTACCAGGGGGCGATAATTATTCGCCCGTTCGTCTCTTCAATTTTTCGCGCAACGTTTTTACGTCGATATCCAATATTTTAGCCGCCCGCGACTTGTTGCCGCCTACGCTCTCGAGGACGTTCACAACGTGCTCGACCTCGACTTCCTTCAGCGTCCGGTTCAGGCCGGCGCCCGCGCGGAGGTGGAACCTCATCTGGGAGGGAAGATCTTGTAAATCGATGACGTCGCCCTCAACCATAGTTACTAAACGGAGTACCGCGTTTTCCAACTCGCGGACGTTTCCGGGCCAATCGTACTCCTCGAAAGCCTCGATCACCCCGTCCGTGAAATGAGGCGCCGGCCTACCGAGCTCGGCCGCGTACTTGGCGAGAAAATGGCCGGCCAATAATAAGACGTCGTCCCCTCTCTCCCGGAGGGGCGGCATCTCAATCCTAATAACGTCCACCCGGTAATAGAGGTCCTCGCGGAACGCTTCCTTTTCGACGAGGCTCGTTAAATCCTTATTCGTTGCGACGACGACGCGCACGTTAACTTTCTCCGGTCTCCGCGAACCCACCATCGTAACCTCTTTGTCCTGCAGCACCCGAAGCAACCGGACTTGCATCGCGGCACTCGTCTCGCTGATTTCGTCGAGGAATATCGTCCCCCCGTTCGCCGTCTGGAAAAAACCGGGTCGCGTGGCCGTAGCGCCGGTGAACGCACCTTTAACGTGGCCGAATAGCTCGCTCTCGATAAGGTCCTTCGGAATCCCGCCGCAATTGACCGCGACGAAAGGCGCCGAAGCGCGCGGGCTCACATAGTGGACCGTCCGGGCCACCAGCTCCTTGCCGGTTCCGCTTTCCCCGGTTATGAGTACCGTCGCCTCCGTCGCCGCGGCCTTGTCGATCTTTCCGTAGAGCGTCTGCATAACCTCCGATTCGCCGATTAGGCCGTGATAGGCCGACCGGACCTCGGCCATTTCGCGGTCGGCACACCGCCTCGCCTGAAGCCTATCCAAAACTCGCCGTACGGCGGCGTAGAGTTCCTTGTCGGTGAACGGTTTGGAGAGGTATTCCTCAGCGCCGGTCTTCACCGCCTCCACGGCACCGTTCACGGAGGCGTAGCCCGTGATCGTCATGATCCCAGTATCGGGCAGGTTCTCGCGGACGTGCCGAATCAGCTTCAAGCCGGATACTTCCGGCATCCTCATATCGGTGATAACCAGGTCCACGGCGGCGCGGTCCAAAAGCCTCAACGCGTCGGCTACGCTCGCGGCCGTAAAGACTTTATAACCCTCGGCCGTTAAGCTTCGCTGTAACAGCTCCAACGTGTCGGGAGCGTCGTCCACTACCAATATCTTTTCCTCTTCCTTAGCCTCAAGCATTTCCTCGGCCTTCCGGCTTCTCCTCTTCCGGGTAGATAGGAAGGATGACGACGAACCGGGACCCTCGACCGACTTCGCTCCGGACGCCGATCGTCCCGCCGTGGGCTTTAACGATCCCGTGGACTACGGCCAGGCCAAGCCCGGTTCCATGGCCTATATCCTTGGTGGTAAAAAACGGTAAGAATATTTGTTCCTGAACCTCCTCGCCCATGCCGCATCCGGTATCTTCGACGGTAAGGTACAGGTATTCGCCGTCGGCTTCGGTCGAGACCGTAACTTTCCCGCCGCGCGGCGTCGCCTGGATAGCGTTGACGACGAGATTCACTACGACCTGATGGAGTTGTGCCGGGTCGGCGGCGAACGGCCGAAGTTTCGGGTTAAGGTTGAGAACACACTCAATATTTTCGTCCGCGAACCGCGACCCTAACCACGAAAACGCCTCGTCTACGACGTCGTTTAAATTAACGGCCGTCTTCCGGGTTTCCACCTGACGCGCGAAGATAAGCAGCTTCTTCACTATCTCCCGCGCGTGCAGCGAAGCCGCCGAAACCTTATCGAGGTCGGCCGTCGCCTCCTTCGGCAAATCGGCGTTCTTCTTTACAAGCTCCGTATACCCGAGGACGGCAAGAAGCGGTTCGTTGAGCTCGTGGGCGATGCCCGCGGCCAGTTGGCCAATCGTCGCTAATCGGTCGGCGTGCCGCAGCTGTTCCTCCATCCGCGCCTTTTCCTCAACCGCCCGACGTCGTTCCGCAATAAGCGAAAACTGCTTAGCTACGGCGTCGAGTAAATTGCGCTCTTCCGGTGCGAACACAAAACCTTCCACGTAGCCTTTGGCTTCGGTATACCCAACTTCCAAGCTCCCCCGAGTCTCGCCGTCCAAGGTAACGTCGGAGGCGATCTTCTTTATTACTTTCCCGAACCCTGGAGTTTCGTACCCTTGGCTCCCCAACGTCACCTTCGCCTCCGCGACCTCCGGAAACTGGAACGCCCGGCGGAGGAGTTCGGCTACCCGTTGCAAGACCTCCTCCAGCGTCGCCTCGGGCTTAGCGGCTGCTTGGCAGATCCCGTACAAACAAGCTATCTCCTTAACCCTTTCGCGAAGGTCGCGCTGGGCGCGACGGTCCGCGACCATTACGCCGATCGCCTGAGCTACGGTCTCTAAAAAGCCGACGTCCTCGTCCTGAAAATAGTCTCGCTCTCGGCTCAAGAGCTCCAACAGACCTGCGTTCTTACCGTCGATCTCGAAACGGGCAATCAAGATCGACCGGTAGTCGCCGCCTACCACCAGCTCCCTCCGGCCGCCGTCTGCCTCGAGGACGACAGGCCGCGAGACATCGTTAGTCCAAAAGCTCCCAACCTCCGTAAAAAAAGGAGAGGCGGCCTCGGCCCGGCCCTCGAAAACTGCGGTCCTAATCTCGGCCAAAGCCGGATCACTCCCCCCGGTTAAAAAGCCTTCGCCTTCCGCCGGCGATTTATAATAATTCATCTCGAACCGGAGCTCGCCTCGCGGCCCCGCCTCCGCGTACCACCGATAGCTGAGGTCGCCGTCGGTGGTCCTGATCGCGACGGCGTCGCAACCGGTCCCCTCCACCAAGTGTTTCGATAGCACCCGCAGGAAAAGGTTCCTCGGCGCGGCGACGTTGGCGTAGACAAGTAGTCGCCGCGTTAAGCCGGCGAAATCCTTCTCCGGCTTAGAGCGAACACGTTCGGACTTAATTCTTACAGTCTCCTTCTTAGACATCGACGACTTAGCGGTGGAAACCGGCGGTTCTACCGCTGGGAATAAGGCCTTTTTCGTACGCTAAAAAAATCCTTGCGTATAAACTACTAATATGATATACTAAATCTGTTTAATCGGTAAAGTGTGGTATTTCAACCGCTGGAACCGTGTCGTTCAATACACATCCGCTAAGGTTGTTGTCTCGAGCTTCTTGGCGGCGTAATCGCGAACGTCTTTGAACAGCGCAACGAGCTTCTTTTCCTTCTCCACCGGCGTGGATTCGTAGAAGTGTTCGCTAACGGAGTCGGTGGGCGCGAGCGCGCCGTCGAAGAGCCGCACGATCTCGGCCAGCGTTATGGCCTCGGGGGGTTTCGCCAGCTTGTAGCCGCCGTGCTGCCCCTTGGAGCTCCGCACAAACCGCGCGCGCTTCAGCGCCAGCATTATTTGCTCGAGGTACTTACGGGGTATGTATTGCGCCGAGGCTATGGTTTCGACCGTGTTGTACTCCTCGGAGTAATGCCGTGCCAAATACAGCAACGCCAGGAGAGCGTACTCGCTGCGGGTAGTAAGTTTCATAGGGCCGTCTCCTTTAATAGAGTTTTCCCATAGGTATAATAAAATATATTGGACTCCACGTCAAGGCGCCAAGAAGCCATCGACATAACCGGAACCTTACTCGGGATAAGGCCCGCCTCCCGTAAGCCGCCGCAAGGAGAACTATATGAAGAAGGCTGCGGTCGTCTGGTTCTTATTCGTAGCCGTTTTTATAGGCGTAGTCGCCGTACACGCCGCCGTAGCCAAAGGCGAAGCGCCCGAGGGCGGCCGGGCAATTGAGCTCATTTCCTGGGGAGCGCTGGGTATCGTACTGGTCGCCTTCGGGTGCGAATTCGTGGACTCCACGCTCGGGATGGGATACGGAACGACGCTCACGCCGCTGCTCCTCGTCTTCGGCTTCGCGCCGCTTCAGATCGTACCGGCGGTTCTCGCTTCGGAGCTCGTCACGGGAATATCGGCGGCGTTCGCGCACCACCGCGCCCGCAACGTCGACTTGAGGCCCGGCACTCGCGCCTTCAAAGTAGCGATGGTGCTGGCCGGCTGTTCCGTCGTCGGCACCCTCGCCGCGGTTCTGATAGCCGTCAGCATTCCGGAAATAGTGCTGAAGACGTGGATCGGCGTGTTGGTCCTGGCCGTCGGCATTTTAATATTGGTAACGATTGCGCGTCGGGCCGCGGTGCGGTTTTCGTGGGCCAAGGTTTTGGGCGTGGGTACGTTGGCCTCCTTCAATAAGGGGATGAGCGGCGGCGGCTACGGCCCGCTCGTTTGCGGCGGCCAGCTCCTCTCGGGGATGGAAAGCAAAAACGCCATCGCCATTACGTCGCTGGCCGAAGGGCTGACTTGCGTGGTGGGCGTTATAGTATACTTAGTAATTAGGGAGGCGTTCCCGTGGGGACTGGTGCTGCCGCTGGCCGTCGGCGCGCTGTGTTCCGTACCGTTGTCGGCTTTCGCGGTGAAGAAGATAAAGGCCCGGCCGTTGACCATAGCCATCGGCGTCCTGACGACGTTTCTCGGCATCTTTACCCTCCTCAAGACGTACGTCTTCTGAGCTCCTTATCTCCACTCAGGCCGGGCCTCGCGCCCGGCCTTTTTTGTAACTTTTTGCGTCCGGCCGGCGTATTACATAACGATATTTGGGAAAATACCGAGGAGGTAACGGGATGTACAAACCGTACGTAATAAACCTGTTGGGGGTATTCGCCGCGCTGGCATTATCTTTCCTTATCTTGGCGCGCGCCGCTACGCCGACCGCGGAAACCGCCGCGGCCGAAGCCGCCGCGGCCGAAGCGACGCCCGGTATCCCCCGCCAACTCACCGACCGGGTAATCATCAGGTCCTTCCCAGCCGACGCCGTCGTAATCGAGGCGTTGCCGGCCGAATAGAAAAACGCCCCCATCGCTATCATCCCCAGCCCGCCCCGGAGGCGGGTTTCTTTGCAACCTTTTCGGCAGCCGCGTCGTATTACACGATGAAGCCGACGAGGTAAACACGGAGGAACTGAAATGCTTAAAAACAACGCGATAAATCTCTTAGGGACCTTTACCATTTTGGCGTTATCTTTCCTTTTTCTGGCCCGCGCCGCGGCGCCGGCGGGAACGGAACCGCCAACCGCACCCGGCTACGAGGGCGGCCCGGCCGACGCCGTCGTAATCCAAGCGCTGCCCGCGGACGCCATAATAATCGAAGCCCTACCCGCGAACGACTAATTAGACCACTCTCCTCTCCTAGCGCGAAGCCCGCCCTTCGGGGCGGGCTTTCTGCGCCTCCGCCGCGTTAAGGCCCTTTTCCCATAACGACGCCGAAACCCGGACCGAAAGGGCCGCTTTCGGACGGCCCCTTGGGTTATATGGTTTGACATATATTCTTAGATAGCTTATAATTGACGTTCGGGAAGGCCGGGCAACGGCCCCCTACGATTATGGGACTCTTCGGCAAAAAAAATCGTCGCGCCGTCGTCGTGGGCCTGGACGGCGTACCCCATTCGCTGGTAGAAAAACTAACGACCGACGGCGCAACGCCCCACCTGGCCGAGCTCGGCCAAGCGAGCCCGTTCGCGCGGATGACGGTGACGCTGCCCGAAATCTCGGCCGTATCGTGGCCTTCGTTCGCCACCGGCCTGAACCCGGGAGGCCACGGCGTCTTCGGCTTTACCGAGCTCAAGGCGGGCACGTACGACGTCCGCTTCACGAGCTCGGCGGACGTCAAGGCGCCCACTATTTGGGACCGCCTGGGCCGCGTCCGCAAGCGCGCCGTAGTAATTAACCAACCGTCGACGTACCCGGCCGACGCGATAAACGGCTCCCTCGTCGCCGGCTTCGTAGCGGTGGATTTCGACCGCGCTATAATGCCGCCGCCGCTCAGGGCGAAACTCCGCGCGCTGGGCTACGAAATCGACGTCGACACCGTGAAGTGCCGCGAAGACCACGACCTCCTGCAGAAGCAGCTGTTGTCGACGCTCGCCGGCCGCCGCAAGGCCGCGGAGCACCTTTGGGAAAACGAGGAGTGGGACTACTTCGAAGTGGTCGTCACCGGCACCGACCGCCTGCACCACTACTTGTGGGACGCGCTGGCCGAGGAGACGCACCCGCGCCACGCCTTCTGCCTCGAGTATTACGCCGAGGTAGACCGCTTCGTCGGCGAAATGTTCGCCCGCGCCCGCGACGCGGGAGCGGCGTTCTACCTGCTGTCCGACCACGGCTTCTGCGGCGTCGAACGCGAGGCGTACCTGAACACCTGGCTCGAGCAGGAGGGCTTCCTCGCCTTCGACGGCGGCAAGAACGACTCCCTGGCGGCGCTGGCGGCCGGGACGCGCGCCTTCGCCCTCGACCCCAACCGCATCTACGTCAACGTCGCCGGTAAATACCCCCGCGGCACGGTGCGCCCCGGCGACGTCGCCGCCGTGCTGGCCGAAATAAAACAGGGCCTGCTGGCGCTGAGTCACAACGGGCGTCCCGTCGTAAGGAAAATATTCCACCGCGACGAGATTTACGACGGCCCGTACGCCGCGAACGGCCCGGACCTGGTCGTGGTAGCGCACCCCGGTTTCGACTTGAAGGCCCACCTCGGCAAGGCCGAGGTCTTCGCCGAGACCAACCTGACCGGGATGCACACCTACGACGACGCCGTCTTCTGGTCGGCCGAGCCGCCGCCGGCCGACGTCGAAATTACGGACCTGGCGGACCTCGTATTGGCTAATTATTAATCCTCACGGATGTCCCCTCGAGCGAAACTAGCGATCATCTTCGCAAGCGCGTTGGCGCTGGCGCCGGCGGCCTTCGGCTACGTCGGCCCGGGCGCCGGCTTCGCCGTCGTCACGTCGTTCTTCGCCGTCTTCGCGAGCCTGGTGCTGGCGCTCTTCGCGTTCCTGACGCTGCCCTTCCGCCGGCTGGTGCGCCGCATTCGGCGGCGGCGCGCGCTGGCCAAGGCGCGCGTAGGCCGCGTCGTTATACTCGGCCTCGACGGCCTTTCGCCCAAGATCGTCGGCGAGATGATGGCCGACGGCAAACTACCCCACTTCGCCCGCCTCGCCGAGGAAGGCACCTTCAAACCGCTCGCCACGACAGTCCCGGCGGTTTCGCCGGTGGCGTGGTCGTCGTTCCAGACCGGGACGTCGCCCGCGCGCCACAACATCTTCGACTTCCTCACCCGCGACCGGGCGACGTACCTGCCCGACCTCTCGTCGGCGCGTATCGGGCCGCCGCGCCGCTACGTCAATTTGGGCAAATTCCGGATACCGCTCGGCAAAGCGTCGCTTCGGCTCCTGCGCAAGAGCAAACCTTTCTGGAAAATACTGGGGGACCACGGCGTCTTCTCCAACGTCATTCGCGTCCCCATCACCTTCCCGCCGGAGAAGTTCCACGGCGTGTCGCTCTCGGCGATGTGCGTCCCGGACCTGTTGGGGACGCAGGGGACGTTCTCTTACTACTACGAAGAGGGCGACGCGAGCGTGAGCGAGGGCGGCCAGTGCATAAAGGTGGAACGCAACGGCCGGGAAGTATCGTCGCACCTGCTCGGGCCGGACAACCCCATTAAAAAGGCCGGCGGCCAGCTCCGCGTACCTTTTAATGTCCGACCGGGAAAACGCGACCGCGAGGTCGAAATGTCGCTCGACGGCGCCCGCGTCAAGCTGAGCGTAGGTACGTATTCGGACTGGACGCCGGTGGCGTTTCGCGCCGGCCTGGGCGTGCGCGTGCGCGGCATCGCCCGCTTCCTCGTGAAGTCGCTCCAGCCGTTCGAGATGTACGTAACGCCCATCAACGTCGACCCCGACCGGCCCGCGCTACCCATCTCCCACCCCTACATCTACGCCGTCTACCTGTCGAAGCTCTTGGGGCGCTACGCTACGCTCGGCCTGGCCGAGGACACCTGGGCGCTCAACGAGGGCGTCATCAACGAGGGCCAGTTCCTGGAGCAGGTCCGGCGTCACCACAACGAGCGCGAGCGCATGTTCTTCGACGCGTTGGACAAGACGAAGCAGGGCGTCGTCGCCTGCGTCTTCGACACGCCCGACCGCGTCCAGCACATGTTCTTCCGCTACCTAACGCCCGACCACCCGGCCAACCGCGGCCGCGATACCGAGAAATACGCCGGCACGGTCGAAGACATGTACGTGAAGATGGACGAGCTCGTCGGCGCGACGGCGGACAAACTCGCCCCGGGCGACTTACTGATAGTAATGTCGGACCACGGCTTCACCTCTTTCGCGCGCGGCGTGAACGTGAACGCCTGGCTCGCGCGCGAGGGTTACCTGACGTTGAAGGACGGCGCCGCGGGAGGCAAGTGGCTGGAGGGCGTCGACTGGAGCCGGACGCGGGCGTTCGCGCTGGGCCTGGCCGGCATTTACGTCAACGTCGCGGGCCGCGAGAGACAGGGCATCGTGCCGCGCGACGGAGTAACGGCGCTTAAAAAAGAGATCGCCGAAAAATTGAAAGGCCTGCGCGACGACGCGCGCGGCCGGGTCGCCGTACGCGACGTGTACGACCTGGGCGAGATGTACTCCGGCCCCTACCTCGCCGGCGGCCCGGAGCTCGTCGTGGGCTACGACGCCGGCTATCGCGCCAGCTGGGATTCGGCCACCGGCGGCACCGCGGGCGACGTCTTCGAGGACAACGTCAAGGCCTGGTCCGGCGACCACTGCGTCGCCGCGGACCTTGTGCCGGGAGTACTGTTCACCAACGCCCGGGTGACGACGAAAAAACCGCACATCGTAGACATCGCGCCCACGGTGCTGGAGCTCTTCGGCGTCGCCGTACCCTCGTATATGGAGGGCCGGCCGCTCGAGTTGGAGCTCCCGCCGGAGCCCGAAGAAGCCGAGAAGGACGTAAATGAAAAGGCGTAATTTTTTGAAAGCAACCGGGACCGGCGCCGCGGTTGCCGCGGCGGGAGGCCTCGCGCCGCTGCTCGAGGCTTGCGCCGGCAAACCCAAGCCGATAGGCCGCAAGGTCATCGTTCTCGCCATCGACGGTATGGACCCTCGCCTCGTGCGCCGCTTCGTCGCCAAGGGCGGGATGCCCACCTTCGCGAAGTTTATCGAGAACAATACCTTTATGCCTTTGGGAACGAGCTTACCGCCGCAAAGCCCGGTGGCGTGGTCGGACTTCATAACCGGCGCGGGCCCGGGGGTCCACGGCATCTTCGACTTCATCCACCGCGACCCGCATACCCTCTACCCCTTTCTCTCGATATCCCGCTCGCTCCCGCCTTCCAAAACGATAAAACTGGGCAGCCTGGTAATCCCGCTCTCGGGGGGCAAGGTCGAAAACCTGCGCCGCGGCCCGTGCTTGTGGGAGATCCTCGGCCGCCACGACGTACCGGCCACGGTCTTCAAGTGCCCGTCCAACTTTCCGCCCGTAAAGACCGACGCGCGCACCGTATCGGGGCTGGGGACCCCCGACCTCCGCGGGACGTACGGGACCTTCTCGTACTATACCGACGACCCGCCCGCCAACGCCGACGAGTTCACCGGCGGCGAATGCTATCCCGTCAGGCTGTGGGATAACACCTTCACCGCGGACCTGGTCGGCCCGCCCAACACCTTTCGCGAGGGCTCGCCGGCGGCGAAACTGCGCTTCACTGTCCACCGCGACCCGGCGCGCGACGTCGCGAAGATAGCGTGGGACGGCGACGAGGTCATCCTCCAACAAGGCGAGTGGAGCGGCTGGCGTCGGGTGCGCTTCAAGCTCGCCGGGCCGCTGGCGGCCGCCGTGGGCATGGTCCGATTTTACCTAAAAGAGGTTCGACCGCATTTCAAGCTCTACGTCTCGCCGGTGAACCTCGACCCGCTCGAGCCGGCGCTGCCCATAAGTACGCCGGGCGACTACGCGGCCCAAATCGCCCGCCGCGCCGGCCGCTACTACACGCAGGGGTTCCCGGAAGAGACCAAAGCTTTGTCGCACGGCGTCTTCGAAGAGGAGGAGTACCTGGCGCAAGCCGGGATCGTCCTCGACGAGCGGCTCGCCTGCCTCGACGAAACGTTGGCCGACTTCGACGACGGCTTCTTCTTCTTCTACATCTCGACCATCGACCAGAATACCCACATGATGTGGCGGACGATGGACCCCGAACATCCGCTGTACCAGCCCGACGCGCCGCCCGAGGTCAAAGGGGCCGTCGAGCACTTCTACCGCGAAATGGACGGCGCGCTGACGCGCGTCCTAGCCGAAGTCGACGACAAGACGACGTTCTTCATTATTTCGGACCACGGCTTCGCGCCGTTCTACCGCGAGTTCAACCTCAACACCTGGCTGCTGGATAACGGCTACCTGGCGTTGGCGGACCCGACGCGGCGCGCCGAGACGGAGTTCCTGGACAACATCGACTGGGCCCGCACCGTCGCGTACGGCTTCGGCCTGAACGCCCTGTACGTCAATCTCCGCGGCCGCGAGCCGCACGGCATCGTCGAGCCCGGCGACGCCGATGCCCTCGCCGGCGAGCTGGCCGCCAAACTAGAGGCCTATATCGACGAAGAGGCCGACGAGCGCGCCATCGTCAAAGCTTATAAAAGCCGCGAGTCGTACCGCGGGCCGGCCGCGGCCTCGGCGCCGGAACTCATCCTCGGCTTCGCGCCCGGGTACCGCCTGGCGGACGGCTCCGCCGTGGCCGAGTTCCCGGAACGCGTCTGCAAGGTGCGGGAGGACAAGTGGGCCGCGGACCACTGCATCGACCCGAGCCACGTCCCCGGCGTGTTGTTCAGCAACAAGCCGGTGGCGGCCGAAGCGCCCGCGCTCAAGGACCTCGCGCCCACCATATTGAAAGAGTTCGGCCTCGCGCCGCCGCCGGAAATGACCGGGCGGCCGATATTAGAATAGGAGGCACCGGGAATTATGGCAAAGGTCAAAATCGACGGCGAGCTGTGGGACCGAGTCAAGAAGGTAGCCGAGGCCGCGGGCTACGCGTCGCCCGAGGAGTTCGTGACCCACGTACTCGAGAAGGAGATGTCGGCGCTCGAGGGCGGCGCCGAAGACGAGGAAGAGATAAAGAAGAGGCTCCAGGGGTTGGGGTACATCTCGTAATCCGATGTGGTACTTTAACCTGGCGTTAACGCGGCTCTTCGACGCGCTGGCCTGGCCGTTCCAACGGTGGCCCGCGGGCGGCCTGCTATTGATATCGGCGCTGACCGGCGTCGCGATGCTGCTCGTCTTCAAGGCGACGTCTAACCAACGCGCCATCCGCCGCACCCGCGACCTCATCCGGGCGCACCTGCTCGCTATGCGGTTGTTCCGGGACGACGCCCGCGTGGTCGTCGAGAGCCAGAAGAAGGTGCTGCGCACCAACCTGACCTACCTCCGTTACGCCGTCGTACCCATCGTCTTCATCCTCCCGATAGTCGTGCTCATAATGGTCCAGCTCGACCTGCGTTACGGCCCGGCGCCGGCGCAGCCGGGCGAGGCCGTGGTCGTGAAGGCGATATTTAACGGCGCCGTCGACGACGACGTGACGCTCGCCGCGCCGCCGGGTATAGTCGTCGAGACGCCCGCGCTGCGCATCCCGTACAAGCACGAGGCCGATTGGCGCGTGCGGCCAGCGAAGGCCGGTAGGTTCGAACTATCGTTAAAATCGAAAGGTGCGACGTACGGCAAGGAGTTGGTGGCGGGCGAGGCGGGCGTGGGCCGCGTCAGCTCGCGGCGCGTCTCGGGAATCTGGTCGCAGCTGACGAACCCGGGCGAGCGGCCGCTCTCGGGCGATTTGGTGGCGATCGAAGTGAAGTACCCGAGCCGCCAAAATAAGCTCTTCGGCCTCGGCGTCCACTGGGTGCTAACGTTCTTCGTCGTCTCGCTCGTGGCCGCGTTCGCGCTGAAGGGTGTTCTGAAGACCGAGGTTTAACGTCGATTATTTTTGACAGCGGCTTAACGGGAATATTATAATGCCGGCGGCCTGAGTTCGGGCCGCCCTTTTCGTATCGCTCTCGCCAAGGAGATGCGAGCCTATGCCGAAAGATAAAGACGCAACCTCCGCGGGTCAGCCTCCGCCCCTGACTTGTCCCAAATGCGGCGGCGAGCTCGAGCCGCCGACGGAAGATAAGGTCACGTGCCGGTACTGCGGCGCCTCGTTCGACGCCGACGGCCTCGGCGAGGAGACGCCGGCCGACCCGATAGCGGAACTGTACGAGCGCGGCCGGGCCGCGTTCGCGCGGCTGGACTACGCCGCGGCTTACGAAAGCTTCGACCGGATAACGGATAATTACCCCAACGAATACGAGGCCCGGCTCGAGAAGGGGGTCGCGGGGGCCTACAAAGAGCTGATGGAGGAAGGACGCGTCGACGCCTACGAGCTGCTGCTGCGGCTCGAGAAGGCGCTCGAGCTCTACCGGGGCGACGACCGCGAGGCGTTCGAGCGGAGGGCCGCGGACCGCCTGGGCGCGGTCGCCCTCGACCTCTACGATAACGCCGTCCAAAGGGGCGCCGACGGCGAGGCCAACGTCAAAGGCCTGCTCGACCTGCTATTCTTCTGGGAAACCTCCGGCTCGGACGAGGTCGCCGCCTGGAACGGCATCGTCAGGTTGGCCGAGGAAACGGCCACGCCGGAGGGGAAACGGCCGTTCGCCCACGTCGCCGAAAAATATAGAAAAAAGCTCCGCGAAAAAGTTGAAGCGGAGGCCAAAGCGGCAGCCGAAGCCAAAGCCAAGGCGGAGGCCGAAGCGAAGGGCGAAGTGCCCGAAGAAAAAGCCGCCGCGCCGCGCCGCAAATCGCGCCGCGCCGTTTGGACCGTGATCGCAATCGTAGGCGGTATCGCGGTCCTCTGCGTCCTGTGCTTCGTGGCCCTGGTAATAATCGGCTCGGTGAGTTAATTAGCCAATAACCGTCGGAACCCCGAAACGTCGGATGTACACGGTGAACGCGTATGGTTAAAGGTACCAACTTTAGGCCGGAGGAGTTATTGGCCGCGTCCCGCTGCCCCAAATGCGGCGGCGCGCTCGGCGCGCCGGAGCAAGGGAAGTATACGTGTGAATATTGCGGTACGGCTTTCCTGCCTCGGGAGCTCGTCGGCGGAAAATCGATCGACCTCCGCGAGTTTTACGGGCAAGCTCTCGCGGCGGTGGAGGAGGGCAACTACGGCCAGGCGTACGAGTACTTCAACCGCATAATAGAAACCGACGCCGCCGAATACCAAGCGTGGGTCGGGAAGGGCATCGCCGGCGCGTACGCCAAGCTGAGCGACGACCGGCAGTTCGAACCGGGCGAAATCTTTTCGTGCGTCGACATGGCGTTGGCGTATTATGACGCCGAGGATAAAGAGCTTTTCGGGAAGTCGCTCGCCGACCGCCTGGGCGCGTTGGCCGTCGACCTCTTCGACCGCGTTATGGAGGAACAGGTAAACGACCAAAAGAACCTCAGCGGGCTTCTGGACTTACTATATTACTGGGAGGGGAAAGGGACGGAGGAGTTGGAGAGCTGGATCGCGATCGTCGCCGTGGCCGAGAAACCGGCGATCCCGCCGAAGGCGAAGCGTAAACCCGGCGTTACGTACCTAACCTTTGACTATCCGTTTAAGAACGTCGCGAAAAAATATACCCGGAAGATCCGCGCCAAGTACGATCCGGAATTCACCAACGTCTTCGAGCGAGGCGCCGACGCGCAAGCAGCGATCGTCAAGGGCTTCAAAACGGCCGGAAAGATTCTAATCATCGTAGCAGGCGTCGCCGTCGGCCTCGCCGCGTTGTTTATCCTAACGTTGATCATCCTCGCCGCTTTAGGTTATACGTATTTTACGTAAGGCCCTGGGCTGCGAATTTACGCAAGAAAAAAGCCGGCCCGCGGGCCGGCTGTCATTATTTTATCGCAGCGCGTCTTTCCCGGACGCCGAGGCGCGCCTTCATCCGCGCCACGAGCTCGTACGGGATCTTGAGGTCGCCGCGGCCTATGCCGAGCTCTACGCCGGGCTTGGCCGCGCCGTGGAAGTCGGTGCCGCCGCTGGCCAGCAGGTCGTACTCGTCGACTAGGCGCCTCAGGAACGCGGTGTCGGTCGGCAGGTTATCGGAGTAGTAAACTTCGACGCCGTCGAGGCCGGCGCGGGCGAGCTTGAAGACCATACTCTCCAAAATGCGGGGCGGGAGCGCGTAGACGCCGGGGTGCGCCAGGAAGGCCAAGCCGCCGGCGCCGTGGATCAGCGCGACGCCCTCCTCGGCGGCGATGCGCCGCCGGCCTACGTACGCCGGCTTGTTGTGGGCGAGGTACTTTTCGAACGCCTCCTGGAAATCGGCGACGTATCCCTTCTCCACCATCACTTCCGCGATATGGGGCCTGCCCACGGTTTTGCCGCCGGCTTTGGCCGCAACCTCTTCGATCTCGAGGGAAATCCCGAGCTCGGCGAGCTTCGCCAGTATCTTGGGATTGCGGCGCTTGCGGTATTCCCGCACGTCGGCCAGCGCCTCCACCAACCCGTCGTTCGTTGGGTCGATGAAAAGGCCCACGATGTGGACGTTGGTGGGCGTGAAATCGCAGCTTATCTCGACGCCCGGGATAACCTCCAGGCCCTGTTGGGCGCCCTCGGCGAAGGCCTCGGCGTTGCCGTCCACGCCGTCGTGGTCGGTAACGGCGATCGCCGCCAGGCCGACGTCGACGGCCTCCCATACGACTTCGGCGGGCTTCAACGAACCGTCCGAAAACGTGGTGTGGACGTGGAGGTCGACGTATTCGCAATCGGCCATCACATGTAGCCAAGCGCCTCCAGGCGCTTGCGCACTTTCTCCTCCTCTTCTTCGGAGTAAACACCCTCCGTACCCGGCGCCGCGAGGTAGCCGAGCTCTTCCAGTTTCGCGACCACCTTGGCCGCGCTCTCCTCGGGCGTTTCGACGTCTGTATTACACACGACCTCCGGCGCCGTCGGTTCCTCGTACGGGTCCGAGACGCCGGTGAAGTTCTTGATCTCGCCCGCCAGCGCTTTCTTGTACAATCCCTTCACGTCGCGCTCCAACAGTACCTCGAGCGGGCATTTGCAGAAAACTTCGACGAAGTCGCCGACCAGTTTGCGGTTTTCGCCGCGTATCTCGCGGTAGGGCGAGATGGCCGCGGCCACGGCGACGACGCCGTTGCGGCTGAGGAGGTGGCACACGAAGCCGATGCGGCGTATGTTGATGTCGCGATCTTCCTTGGAGAAGCCCAGGCCCTTGGAGAGGTTGGTGCGCACGACGTCGCCGTCGAGCACTTCCACCTTACGGCCGCGACGCCGGATTTCCTCTTCGACCAGCTTCGAGACGGTGGTTTTGCCCGAACCCGACAGGCCGGTGAACCAGACCGTGAATCCTTTCTCTTCCATCCAATACTCCTGTGTATATTATAGCATAAACACTGTCGCCGGCGCAATCGCTTAACCGCGCCGGCGCGACGGTTACTTCTTCTTGAGCTGTAATATATTCCGGCTTATGACTATCTTTTGGATCTCGCTCGTCCCCTCGCCTATCTCGTCGAGCTTGACGTCGCGGTAGATGCGCTCCAGGGGATAGGATTTATCGTACCCCAGGCCACCGTGGACCTGTATGGCGTCGTAGGCGACCTCGCGGCCCACCTGCGCGGCGTAGTACTTCGCCATCGCCGCCTCGGTAGTGTACGGCAGGTCCGCGTCTTTGAGGGCACCGGCCGAATAGACCAAGAAACGCGCCGCCCGGATTTTAGTCGCCATCTCGGCGATCTTCCACTGTATGGCCTGCTTGGTACCGATGGGCTTGCCGAACTGGACGCGCGTCTCGGCGTGCTTGACGGCGAGATCGAGCGCGGCCTGGCCCAGCCCCAGCGCCATAGCGCCGATGCTGATGCGGCCCGCGTCGAGCGCCACCATGAACAATTTAAAACCTTCGTTGAGCTCGCCGAGCAGGTTCTGTTTGGGGACGCGGCAGTTCTCGAAAAATATCTCGCTGGTGTCCGAACCGCGCAGCCCCATCTTATTCTCCTTGCGGCCGTAGTTGAAACCGGGCGCATCCGGCGGGACGATTATGGAGCTCACGCCGCGGACCCCCTTGGACTTTTCGGGGTCGGTCCGCACCGTCGCGAAGCAAACGCAGGGCCAGTCGCGCTTGGTGTTCGTTATGAAGCACTTCTGGCCGTTGATAACCCACTCGTCGCCGTCGAGGACGGCGGTGGTCTTGGTGTTGCCGGCGTCGGAGCCGGCGCCCGGTTCGGTTAAGCCGAAGGAACCCAACAGCTCGCCCGAGGCGAACTTGGGCATGTATTCATTTATCTGCTCCTCCGTACCGTACTTCTGCAGCGGATAAGTAATAAGCGAACCTTGAACCGCGAGCAAGACGCCCACTGACCCGGACGCGCGCGATACCTCCTCCACCAAAACGGCGTAACGCACGGTATCCCAGCCGAGGCCGCCGTATTCGACCGGCGCGGTGGCGCCGAACCAGCCTAACTCGCCGACGGCCTTCATAACGTCGTTGGGGATATGGTCGTCGGCGTCGACGGCGGCGGCATGGGGCGCGACTATCTCGTCAACTTTCGCCCTCACCTCGGCCCGAAAATCCTCGTATTCGATATAGTCCAACACGGATTTATCCTCTCAAAAGTTTGCCGGCTATAACCAACTTTTGTATCTCCGAGGTCCCTTCGTAAATTTCGGTTACGCGCGCGTCGCGGAAGAAACGTTCGACGGCGTAGTCCTTCATATAGCCGTAGCCGCCGTGGATCTGGACGCCGAGGTTGGCGCAGAAGTTGGCGGCCTCGGAGGCATAGAGCTTCGCCATCGCGGCCTCGGCGGAAAACGGCTCGCCGGCGTCCGCCTTCGTCGCGGCCCGGAGCGTCAGGAGGCGCGCGGCGTCGAGGCGCGTCGCCATCTCGACCAGGTAGAACTGTATGGCTTGGAAGCTTAGGATGGGCCGGCCGAATTGCTCGCGTTCGCCGGCGTACCTCCTGGCCTCGTTGAAGGCCTGCTGGCCTATGCCGACCGCCTGCGCCGCGACGCCGATGCGGCTGCCGTCCAGGCTGGCGAGCGCGATCTTAAGGCCTTCGCCTTCGGCGCCCAAGAGAGCGTCGGGGGGGACCTCGCAATTCTCGAACTCGAGGCGGCGGACATCCAACGCGCACATACCCATCCCGTCGAAGCGCTCGCCGACGGTGAAGCCGGGCGTATCGCGTTCCATTAAAAAGCAGGATAGGCCTTTACCGCCGGCCTCCGGGGAGGTACGAGCGACGACGAGGAAAAGGCCCGCCAGGCCGGCGTTGGTGACGTAGAGTTTATGGCCGTTGAAGACGTACCGGCCGTCTTTCTTCGCCGCGGTCGTCTGGACGTTCGCCGCGTCCGAGCCGGCATCCTCCTCTGTCAACGCAAATGCGCCGATGAGCTCGCCGGAGGCCGCGCGGGCCAGATACTTTTCCTTCTGCTCGTCGGTGCCGTACATCAGGATCGGTTTGCCCACGAGCGCGTTCTGCACCGATACCACCAGCGCGACCGCGGCCGAGCCGCGCGAGAACTCCTCGATCGTCAGCGCGTACGTGACGAAGTCGACCTCGGCGCCGCCGTACTGCTCGGGGAGGAACATGCCGAAATACCCCTGCTCGGCGAGGAAGCGGAGGAGGTCGGCGGGGATCTCGCGCCTCTCCTCCATCTCCTCGGCCTTGGGCGCAAACCGCTCGTCCGCGATCTCCGCGGCCACCCGGCGCATCATCTTTTGCTCGTCGTTTAAATTAAAATCCATTCTCGCCCTCTCTTAAATAACGCATACAAACGAAACCGAACTAGCCGCCCTCGACCTCCACCTCGGCCAACGGCTGGTCGGCGTCGACGTTTTGCCCTTCCTGGCACGTAATCTTTTTTACGGTCCCAGTCCCCGCGGCGACGAGGCGGTGCTCCATCTTCATAGCCTCGACCACCACCACCGTCCGGCCTTTCTCGACGACGTCACCCTCCGCGGCGGCGATTTTGACGACTTTCCCGGGCATCGGCGCCCGAATAGTCTGGATACCCGCGACGACGTCTTCCGCCGCGGCCGCGGCCCCCTGCCCCTCGCCGCCCCCCTCCTCGAGCGTCAAGGAGTACCCCTCCAGAGCGACATAGCGCCTCGAGCCGTCGCGCACGACGACGACATCCGTCGCCTCGCCGTCCGCCACGAACGAATAACAACCCGGCTCCGCGGCGACGAGGTCGACCTCCATCGCCCGGCCGTCGACCGTGACGCGGAAGCCGTTACCGCTCTTCTCGACCGTGACCGCGTATTTACCGTCGCCGGATTGGAATTCGTACTCCATCGCCATATCGGTCAGGCGCCCCGGCCTACCTCCCAGGGCCCCACGGTCTGCCAGGGCGTGGGCGCCGCGGCCCCATCCGCATCCACGTGGACTTTCGCGGGCCCCGCGGCCATCTCCGCGACCGCGGCTGCCGCCAGCGCTTTCTCCATCAAACCCTCGGGCACTTCTTCCCGCCAACCGTCGAAATAGTCGGCTATGAAACCGGTGTTGGTTTCGCCGGCGACGTAGGCCGGGTGTCCGATCACGTCGAGCAAGAACGGTATCGTCGTTCCAATCCCGATAATAACATATTCCCGCAGCGCTTCGGCCATACGCCGTCGCGCCTCTTCCCGGCTCGAGCCCCACGTTATCAGCTTGGCGAGTATGGGGTCGTAGTGGACCGGGACGTCGTAGCCGGCGTAGATGCCGCCGTCCAACCGGACCCCCGGGCCCCGCGGCTCTCGCAGGAACAGGATCTTACCGGCGGACGGTAGGAAGTCCGCCGCCGGGTCCTCGGCGTAGATGCGGCACTCGACGGCGTGGCCGCGCTGGCTCAAGTCCTTTTGCGCGAAGGGCAGTTTTTCGCCCGCGGCCAGAGCGAGCTGCGTCTTTACTATATCCACCCCTGTGACGATTTCCGTCACCGGGTGTTCGACCTGGACGCGGGCGTTTACCTCGAGGAAGTAGAAATTCTTATCCTCGTCCAGCAGGAACTCGATGGTGCCGGCGTTGGTATAACCGACCGCACGGGCCACCGCTATAGCCGCCTCGCCCATCTTCTTACGCAGCTTCGCGTCCAGAGCCGGCGACGGCGACTCCTCGACGATCTTCTGATGGCGCCGCTGGATGGAGCACTCGCGTTCGAAGAGGTGGACTACGTTGCCGTGGCCGTCGGCCAGGATCTGGAACTCGACGTGGCGCGGCCTTTCGAGGTACTTCTCGAGGTAGACGGTGTCGTCGCCGAAAGCGCCGAGGGCCTCGCGGCGCGCCGCCTCCAGGCACTCCGCAAGCTCGCCCTCGTCGCGAACGATACGCATCCCCTTACCGCCGCCGCCCCCCGCGGCCTTGACGATTACCGGGTAACCTAATTTCTCGGCTTCGGCCGGAACGTCCTCGGCGTCGCCCGCGGCGGCCGACATACCCGGGATGATGGAGATCCCCGCGGCGGCCATGGTCCGGCGCGCGCCGAGCTTGTCGCCGGCCAGGCGGAGGGTATCACCGCTCGGGCCGACGAAGACGAGGTCCGCCTCGGCGCAGGCGTCGGCGAAGGCCGCGTTCTCGGCCAGGAAGCCATAGCCGGGGTGGACCGCTTCGCACCCTGCTTGCTTCGCCGTCTCGATTAACTTGTCGATATTGAGGTAGGACTCGAGCGGCGGCGCGGGGCCGATGCAGTACGCCTCGTCCGCCCGGGCGACGTGGAGGGCGGCGCGGTCCGCCTCGGAGTAGACGGCCACGGCGCGGACGCCCAGCTCGCGGCAGGCGCGTATCACGCGGCAGGCTATCTCGCCGCGGTTCGCGATGAGGAGTTTGGTGAACATTCAGTTTATTGTGCTAGTTCGAAGACATTTGATCATATACTGGCTAGCGAATTCTTTTATCTCGGGCGATATAAACGGCGCTACCAATACAGCTTCTACTAAGTCAGAGTCGAGCGGCTCGCGTAATTTAGCGCATAATAAAGCTTTATATTTAACCATTTGGAAAACGGCAACCCGGGCGTCCACCATTTCAACTTCTACAATAGAATAGCGCCCGCCTTTACAACGGAATACGATATCCGCACGGTCGCCAGAGGGGAATTCGTATTCGATTATTGCTTCGTCCACGGCATTTATACCTATGAGCG
>JAUWLW010000049.1 GCA_030613505.1 Candidatus Zixiibacteriota bacterium
TCGCGCAGCGCCAGCGCCAGCTCCGAGCCGATCTGGCCCACCGAGCCGGTGACGAGGATCTTTTTGATGGGGGCTTTCGCCATGGCAAACGACCTCTCTTGGGGGAGTTTAAAGAGTGTTGCGTCGCGTTATTCGGGCCGCAAATATACAACGCCTCGGCGCCGAAGGCAAGGGGGAATATCGGCTCGGCCGCTTACGGCGCGACGAAAAACGCCCCTCCGGGGAGGGGCGTTTATAGGGCGAAGGTTAGGGGCTGTTACCGAAAGAGGGTCTTGACGCGGCCCAGGCTCGTCGGCGCAACCGCGACCATGGTGCCTATGTGTAACCTTATGCGCTGGGCTTGGCCGTAGACCGTTCCCGTGGACGACGTATGGCTATAGGAGTAGCACCGCCTTGCAACCCCGCTGGCCCGGTAGCAGTAGACGTCCCGGCCGGTGTCGCCGTTCCAGACGACCTCCATCAACAGGTTATCTTTGTTATTGTAGTTGAATTTATTAGGTGTGATGTGGGTGTCAACCCAGCCGGTCCCGCTGATAGTTTCGGTTCCGGTAAAGACTTCGACCGGCGTATTCCCCGTGTAGTTGTTGGCGAAGGTAGCCTCTAGTGCGGTTTTAGTAGAGTGGCAAAGCAGGATTTTGCAGTTATTGAACGAGCCGCTCTCGCCTCTGTAATTATCGAACTCGATCATGTTGATGTAACCGGCGTAGTTTATGCCGCTCTGGAACCACAGGCACTGGAACCTCATGGCGTTACCGCCGCCGCCCCTCCAGGGGGCGCGATTGCCGGCAGCCCGCGTTTCGAGGATGATTGCCTTCCCGGAATCCTCCGCCGTCGCGGGTGCTATCTCGGGCCCTAACGTAGCGACTACCGCGAGCGCCGTGACTATTAATACTACTTTTTTCATATCAGCTCCTCCTTTTCAAATGACCTCTTAGATTTTATTCGTATTTTTATAACACGAAAATAATAGTTTCGCAATAAAAAAGTTTACCGAAAAAACATTACCTAAATAGTAATGTTAATTTCGGGATACCGTTTCTGCCGGGTCTTGCTCGGCAACTAGCTTTTTCTAATAAGTAAAACGCCCCTCACGCGAGGGGCGTTTGTAGGTCGAAGTTGGGCGGTCCTTACCTGAAGAGGGTCTTGACGCGGCCCAGGCTCGTGGGCTCGAGGCCTATCATCGTCGCGATGGTCAACCGGATGCGCTGGCCGTTGTTATACACCGTCCCCTGCGAGGCGTTGTGGTTGAACGCGTAGCAGCGGCTGTACGACTGGTTCGAGCGCCAGCAGCGGACGTCGTGGCCGTCGTCGGTGTCCCACCGGATCTCCATCAGCAAGTTGTTGCGGTTGTTGTAGTTGAATCGATTAGCGGTGATGCGGAGGTCGAACCACCCGGTCCCGCTGACCGCTACGCTCCGCATATTGAGGACCTGTACCGGCGTGAAACCGGTGTAGTTGTTCGCGAAGGTGCTCTCTAGCGCGGTCTTCCGGGTATGACACAGCCAGGCGCGGACGCTGTTGAACCTGCCGCCGTCGGCGTACACTTTATCGAACTCCACGCGGTTGACGTTGCCGGCGTAGTTGATGTTTTGTTGGAACCACAGGCATTGGAACCGCATGGAATTGCCGGACGCCCCGCGCCACGGCGCGACGGGGCGGGCCGCGCGGGCCCCGACGACGACCACTTTGCCGGAGGCGTGTGCGGCGGGCGCCAGCGCCGAGGCCGCGACCAGCGCGGCCGTTACCATTATGACCTTTTTCATAACAATACCTCTCCTTTTTTAATCAACGCGGCCTCTACTTCCCGTAAACTTTATAACACCGCCATCCCGAGTTTGCAATAAAAATTTAACGCGAAGTCTCGTCGGGCCGAGGGTTCCGCCGTCGGCGCGCCTTCGGTAAAATCGCCCTTGACCTCGCGGCGCAGGCGTTGTAAAATACGCGCCCGGCCGAGACGTCCCGCGAACGGCATCGCCGTATTTCTGAAAATACCCCCCAGCTCAAGGAGAACGCGACGGCTATGAGCAACATCGGCTCTTACGACGAACGACGCAAGGATTTCGACTGGGGCCAGGCCCGCGAGGAGCTGGCCTACGACGACGCGCCCACCAAGAACATCGCCTACTTTCTCGCCGAGCGCAACTGCGAGCGCGGCCTGGGCGACAAGGTCGCCCTCATCTGGGAGAACGCCGCCGGCGACGCCACGGAGAGGTTTACCTTCGACGAGCTGAGGCGATACAGCAACGCCTACGCCAAGCTCCTGCGCGGCCTCGGCGTCGAGCCCGGCGAGCGCGTGTGCATCTTCATGGACAAGATTCCGGACCTGTACTTCTCGTTCGTGGGGATACTCAAGGCCGGCGCCATAGCCCAGCCGTTGTTCTCGGCCTTCCGCGAGGATTCGCTCTTCACCCGTCTGGAGAACGCCGAGACCACGGCGGTCCTCACGACGAAGAGGCTCGCCGGCCGCGTCCGCCACATCCGCGATAAGCTCCCCGCGCTCAAGCACCTCATAATCGTCGACGCCGGCGACGCCGAGCCGCGCGAGGGCGAGACCCACTTCGACGTCCACGCCGTCGGGCCGGTGGAGGAGTTCGACATCTACCCCGCCGACGAGGAGACGCCGTCGGTCTTGCACTACACCTCCGGGACCACCGGCGCCCCCAAGGGCGCGCTCCACGTCCACGGCTCGTTGGTCGCGCAATATATCACCGCCAAGTGGGTCCTCGACATCCGCGACGACGACGTCTACTGGTGCACCGCCGACCCGGGGTGGGTTACCGGGACGTCGTACGGCATAATCGGGCCGTGGGCGCTGGGCGCGACGCAGCTCGTCCTCGAGCTCGGCTTCATGCCCGAGCGGTGGTACGCCGCCATCGAGAAGTACAAGGTAACGGTGTGGTACTCCGCCCCCACCGCCATACGGCTCCTTATGAAGGAGGGCGCCGATATAGTCGGACGCCACGACCTCAGCTCGCTGCGCCACCTGGTCAGCGTGGGCGAGCCGCTCAACCCGGAGGCCGTCATCTGGTCGGAGGAGGTCTACGGCCTCCCGTTCCACGACAGCTTCTGGCAGACCGAGACCGGCTCCATCGTCATCTCCAACTACCCGGGGATGCGGATTAAGCCCGGCTCGATGGGGAAACCGTTCCCGGGGATGGAGGCCGCGGTGCTGAACCCCAAGGACTTCCAGCCGGTGAAGGCCGGGACCGCGGGCCTCCTCGCGCTACGCCCCGGGTGGCCGGCGATGTTCCGCCAGTATTGGAGGAACGAGGAGACGTACAATAGCAAGTTCGTCGACGGTTGGTACATCTGCGGCGACCGCGCCACCGTGGACGAGGACGGCTACTACTGGTTCGTGGGGCGCGACGACGACGTCATCAACACGGGGGGCCACCTCGTGGGGCCGTTCGAGATCGAGTCCGCGCTGCTCGAGCACCCGGCGGTGGCGGAGTCGGCCGCGGTGGGGAAGCCGGACCCGGTGAACCTGGAGGTCGTCAAGGCCTTCGTCGCGCTCAAGCCCGGCTACGAGCCGAGCGACAAGACCAAGCTGGACATCATCAATTTCGTGCGCAAGAAGCTGTCGCCCATCGCCATGCCCCAGGAAATCGAGTTCATGGACGGCATGCCCAAGACCCGCAGCGGCAAGATTATGCGGCGGCTGCTGAAGGCCCGCGAGACGGGCGAGGAGATAGGCGATACGTCGACGCTGGAAGACGATTAGTTAATAATTCATAACTAAAGGAGCAGCGTATGGCCGACGAGATCAAGGACAAGATCCGCGAATACGTCGTCGACGAGTACGTCGAGGAAGGGGAAGAAATAGAGGTCAAGGACGATACCCCCCTCATCACGGGCGGCCTGGTGGACTCGTTCTCGATGGTTTCGCTCAAGCTCTTCCTCGAGACCGAGTACAATATTAAGATCCCGGACGAGAGGGCGACGGCCGAGGCTTTCGACACCTTGAACGCCATAGCCGCGCTGGTCCGCGAGTACAAGGACGCGTAAAGAATCGGCGCCGCCGCGAATTTTTTAGCTTAGGAGGATGCGATGGCTTACGGAACCGCCGCCCGCGAGTTCTACCAGAACGAGCTGGTCGGGATTCGCAACGACGGCCTCTTCAAGGAAGAACGCTACATCATAACTCCCCAGGGAGCGGACATCGAGGTGGAGTTCCCCGAGGGCGCCCCGGTCAAGAAGGTCGTCAACATGTGCGCCAACAACTACCTCGGCCTCTCCAGTCACCCGGACGTGGTGGCCGCCGCCCACGACGGCCTGAACGCCAAGGGCTACGGCATGTCGTCGGTGCGCTTCATCTGCGGCACCCAGGACACCCACCGCGAGCTCGAGCGCAAGTTGTCGGATTTCCTCGGCACCGAGGACACGCTGCTGTTCGCGTCCTGCATGGACGCCAACGCCGCGCTGTTCGAGGTCACGCTGACGCCGGAGGACGTCGTCATCGCCGACCGGCTGGTCCACGCCTCCGTCATCGACGGCATCAAGCTGTGCGACGCCCAGTACGACTCCTACAAGCACATGGACATGAAGCACCTGGAGAAGAAGCTGGAGCAGTTCGCCGACAAGCGCCTCCGCATGGTCGCCACCGACGGCGTCTTCTCCATGGACGGCGACGTCGCGCCGCTGGGCGAGATATGCGACCTGGCCGACAAGTACGACGCCATGGTGATGGTGGACGACTCGCACTCCTCGGGCTTTATGGGCAAGACCGGCCGCGGCACCCACGAGCACTGCGGCGTGGTGGGCCGCGTAGACGTCATCACCACCACCATGGGCAAGGCGCTGGGCGGCGCCTCCGGCGGCTGTATCTCGGGGCCCAAGGAGCTCGTCGAGCTCTGCCGCCAGCGCGCCCGGCCCTACCTCTTCTCCAATACCCTCGCGCCGGTGGTCGTCTCCGCCTCGCTCAAGGTGATGGACATCATCTCGGCGACCACCGAACGCCGCGATAAGCTGGAGGAGAACACGCTCTACTTCCGCGAGCAGATAACCGCCGCCGGCTTCGACATCCGCCCCGGCGTACATCCCATCGTCCCCATCATGCTCTACAACGCCAAGCTGGCCCAGGACGTCGCCCGCGAACTCTACGAGGAGGGCATCTACGTCGTCGGCTTCTTCTTCCCGGTCGTCCCCAAGGGCCAGGCCCGCATCCGCGTCCAGCTCTCCGCCGCCCACGAGAGGGAACACATCGACGCCGCCATCGCCGCCTTCAAGAAGATCGGCGAGAAGTACGGCATCCTGGGCCTCGGTAAGAAGGAGATTATAGACAAGTACGGGATGTAGGGTAAAACCCCTTACGAAACGAAAGGCGGCCCCGCGAGGCCGCCTTTTTAAGTCGTCTCCGGTTTATTCGGCGAGAAAAGAAACCGCGCCGGCTCGAGCGCCGCCGGCTGCCCCTATAATAAAAAGCTTGACAATACGCTTCCGTTAATACTACTTTACGACGTATCTGTGCTCGCAAGAGGTTGGGGAACGAAGTTAATAAGCCTTTTAACCACAAGGAGGCGTGAATGATGAAACGGTGGGGAATGCTTATCTTAATCGTCGCGCTGACGCTGGGCGTCGCGGCCTCGGCGTTGGCGAGCGGCAGGCGGATAAACTGCTATTCGCCGCAGTCGAACCACCTCTGTCCGTTCTGGGGTGCCTCTTACAGCGGCATGCGGTTCCAGACCAACATCGAGCAGTCCCGCATACGATACGCCGGTTCCATCAACGAGGTGGAATACTACAATTTCAACGGCGCCTTGGGCCGGTACAATAACTACCGCGTCTACCTGTGCCACACCACCAGGACGAACCTCTCCACGATTTTCGGCGTCAACTACTACGCGGCGCCGGTGCTGGTCGCTTCCCGCAGCGCCTTCACCATCCCGGGCGCTCGCGGTTGGTTCGGCCTCAAGATGACGCGTAAATACGCGTACGACAACGTACGGCACCTGCTCATCGAGATCCGCTGGGAGGGCGACAACGCCGTGAGCGTACCCATTTACATCAACAACCCGTTGTCGGGCAACCGCCGCGTTTGGGCCGTCAACGACCCGAACGCCCCCAGCGGCCGCGGCGACGGCCACCCCTACTACACCCGCCTGAACTTCGTCTACTATACCGCCGTGGAACCGACGAGCTTGGGCCGCGTCAAGGCCATGTACGAATAGTTTAACTTGACCCTCTCGAAAACCCCGCCCCCCGGCGGGGTTTTTTCATTTTGCCTTAAATTAGCAGTAATAAAAATCCGCTTCTAGCGCGAGAGGGGCGTTTCGCGTCTCCGTATAGGCCGTTACTTGAAGACCGGTTTTACGCGGCCCGGGCCGGTTTCCCCGGACCGTAGTCAGCGCCGCAGCCGCCACGCGGGGAAGCCCTCGGCCGTCGCGGCCTTCGCCGAGGCATACGAAAAGTACGACATCCTCGCCAAGTCTATGTACGACATTGCCGAGAAATACGGCCTTTAACCGCAGATGATTATTTCGGAGGGCGGCCGCAAGGCCGCCCTTTTCCAGTTTTAAACGGTTAAAAGGTAATTTAATTTACCTTATTGATACTTCCATACCGTAATATGGGTCCTAAAAGGAGGTGTCCACCCGAACCCGGCTGACTCGCCCCAAGGTTGGCCGTTCTTACGGCCTTTTACTATGAGGGCAGCCCCTTCGGGCGGGTCGCTACCTGTCGAGGTACAATTGTAAAAACCGTTGCCTTGGACCGGATCCCAATGCGAAATAGCCGTATTGAATACTTGTTCTCCGGCGTAGTAAACTTTGCAGGTTACGTCGTTTTCTGGGTTCATCGGGTCCATGCAAAAACCCGACACGCCTCCAGGTGGTATGTCGTCGTTTAAAGTTACCGGGCCAGTAACGTCGTCGTCCATCTGGCAGCCCAGGAAACCGGATAAGGCGATAACAGCGATCCCGCATAAACTTGCGTTACGAATTCCTTTCTTCATTTGTTAACCTCCTTTTTTAGGTTAAAATCGCTTTCTTATAACACAAACCCCTGACAGAATCTGTCAGTTTTAGGGCCGCGGGAACGATAATTCTTTACCTCCTGGAAACGTGGTTTTAGAAGAATATTTTTAGTATTATAGTACGCCCGTCGTTTTGAGGATTTCCCTCCTTTTAACTAAAACGTTGATTAACCCTCGGTAACGTCGCGAATCAAACCGGACAACCGACTCGCAAAGGCCACTTATTTGGGTTTATCTCGAGCCGTAAGCAAACAAACGCCCCCCTTCCGGGGGGCGTTTCGTGCTTCGGTAGGTGCGGTTTACTTGAAGATGGACTTTACGCGGCCCAGGCTCGTGGGCCGTATCTACGGCATCGCAAAATTCGCCCCCGAAAAACGTTGACTAACTTTCCGGCATAGCGTAAAATGGGTTAATAAAAGAGTCGGCGGTTCCGTCGGCTCAGTTAGGGATGGTTCCTTACGTTAGACCCATAGTAGGAGGTAAGTGATGAAACGTTCCGTAGTTTTTATCTTGGCTGTCGCCCTTACGTTGGGCGTCGCCTCGCTGGTTTTTGCCCACGGTAAGCAGGTTACCGTTACCATCGGTTCCGGGGGAAACGTAATCCCGTGGTGGCCTTCCTTTTTCCCTACCGGCACCCGCGTACAGATGCTCTACGACCAGAGTAGGATTAATTACGCCGGCACCATCAACGAGTTTGAGCTCGAAAAAACCTCGACGGCCACGGGTACTTTCACCAACGTTAAGTTCTACCTGTGCCATACCAAATTATCCGCGTTGACTACGAACTTCAGTAATAACTACAGCGGCACCCCCGTACTGGTAGCCTCGTCCGCTTCCTACGTCGTCCCGGCCCGAACCGGGTTTTACCCGATACCGATGACTACGACCTTCAAATACAATAATACGGACAACCTAATCTTAGAAATAAGCTGGGTACGGGGTTCGGGGTCCTCTTGTGCCCTCCGATGCGGTAGCCTTACCGCGCACCGGTTGTGGGCCCGAAGCCCGACGGCGTCGACGGGGAGCGTGGATGGCGTAGGCTACAACGGCCGGATTTCGTTCTCTTATTACACGGCGGTATCGCCAACCAGCTTAGGCCGCGTCAAGGCCATGTACGAATAGCTTAATATAGCCCTCGAAAACCCCGCCGCCCGGCGGGGTTTTTATTTGTACCGAAAGGGGAGCCGCAAATAAAAACGCCCCCCTTCCGGGGGGCGTTTCGTGCTTCGGTAGGTGCGGTTTACTTGAAGATGGACTTCACGCGGCCCAGGCTTGTCGGCGCGACGCCGACGTAGCCGATGGTGATGCGGCCGCGCTGGTCGTAGTTGGTGGTAACGGACCCGCTCGAGGCGGTCGCGTTATACGCCCATATACGGCCGTGCGAGCCGCGCGAGTTGATCTGGAAGTCGGAGCGGCTGCCGGAACCGCTGGTCCAGGAAACCTCTATGAGGAGGTTGTAGGTCCGGTTATAAGTGAAGTTCGTCGGCTCAACTATCGTGAACCAGGTACTTCCGCCCATCGCCGGGATTACTTTAGTACCGCTGAATACGGTTACGGGTGTTTGGCCGCCGTAGTTGGCCACGAAGTTCGTGGTGACGTGCGTAAGGGTCGTATGGCTGAGCAGGATTTTACACCCAGTGAAGGTGCTCGGCGTTCTAATCCCGCCTGTATAGGATATGAGCTCAACCTTGGATACCGCGCCCGCTTCCGTAATATTGCTCTTGTCCCAGATCGTCTGCCACCTCATCGCGGCCTGGGCCGCCCAGAACGGAATGGTGTTCCCGCCTGTGTTCCCGCCGCCGACGAGGAACACGCCGGCGCTGGCTGCGGTGGCCGTCGCGACGACGAGCGCCAGCGTTAACAACGCGTACTTTTTCATCAAATTCCTCCTTTAGTAACAAACGCTTTTGCGTGTAGTCTATAGGTTTTGGAGTTAAACATAGTTATTTTAGAATTGCAACAAAAAAATAAAGGCCCCGGGGCCGGGTAATTTGATGGGCGGACCCTTACGTGACCGCCGCCGCCGCCCCGCGTCGGCTACGAAAAAACGCCCCTCCCAAGCGAGAGGGGCGTTCTCAAATTGAGGCGTTTTACCGGTACTACCGGAAAAGCGTTTTTACGCGGCCCAGGCTCGAAGGCGTAACGCCGGTCATGGTCCCGATGTGGAGGCGGATGCATTGGCCCGACCTTTGGACGGAGCCCGAGGAAGCGGTATGGCTCCACGCGTAAACGCGGCCGGTACTGGCGGCCGACCGCCAGCAGGCGATATTGGTCCGGCTACTGCCATTCCACCGGACCTCCATAAGTAAGTTATCGGAGTTATTATAGTTGAACTTGTCGGGTGTTATGCCTATGTCGAAATAGCCGGAGCCGGTAAAAGCGAGGTCGCCGCCGGTACGGACCTGGACCGGCGTTTTGCCGGTATAATTGTTATTAAACGTGCTTTCTAACTGGGTCTTGGTGGAGTGGCATAGCCAGACGCGGACGTCGTTGTACGTGCCGGAAAGCGTGCTGCTCTTCTCGAACTCAACGACGTTTATGTAACCGGCGGTGTTAATGTCGCTTTTTAACCATAGGCACTGAAACCGGCACGAACTGTAGGAGGCTCCCCACCAGGGTATAACATTGCCCGCGGCGTGGGTCCCGATGGTTACTACCTTGCCGTGGTCCTCGGCCGCCGCCGGCGCGAAGCTCAACGCGACGGCTAGAGCCGTAGTTACGAGTAACGCTTTCTTCATCGTTTTTCCTCCTTGTTCGGATTTTGTGTCGAGATTACTTTTAAAATACTACGCTCGTGATTCTAATTTAATTCACTCTTTTAAGCAACAAAAAAATCACGGCCCCCCGGCCGCGCGTCATAGCCGCCACACGGCGAAGCCCTCGGCCATCGTCAGCCTTTCGTGGGCGTCGTCGATGTACCTCTGGACGTCGTTCGACATCAGGCCGTGGAACCGCATATCCACCACCAGGTACCGCGCGCCGGCGGCCTCGTACTTCTCCACCAAGCTCGCGAACAGCGCCGCGTCCTTCGCCAGCGGCCCCTTGGGCGACAATATCCACCCTTTGCGGTTGCAGTAGTACAGCCACTGCGGGCCGCCGTTGTTGAAGGTGATTATGGGCGCGGCCGTCGCGTCGATAGAATTGAGATAAGCACCCGCCTGCACCGCGGCGTCGTTCACCCGCACGAACGAGCGGAACTTCCCCGTGAACGACGGCGCCGCCGCGGCCAGGAGCAGCGCCGTCGCTACCGCTACCGCTTTACCCAAGGAGTTACGCCCCAAGAGCTTAATCCCCTCCGCGGCGGCGTAACCGCCCGCCAGCGCCGCCGGCGCCGCCAGCGGCAGCGAGTAGTAGTCGTGGTCGTACGCGCCGCGCGCCAGCACCACCAGGTAGAAGACGACGACGCCCAGCCACGTCAAGATCTTGTATCGGAAGTCGGTCCGCCGCGCGACGAGCAGCGCCGCGCCGGCCAGCGCCAAGATGATTCCCGGCCAGGTGAGGACGTTCGCGGCTATGTTCTCGACGAGCATCTTGCGGTAGAAGTCGCTCGAGGCGAGCGTCGACAGCGTGGCCCACTTGTCGCCCGCGACCCAGATGCCGAAGGTGAGCCCCGTCTTCAAGTAGAGTTGGTGCGCGTGGTAGTACCACATCGCCGCCGGCACGAACGCCCCCGCCAGCACGAGCCACGGCGCCGGCGAGCGCAGCTCCCCCCGCCGGTAGCGCAGCGCCAATACGACGAATAAGATGAGCAGGTGGAACGCGGTGAGCTTGAGCGCGCCCGCCAGCGCCAGCAAGGCCGCGGCGTCGAAGAAGTCGCCCGTCCGGCCCTCGTCCAGCCAGCGCAGGAAGAAGAACGCCGAGCCCAGCGACGCCGCCAACACCCAGCTCTCCGGCATGAACGCCCGCCCCATAAAGCCCGCGACCGGGGAGACGGCGAAGAGGAACGTCGCCGCCAATGCCGCGCCGGGCGTTATCAATCGACGTCCGATTTTATAGACGAAGAATAACTGGAGGGCGTAGGCCGCGAGCGCGAGCAGCCGCCCCAGCCACTCGCGGACGCCGGCGACGTGGTAGAGGGCGGCGACCGCGTACGAGTAAAGCGGGAACTCCGTCTCGCAGTAGTTCGGGCCCGGGCCGCCCCAGTCGCCGGCGGGGTAGAAGAAGTTCATGCCGTCGGCGGCGAAGTTGCGCGCGATGGCCGCGGTGTCGGCCTGGCGCCAGGCGTGATGCCCCAAAAGCGGCCGGTCGAAGCCGTAGAGCTTTTGCCCCAGCGCGAGCGCTATCAGCGCCGCCGCCCAGAACGCCGTTCTCTTGTAGAAGGCCATAAAAAAACCGCCCGCGTATCGGCGGCATCATAGCACGGGCGCGGGCGGCGGTCAATTACGGCACAAAAAAACCCGGCCGCCGGGCCGGGCCTTACTTGAAGTGCTCTTGCTCCACCTCGATTACTATCTCCGACGGGCGCGGCGGCGCCACGCCGCCTTCGGCCAGAAGTTCGCGAAACGGCGCCGCGCCCTTGGCGCGCAGGCAATACCGAAGCGCGAGCAGGATGAGGTCCGCGACGGAGATACCGGCCTTTTCGGCGAGCTCCTTCGCCGTCTTCTCGTCGTCCGGCAGGATCTGGAGCATTACGAGATTGCTTTCGTCCTTCGGCATGTTGTCGTCACCCATATATTAGGGCTAAGATTATAATAACCAGCGCGAGTTTTTTCAACCCTAAAAGCGGCGCGGCTTACAGATAAACGCCGATTCCGGCCGTAATTTCGACCACGTCCGGGTGGCCGTCGCGGTAGTAGAAGCCGTCGTTCATGTCCCAAAAAGCTAGTTGGTCGCCCGCGATCGTCACGTACCGGGGGGAAAACTCGGCGTAAACTTTATCGGTAACTCGGGCCCGGACCCCCGCTCCCCACAGGGCGAGAACGTGTACCGTGTTCGGATAATCTAGCTCCCGCCACAAAACGCCGGCCTTATTAATTTCGTACATTACGCCGACGCCCGCCACCGCGTACGTATACAGGCGCCAAATCCGAGTTCCTACGGTCAGCGCCGCGGTAGTCGGTATTTGGATCCGCTCGTCGGGCGGGAAATATTCCGGGATCCAGATTCCGTCCCTGTCGCTTTCCGCGCTCGCCGCGACGGCGAACTCCGCGGCGAACGGCTCCCGGAAGTGCCACGCCAATTTTGCGCCGCCGCCGTGGCTCACCCCGCCGAATCCGTCGAAGTAATCGTAATCCGGGGAGGTGTTGAGCCGGTAGTAGCCGGCTACGCCGACGTCCCCGCCCGAGGCCGCGGCCGCGAACGCGAGCAGGAGGAATAATATGTTTATTTTTTTCATGTCCGTCCCCTTAGCGTTAGAGGGTAAAACCCGCTCCCAAGAACAACGTTATTTTGTCCGCATGCCCGTCGCTGTAATGGCGGTCGTCGCCGGCCTCCGTCGATAGGAGTTCTTTCCCTCCGAGGTGGAAGTAGCGGGGCGAGAATTCGACGTAGAACCTGCCCGGCAGCTGTACGCGAATCCCCGCGCCCCATATCCCCAGCGGGCCCGTTTCCAGTACGGGTTCGACTTCCGCCTCGGCGAAGCGGTATCGCTCTACGTATAAGCCGCCGCCGGCCAGCGCGTAAAAGGTTACCGGCCCGAGGTCCGCGGCGCTGGTGAGGGCCGCGGTGACCGGAAGCTGGAGTCGGTGCGCGGGGAAAAAGTGGCTCGGCGGGACCCGTAGGTAGGGTTTACGGTCCGTGGCGCTCGCCGCGACGGCGAACTCCGCGCCTAGGGGGCCGAAGAAGTCCCACGTTATTATCGCCCCGCCGCCCTGCGCCGCCCGCTCGAAGTCGTAGTAGCGATTTACGAGGGCGACGTCGCCTTGATAAAACGCGCCGATGCGGAAGTTCCGCGCTTCCGCGCCTAACGCCGCGGGCACGAGCAAAAGTAAAAGAAACGCCCTGGGCAATTCCGACACCTCCTCTCTTTAGAAAAAGAACGCCACGCCGGCCTTGACGCCGAAATAGACCGCCGCGCCGTCGTCGTACCGGTATTCGTTGGCGGCTACTTCGTACGCGGCGACGCGTTTGCCGAACAGCGCCACCAGCTCCGGCCCCGCGTCCACCGTCAGCGGCCCCACGAGCGGTACGTTCGTCCCCGCCTCGACGTAGAACCCCGGATGGTAGAGGGCCTTCGGCTCCAGCCGGCCGTGCCGGAAATAGGTCTTCTCGCGCGCCAGCGCCAGGCCGCCGCCCACGTACGGGTAAAGGAGCCCTAAGGGTAAGTCGTATATTACGCCGCCGCGGAAGGACAACAGCTGGCGTTCGACGGCCTCGCCGGGGTCAACGCTGTCCGCGAGGGATTCAAGGAATTCATACCGGTCGTACGCGAACGCGGCCGAGAAGGCCAGCGCCCCCGGTAGGCCGTACCGCAAGCGCGTGGCGCCGCCCCCCCACGACGATTTCGCGTCCTCGCCCGCGATGGGTACGGATAACTTGTAGTACACGCCGGCGGCGACGTCGGCCGGGCGCTGGCGCGACGCCGCGGCGTCCGCGGCCCGCCCCGCGGCGAGCAAGATAACGACTGTTGCGAGTATTCTTCCCATATTTCTACCTCGATTCGGGCGTTTAGGCGTCAACGCGTCACTACGAACATCGTGCTGAGGCCCTGACCGCCGGCCGTCAACGCCGCGACGTAGCACCCCGGCGCGAGACGGCTTGTCTCGAGCACTAAAGCGTTCGAGCCGGCGGCGGCAGGAGCCGTAGCGGAGGCAACGCGCCGGCCCGTAATGTCGTACGTGTCGACCGCCGCGGCCGCCGGCGCTTTCTGCCGCCACGCCACCCGCAGCGAGCCGCGGCACGGGTTGGGCGAAACGCTCAGGCTCGAGATGAATCGCCTCGCCTCGCCGACGGCGGCGCGGGCCGTCCCCAGCGCCAGCGCGTAACCGGTGCCGGTCCGGCCCTCCAGCTTGTACGCGTAATCCCCCGGCAGCGGCGTCTCGTCGCAATATTCGAAGGGGCGGCGGCCTACGATGGGGGCGTCGTTTACGCGCCGCCAGCTCGTTTCCGCCGGCGACCGCCGGTAGAGGTCGAAGTGGTCGAACCCGCCGACGGCTTCGCCGTCCCACCACAACTTCACGGCCCCGGGCGCCGACCGGGCGACGAAGGTCACGCCTCCCACCGGCACCTCGCTCAACGGCAGCCGTTGGACGCACACTTTGCCCGGGCTTTGGGCGTAGGCCACCGCGACTTCGCGGCTTGTGACCGCCGGCGACGCCAGCGTGGAGTCGGCCTCGGGCGTTCGGCTCACGCGCCCCGCCGCGCTCCACGCGCCGCCGAACAGCGAGCCGAAGTAAATTTCGTGACGGGAGGTCTCCCGGTTGTCCTCCCAAAAGGTCAACAGCTGGCCGGTGGGGGCCAGCGCGACGTTGGGGTGGTAGGCCCGGCCGCCGCCGTCGTAGAGGATGTGTTCCGGCCCCCAACCGCCGCCGCGGTCCGCCATCTCCCAGATGGCCGGGTTGCCGGTGCGCTTGTCCATAAACAGCAGGCGAAGCACGCCGTCGCCGTCGACGGCCAGGCGGGGGTGGAACGTCGGCGCCGGGTCGTACGTCAGGCGGCGCGTCGGCGTCCAGCGCGAGCCGTCGTGCGTGCGCTCGTAGACCTCGAACTCGCCGGTGCTGTCGTCCCGCCACACCAGCCGGATCCGGCCCTGGAAGTAGGCCATCGACGGCATCCAGCTTCCGTTCTCGCCGGTGGTTTCGGAAAGACGGACCGGCGGCTCGAGACCCTGCGTGGCCCGGCGCCAGACGGTGAACCAGATGTGCGCCGGCCGGCCGGTTACGCGCTCGCCCACCATGGCCAACGCCACGTCGCCCGAGGGCAGCGCCAAGGGCGACGGCTGCCCGAACCGCCACCCCTGTTCGACGACGTATTCGGGCAGGCCCCATCGGCCGGCATCGTCCCCCACGCGGTGGCATATCGCGCTGCCGGCCTTGAAGAAGGCGTGCAGCTCGCCGCGGGTGTCGGCGATTATGGCGGCGTCCCGGCCTCCCTGCTCGTCCAGGCGATACGACGGCCCCCACCGCCCCGCGGCGCGGTCGTAGCGGCGGTAGAAGGCCGCTGCCCCTTCGGTTTCGAAGAAGACGGCGTGGAGGTTCCCGGAGCGGTCGGCGACGAGGGCCCGGGCGAAGTTGTAGCACGTACGCCACTCGCCCGCCGGCGGCGATATCGTCTCCGGCGGCGACCACCCGGCGAACGCGGGAAGCGCGGCCGCCGCTCCGGCGAAGGCCCGAAGAACGTATCCGGCCACCTTCGTGTGCCGGCTGGGACGCATAAGGTATATTTTACCTTGCCGGCCCGTATAATCAATCTAAAACTGCGCCGCGCCGGGATTTCGTTTGACAGGACGTTACGATTTTTGTTATATTTCGCTGCATCGGAACCGATTCGTTATGGCTGACGGCAAGGAAGATAATACGCGGTATATATTCGTGACGGGCGGCGTCATTTCGTCGCTTGGGAAGGGCATCGCGTCCGCCTCCATAGGCCGTCTTATGATCGCCCACGACCTCGGCGTGGCCTTGCTCAAATTCGACCCCTACATCAACGTCGACCCGGGCACGATGAACCCCTACCAGCACGGCGAGGTTTACGTAACAGACGACGGCGCGGAGGCCGACCTCGACCTCGGCCACTACGAGCGCTTCACCGACCGGCCTACGTCGAGGTTGTCCAACGCCACCACCGGCATGGTCTACGGCGCCGTCATCGAGAAGGAGCGGCGGGGCGACTACCTGGGCGGGACGGTCCAGGTCATTCCCCACATAACGGACGAGATAAAGTCCCGGTTACATAAACTCGCCGCGGCCGCCGGCGCGAACGTCGTCATCGTGGAGATAGGCGGGACGGTGGGCGACATCGAGGGGCTGCCGTTCCTGGAGGCCATTCGTCAGTTCGCGCTCGACGTGGGGCGGCGCCGGTGCGTCTTCATCCATTTGACGCTGGTTCCCTACATCGGGGGCGCCGGCGAGCTCAAGACCAAGCCCACGCAGCACTCGGTCCGCGAGCTGCGCGCCATAGGTATACAACCCGACGTGCTCATCTGCCGCACCGCCCGGCCCCTCGACGACGCGACCCGCGCCAAAATAGCCCTCTTCACCAACGTGCCGCTCGAGGCCGTGGTGGAGGCCGTCGACACCGACAACATCTACGACATCCCGCTCCGTTTGCGCAAGCAGAACCTCGACGGCCTGATACTGGAGCGGTTGGACCTCCCGGCGGGCGAGGGGGACCTGAGCGGCTGGGAGGATATGCTCGAGAGGATGCGCCATCCCGGGGGCGAGGTGGATATCGCGGTCGTGGGCAAGTATACCGGCCTGCGCGATTCCTACAAGAGCATCATCGAGGCCCTGGCCCACGGCGGCATCGCCGCCGCCGCGCGCGTAAACGTACGGTGGGTGGAATCCACCGACCTGGAGGGAGACGCCGACCAGGCGCCGTGCTTCGACGGCGTGGGCGGCATCCTCGTCCCGGGCGGCTTCGGCGAGCGCGGCATCGAGGGCAAGATAGCCGCGGCGCGGTACGCCCGTGAAAACGGCATTCCGTACCTGGGCATTTGCCTCGGCCTCCAGGTGGCGGTCATCGACGCCGCGCGCGCCGCGGGGTTGGAAGAGGCGTACTCCATGGAGTTCGACGTCGACTGTCGCGACCCGGTCATCTGTTTGATGGACGAGCAGAAGAAGGTTACGCGCATGGGCGGGACGATGCGGCTGGGCGCCTATCCGTGCGTGCTGGTGGAGGGTTCGCGCGCGGCGCGGGCCTACGGCGCGGCCGAGGTAAGCGAGCGGCACCGCCACCGCTACGAGCTCAACAACGAATACCGCGAGGCTCTGGCGGCGGCGGGCCTGGAGGTGACGGGAGCATCTCCCGACGGCCTGCTGGCCGAGGTGGTGGAGTTGTCGAACCACCCCTGGTTCGTCGCGGTTCAATTCCACCCCGAGCTCAAGTCGCGGCCGCTGGCGCCGCACCCGTTGTTCGCGGCCTTCGTGGCCGCGGCTTATGCCGCCGGCGGCCGGACCTATTCCCCCGAAGAGAGAGCGGCTTCCAAAATTCCGCTTTAGGACGTTCCGCAACCGGCGTTCGGTCCCCCGGGGTACGGCGCCGGCCTTCGTCGTCGCACGGCGCCCGGCGGAAGGATTATTAGGAGGAAAAACTGAATGGCGAAAGTCGACATCGAAAAAATTCGTAACATAGCGTTGGTGGGGCACGGCGACGCGGGTAAAACGGCCTTGGCCGAGGACCTGCTCTTCCGAGCCGGCGCGCTGAAGAGACGGGGCCGGGTGGAGGAGGGCAATACCGCCGCCGACTTCGACGACGAGGAGATAAAACGCGGCTTCTCCGTGAACACGGCGCTGCTGGCCGTGGACTATGAGGGGCACCGCATCAACTTGCTGGATATTCCCGGCTCGGCCGATTTCATATACGAGCTCATCGCCGGCGTGCGGGTGGCGGACGTGGCCGTCGTCGTCGTGAACGCGGTGGCCGGCGTGGAGGTGGGCACCGAGCGCGCGTGGCAGGAGGCGGAGGAGAACCGCGTCGCCCGGGCGGTGGTCGTCAACAAAATGGACCGGGAGCGCGCGGACTTCGACGGCGCGCTGCGCCAGCTGCGCGAGGCCTTCGGGGGAATTAACTTCGTCGTGATGTCGTACCCGGTGGGTGCCGAGGGCGCTTTCAAAGGCTACGTCGACGTGGCGCGCGAGGCGGCCGTTCTGTGGGAAGGGGGATTGGCGGGCGAGCCGACGGAGGGGGAGGTCCCCGAAGAGCTGGCCCGGAAGTCGGCCTCGCTCAAAACGGCGTTGGTGGAAGCCGCGGCGGAGCAGGAAGACGAGCTGATGGAGAAGTACTTCGACGCGGGCGAGCTTTCGGCCGACGAGATCGCCCGCGGCCTCTCGCGGGGCATCGCGAGCCGCAAGGTGGTGCCGGTGTTCTGCGCCGACGCGTACGACGGCGTCGGCGGCCGCGCCATACTCGAGGCCGTGTTGAAAATTTTTCCCTCCCCCGCGGACGTCCCGGCCCGCATCGGCGTCGAGCCCGGCGGCACCAAGGAGCTCGAGCGCCCCGCCGCCGGCGCGGCGCCCATGAGCGGCTTCATCTTCAAGACCGTCAACGACCCGTTCGCGGGAAAGCTCTCGTACGTTCGAGTGTATTCCGGGAAAGTGAAGGTCGACGATCAGGTCCTGGACGTGAACGCCGGCGGCAAGTTCAAGGTCTCCTCGCTCGTCGAAATAGACGGCAAGAACCAGAAGGCGGTTACGGAACTGGCCGCGGGCGAGCTCGGCGCCTTCGTGAAGGCCGAGCCTCTTAAAACGGGCGACACCGTGACCGCGCCCGGCGACCCGGTCCAGTACCCGGAACTCGTCGTCCCCGAGCCGGTGATGCCGTACGCCATATCGCCCCGCTCCAAGGGCGACGAGGACAAGCTGACGTCGTCGCTGGCCAAGCTGACCGAGGAGGACCCGACGTTCCACGTCGAGCGCAACGTCGAGACCAAAGAGCTGGTCGCCTCCGGGATGGGGGAGCAGCACCTGCAGGTGATGTTCTCCAAGCTCGAATCCCGCTTCGGCGTGGCCGTCGAGACGAAGCTGCCGCGCGTCGCCTACCGCGAGACCATCCGCAAGAAGGC
>JAUWLW010000068.1 GCA_030613505.1 Candidatus Zixiibacteriota bacterium
GGGTGGTAACACCCGCCGCCCCCGTTGCCGTCAGTTGGTAACAACTGACGCCACGGAGGATTATACCCCAAACCGGCGCCGCGGTAAAGGCCAACAGGATAAACCGCCCGGTTTACCGGGCGGTGTTTTACCCAAGTAAAGGTCGAACCGCCGGCTTAAGCCGGCGGCGACGGCGGCCGGAGCCGTCCTTAAACAACTCCGGCCGCTCGCGAGGTTACAGGTCGCGGTTCGAGATGTCCTCGGCGATTTCCTTGAGGCGCTCGCCCTTCACCTTCATCTCTTTCTCGAGCTCCCCCATGCGCCGTTCTTTCTCCGCCGGATTTAGGTTGGGGTCCATCGCGATCGTCGCGATTTCCTTCGTCAGCTCCGCGAGCTCCTGGTTGAGCTGCTGGAGCTCTTTCTCGTGTTCTTTCGCGGCGTGGGGGTCGGGGATGCCGGAGTCCTTCATCCCGGGTACCATGTCGAGGTCGGCCTTCTCCGCGCAACCGCGACAGCCGCCGGCGCCGAGGGCAGCGGTCAAAACTGTGGCGGCAGCCAGGAGCGTTATGGCGTATTTCAATTCGGTCCTCCTGTGTTGGCGTTTGGTTTACGTGCGCAAAGCGTTTTCTTGCGCGCAGAGCCGCTGGTAGATCATGGCGGCCAGCGGTATGAGATTTTTCGTATCGGCGGCGTTGTAGCGCAGCAGGCGCTCGAGCGCGCCGCGCTTCCCGCGGCAGTGGGCCTGCCAGAGCTTTACGGCGTCGTAGCCGTCGAGGCCGTCGACATCGCCGTCGCGGGCGATGCCAAATTGTTTCTCGACCTTTTTGAGGCCGCCCTTGACGCCGAGCCTCTTGGCCGCGAAGCAGATGTCGTAGTGGGGGAACTCGAGTCGCAGGTACGAGAACTCCCGCTTTAGAAACGGCACGTCGAAGTTCGCGCCGAAGAACGTAACGAGGAGCTTGACCCCATCCAGCGCGGCGTCCACGGCGTCGCCGCAGAGGTCGCGCCCGGCGACGAGCTGGGTCAGGCCCCGCCCCGGCCTGTAGACGCCGACGACCGTCGTCTCGTCGTGCGGCGGCGCCTGGCCGGTGGTCTCGATGTCCAGACACGCCACGCCGTCGCAGAACGCGTCGAACAATCGCCAGTGCTCGTTCCGCTGTAGCCTTTGGTGGAAGAACTTTTCGTCGCGCCGGCCCAGCGCGTCGCGCCACCGCGCCAGCTCCTCGGTCCACAGCTCGTTGCGCCACGCGGGGGTAAACGTAACGCCGCCGCGCGCGAGGAAGTCGTCCCAACAAGAGATCCCCTCGCGCCGGATGCGACGTTCGGTATATGGCCCCACGCCGTTCAATATTCGAAAAGTGTGTCTTATCAAATTTAGTTATCCGTTTCCGCGGGGCGGCCGGCGAACGCCCAGACGTACGCCGACGCGCCGAATATGCCGCCCGCCAGGTCCGCGCCCAGGTCGACTACGTCGGCGCTGCGGCCCGGGACGAAGGCCTGGATGATTTCCGTCCCGGTGCCGACCAGGAGTACCGAGAAAAAGGCGACGACGAAGGCGAACGTTCCACCGCGACGCGCGGCGCCCGCCATGGCCCGGGCGGCGAGGGCGCCCAGCAGCGCGTAAGCCGCGGCGTGGCGCACTTTGTCTATGTTGAGGGCGCGCGGCTGCGGCGCCTCCGGCAACGCGACGAACGCGAAGAACACCAGCACCGCGACCCACGCGGCCCAGGGTAGATAATAAGATTTAATATTGCTCACGTCAACAGCGCGCGGACCAGCGCGAGCGCGGCCTCCTTGTGGGGCAGGTAGTGGCCGCGGCGAAGGTCCGGGTCGCGGACCTGGTTGGGCGTGAACGTCGCGACGCCGACGCAACTCGGGCAGCCGTTCTCGCACTCGCAGCCGGCGATGAGTTCTTCGCAGCTCTTGAGGACCTCGTCCAACCGGCGGTAGGCGTGCTCGGCGTAACCCAGGCCGCCGGGGTAGACGTCGTAAATGAACGCCGCCGGCGCGCCCAGGTTCGACGAGTCGACCACGCCGCGCAGGTCGCGCGGGTCGCACATCGCGAACAGCGGTATCACCGCCTGCAGCACGTTCTTCAGGCCGACCAGCCCCTCGAACGGATTATAACCCATACGCGAGACGTCGCTTAGGACCTCCGGCCCGGGCGCGACGTAGAGCGCCACCGTCGGGAGCTCCACCGCCGGCAGCTCCAAGGGCGACCAGCCGATGGACTCCAGCGAGTAGAACTTTATCTTCTTGAAGCCGATGGTTCGCCACGTTACGAGCGCCTCCACCACGCCGAAGGCGCCGGCGGCGTTCTCGTGGGATTCAATTGTCTTGAGGACCCGCAGCGTCGCCTCCACCATGGCCTGGGTGTAGTAGTCGACGTCGCGCCGCTCGACGAACGCGACCTTTTGGCCCAGGTCGAGCTCGCGGACGAAGTACGTATCGCCCTGCTGCAGGTATATAGCCTCCGGGTAGAGCTGCTCCAGCGCGCTCTCGTAGTCCAGCGTGCCGACGACGGCGTTCTCGCTGCCCGCGTCCATTATCGTTACGGTGTTGTCGGAGGAGGAGCGGAGGTTCACGTCCGCCGCGGGGTAGTCGCTCGAGAGCCACCAGTACTTGCCGTCCTTGGCGGCCATGTTGCCCTCTTCCGCGACGACCTCGGCCACGTCGGGAGCGCTCGAGCCGAAGGCCGCCAGGTCGTCGGCGGTGAGCGGCAGCTCTGCCGCGGCGCAGCGCAGGTGTCCCGAGAGGATGTATACGTTCTCCGGGTCGATGATAGCGGCCTCGGGCGAGCGGCCGAAGACGTACTGCGGGTGGCGGGCGAGGTACTGGTCCACCGGGTCATCGTACGCCACCAGCACCGCCAGCGACGCGCCGGCGCGCCGCCCCGCGCGGCCCGACTGCTGCAGTAGCGACGCGATGGACCCCGGGAAGCCGACGACGACCGCGGCGTCCATTCCCCCCACGTCGATGCCGAGCTCGAGCGCGTTGGTGGCGGTTACGCCTAGAAGCTGGCCGCCGAAGAGCTGCTTCTCTATCTCGCGCCGCTCCCGGGGGAGGTAGCCGCCGCGGTAGCTGCGCAGCTTGCCGTCGAACTTGGGCCCCAGCGCCTCGCGGGTGTACTTGTATATGAGTTCGGCGACGACGCGCGCCCGGGCGAAGGTCACCGACTGGACCCCCTCCTTCACCAACGCCTGAAGGATTTCCGAGGCCTCGACGTTGGCGGAGCGGCGCAGGCCCAGGCCCCGGTCCGAGAGCGGCGGGTTCAGGATGACGAAGTAGCGGTCGCCCTGCGGCGCGCCGGACTCGTCTATCAGCGTCACGTCGTCGCCCACCAGCCGCTCGGCGTGCTCCTTGGGGTTGGCGATGGTGGCGGAGGTCAGCAGGAACTGCGGCGCCGCGCCGTAGTGGGAAGCGACGCGCCGAAGCCGCCGCAGGACGTTGGCGACGTGCGAGCCGAAGATGCCGCGGTAGGCGTGGAGCTCGTCGACGACGACGTAGCGCAGCGACGAGAAGAAGCGGCCCCACCGCGCGTGGTGGGGGAGGATGCCGGCGTGGAGCATGTCCGGATTGGTGATGAGGAGGTTGGCGCCGTCGCGGAGCTTGCGGCGCGCGGTCGCCGGCGTGTCGCCGTCGTAGACGCCGGGCGTGACGCGCGATGCCACCGGCGGCGCGAGCGCCAGAAACCGGTTGAGGTTGCGGAGTTGGTCCTGGCTCAGCGCCTTGGTGGGGTAGAGGAAGAGCGCGGCGCCGCCGCCCTCGTCGTAGAAGCGCTCGAGCACCGGCAACAGGAAGCAGTACGTCTTGCCGGAGGCGGTGGGCGTCACGGCGACGACGTTTTGGCCTGCCCGGGCGGCCTCGACGTACTCGGCCTGGTGGCTGTAGAGCTCCGTGATGCCCAGGTGCCGGAGCGCCTCGGCCAGCGGCGGCGCCAGCGGCGGCTCGAGCTCGCGGTAGCGCGCCTCGCGCGCCGGGACGTGTTCGACGTGGCGGATGGCGTCGCCCTTGGTGAGCTGCAGCTCGGCGAGTACGGCGTCGATTTTCATTATAATATTATAAGATTTCGCGGCCGCAGGCGGAAGTAAAAAGCCGTAGCGGCAGACAAAACGCCTGCCGTTACCCCCTGCGAAAGTAGCGGCGGACTTTAAGTCCGCCGCTTCGAGAAATGAAGCAACATTCCCTTGGGTTCGATACGTATATAAGGTATAATCGATATCGTAAGGGTTATGAAATTTTCCCGCGAGAGGTTCGTCGTCTTTCGGGCGCACTTGCGCGAGGCCTTCGCGCTGGCGGCGCGGTCGCTGTGGGCCAACAAGATGCGCTCGCTTTTGACGGTGCTGGGCGTCTTCATCGGCGTCGCCACCGTCGTGGGCCTTATCTCGCTCATCGCCGGCCTGCGCAGCTACGTCACCAACGTCTTCGCCACCGCCGGGACCGACACCTTCTTCGTAATGCGGATGAGCTTCATCACCACCGATTGGGAGGACTGGTACGAGGGTTTAAAGCGGCCGGACATCACCGTCGCCGACGCCGCGGCCATCGCCGCGAGCTGTCCCTCGGTGGATTACACCGCGCCCCGCAACGTGGCGCTGAAGGAGGTCTCGTTCCGCGAGAAGAAGGTCAAGGGCGTCATCGTCATCGGGACGACGGAGGAGTTTCAGCAGATGGAGGGGCTCAAGATACGGCGGGGCCGCTTCATGACGAACGCCGAGGTCGACCACTCGAGGCAGGTTACGGGGGTGGCCTACGAGGTCGCCGACAAGCTCTTCGGCTCGAGCTCGGGCGTGGGGGAACGGATAAAAGTCGGCGGCCACGCCTTCACCGTCGTCGGCGACGCGTACCCCATGGGCTCGGTGTTCGGCCAGAACCGCGACAACAGCGTCATCATCCCCATCACGACTTTCGAGAAGATGTTCGGGACGCGCGGCATCGCGCACGGCCTGGCGGTGATCGCCCGACCCAAGCTGCCGGAGCTGGAGGGCCGGGCGGTGGACGAGGTGACGGCCCTCATGAGGCGGCGCCACCGCCTGGGGCCGGAGGAGGAGAACGACTTCGAGATCATCACCCAGGCGGCGATGGTGCGGGCGTTCGACGCGCTGACCGCGGCGCTCTTCGTCGTCATCGTCGCGGTGGGGAGCATATCGCTGCTGGTGGGCGGCGTGGGTATCATGAACATCATGATGGTCTCGGTCACGGAGCGAACGCGGGAGATAGGCGTCCGGAAGGCGGTGGGCGCGCGGCGGTCCGACATCCTGATGCAGTTTCTTATCGAGGCCGTGGTGCTCTCGGCCGGCGGCGGCGTGTTGGGCGTGGCCGGCGGCACGGCGTTGGCCTATATAATAGGGGCCGTGACGCCGGTGCCGGCCTCGCTCTCGGGCGGGGCGGTGGTGCTGGGCGTCGTCTTCTCGACGGCGGTGGGCGTCTTCTTCGGCCTGTATCCCGCGCGGCGCGCCGCCGGCATGGAGCCCATAGCCGCGCTGCGGTACGAGTAGCGTTATGAAACCGCTGTGGCATAATCTGCGCCGGCAATACTACCAATACCGCGAGGCGGCGGCGCTGGCGTTCTCGTCGCTGTGGGCCCATAAGATGCGCGCCCTCTTGACGGTCTTGGGCGTCGTCATCGGCGTCACGACCGTCATCGCGATGGTCAGCATCATCGACGGCCTGAACCAGTCCTTCGCCAACCAGATGGGTTTCCTGGGCGCCGACACGTTCTTCCTCCAGAAATATAAAGCCATCCAGTTCGGCCCCCGCCGCGAGGAACCCCGCAAAGACTTCGAGGAGGAAGACGCCGAGGCGATAATGCGCCGCTGCCCGGCGGTATCGGTGGCCGACTTCTATACCGAGATCGTCGGGCGGGCGACGTACGGCGGCAAGAAGACGGCCCTCCTCGCCATCGGCTCCACGCAGACGGAGAAGTTCGACGAGATCTTCTCGTGGTGGGTGGATGACGGCCGGATGTTGACGCAGGCCGACATCGACGCCGACCGGTACGTCGCGGTGGTGGGTTCGGCGGTGGCGGAGGCGCTGGCGCCGGAGGGCAGGATAATCGGCGAGCGGATAAAGGTCAACGGCCACCGCTTCCAGGTGGTGGGCGTCTTCGGTTACAAGGGCGAGATCTTCGGCGTCTCGATGGACAACTACATCGTCGTACCGCACGGCGCCGGCCGTAAGGCTTTCGGCAAACCCGCCGACGAAATGGGGACGGGGGGCTCGGTGATTACGGTGCGGGCGAAGTCGCCCGAGCTTCTCAATGCCGCCATCGACCAGGCCGAAGTGGTAATGCGGGAGCGGCGCAGGGTACCGCCCGAGGCCGACAACGACTTCGAGATCTATACCGCCGACTCGCTAATGGAAATATATAACCAGATAACGGGCGCGGCCTTCGCCGTCATGATCGGCATCTCCGCGGTGTCGCTTCTGGTGGGCGGCATCGGCATTATGAACATCATGCTGGTCTCGGTTACGGAGCGCACGCGCGAGATAGGCGTCCGCAAGGCGCTCGGCGCGCGCCGGCGCGACGTCATGGCGCAGTTCATCGCCGAGGCCACCGTAATCTCGCTCACCGGCGGCATAATCGGCATCGTCATCGGCGCCGTCATCGGCGAAGGGGTGAGCTTGTTGACGAAAGTCCTGTCGGACGCCGGCGCGCCGGTGCCGTTCCTGCCGGCGGCTATCAAGGTATGGTCGGTTTCCCTGGGGTTCCTGTTTTCGCTGGCGGTGGGCCTCTTCTTCGGCATCTACCCGGCGAACAAGGCGGCGAAGTTGAACCCCATCGAGGCGCTGCGCTACGAATAAAGCGGCGAGGTTTTCTATGAGGAACATAACGGCGAAGGTTTACCCGTATCTGTTGACTGTCGGCCTCGCGGCCGCGAGTTTCGCCGCGGAGGATGAGATAACTAAGACGCCGGCCGGCCTCGAGATCGAACCCGTGACGGCTACGTGCGAAGAGGTCCTCGCGCCCAACGTCGTGCGCGTCAGGGTATTGGGCGAGTGCGCCCTGATCGGCGTCCAACCCGTCGGGAAGAAAGCCCCCTATTACGGCGAGGCGCTGTCGTTCGTTCGGGAGCGGGTCGCGGGCCGCGAGGTCCGCGTCGAGGTTTGCCCCAATATCCCGGCGAACGAGAAGGGGCAAAACCGCGCCGTCATTTACTATCGCCGCGACGGCAAGTGGTGGAACCTCAACGTCGAGCTCATAAGCGCGGGCCTCGCGAAAGTCGCCGACGTCCCGGCGTGCCACGTTCCGACGAAGTCCTGGCTCACGTACGAGAAAGAGGCGCGCGACGCGCGGCGCGGGATGTGGACGGACCTCCCGGTCCCCAAGCCGTCCACGAGCGAGGGGCCCGACATCTCCGACTTCGAGTGATGGCCGACGCGCGCGACTTCCGGGCCAGGCTGCGCGAGATAGCTCGCGCCCGGGCGCGCGGCGACCACCCCCCAAAACCCGAGCCCCCCGCCGACAGCGTCGTCGCCGTAGACCAATTGTGGCCCGCATCGCGAGGGGAGAGTTTTTGGCGCTGCCGGCCCGAGTGGCCGGAGGGCTACCCGCCCCCGGAAATCCCCCCAACCTTTATCGGTACCTTCGCGGCCTTCGACGTGGAGTCGCTGGGCCGCACGCCCAAGCCGCTCTTCCTCGTCGGCTTCGGCTATATATCGGCGGACGGCGTAGCGTTCGAGCAATACCTCGCGGGCCACCCGGATGAGGAGGGGGCGGTGCTTGAAGCTACGGCTCGAGCGCTCGCCGAAGCGGACGTCCTCCTCTCCTACAACGGCCGCACCTTCGACATCCCCATAATCCGCGACCGCCTGCGCTGGTGGCGGCTGCCGTACGAGGAGCCGCGGCACCACGTCGACCTCTTGTGGCTCGTCCGGAGGTATTACAAAGAGCGGCTAAGTATGCCCGCCTGCGGCCTGACCGACGCCGAGCAATACGTCCTCGGCGTCCGAAGGCCGGCGGACATCCATTCCTCGCAGGTCCCGGAGCTTTACGAGCGCTTCGTAAAGGTGGGCGACGCGCGGCCGCTCGAGCCCGTACTCCGGCACAACCTCTACGACCTGGCGGCGACGGCGTTACTTTATCTTAGAGTATCGAGAGAAATACCCGAAGCGTTGGAGGATGGGGCGGATAACGGGGCGGATACAAAGGACCTTTTCTAGTTAGGGTTTTTATTACGAATGTAAAAAGCGCCGGCTTATTAAAGCCGGCTTTTTAAAGTATCCCTCTCTAAGCTTATTCACTCGCGCGGGAAATTTTCTGAAAAAATATCGAAGAATTCCCGCATGACGTCGACGGCCTTTTCTGCTAACTGCCGGTCCGGCTTGCTGCCGGGGTATCGTACCTCTACCGCCGATACGCTCAAATTGACTAATGCTTCTTCGAGGTCGTTAAAAACGGGCGTTTTGCTCTTTATTAAATCTTGCAGGAATTTCAAATCGTGCGTTCGAGGGAAGTCGACGCCGAGGTCTACCAGAAGGGCTTTCATCGCTTTCTCGACGGCTTGTTGGGCGTGGAAGCAAACCGCGCTGAAGGCGGGCGGCTCCGCGGCGAGTTCGCGTTCCGCGACGCGGAAATCCTCGTCGGCTTTGTTAAGCCACTCTTTAGCGAGTTGTTTCACTTATCTCCAGGCCGGTCGACTCAATATGGCGGAAGAAGCCGTCGCCCAGCGCCAGCCGTTCGTCGAGTTGACCCCGCGTTCTCACCAATACGTCCACCGGGACCGGGAGCTCGAGCGCGGCCCGGGCGCGAGCCGCGGCCTCGACGGGCCCCTCTTCCGCGGCGTCAAGGACGATCAAAATGTCGACGTCGCTGTCGGGCGTCTCCTCGCCCGCCGCGTACGAGCCGAAAACCTTGACAGAAACCAGCCTCTCGCCAAACAAACGGCGTAAGGTTTCGGCGATGATGGCGAAAATTTCTTCCTTAACCATTACGTTGTCAATATAGCATACTTCGACGGCGCGTAGCCGTTTTTCAGACGCGCTTGCCGAACCGCGTAGCCAACTCCACAAACGCCTCCTCGCTCCGCTTCATATTATCCCGCCAAAGGCCCTTGGCCAACACGACCGTGCGGTTGGCCTCCCGCGCGCGCTCGCGCAGGCCAACGTCGCGGGCGGCCTTTGTAATCGACTCGGCCAGCGCCGCGGCGTCGTCCAGCGGTACGGACAATCCCACGGCGCCGGCCTCGAGCCACTGCCGCGTCGCCGGGATGTCCGCCACCACCGGGAAGCAGCCCGCCGCCAGCCCCTCCAATAGCGATATGTTCGCGCCGTCGGAGCGCGACGTCGTAACGAAGATGTCGGCGTCGCGCAGCTGCGCCGCTACCTCCGCGAGCGGTACCGACCCGAGGAACGAGACGCGCTCGGCCAGGCCCATCTCCCGGACTTGCGCCTCGACCTTGGGCCGGAGGATGCCGTCGCTCAGGAAGATGAGCTTCGCCCGCGGCAGCGCCTCGAAGACGGCGGGCAACGCCGCGAGCAGCTGCTCGAAGTTGTACACCGGCTTGAAGTGGCGCGTGTGGATGAGGACGACGTCTTCCGGGGGCCGGGGCGCCCGCGTGGTCATCGTGAAAACGTCCGCGTCCACGCCGAAGTGGTTGACGACTACCCTGGCCCGGTCGCCCCCCAGCGCGACGATGCGCGCCGTCATGTGGTCCGCCATCGACGTAATGAGGTCGGCGCGCTTGAGGACGAACTGGATGCGCTTGCGGTGCAGCCACGACCAGTCCGGCTCGAGCAGGACGTCGGTGCCCCAGGCCGAAGCCGCCACCGGCCTCGCGCCGCACAGTATCCCCAACGGCCCGTACGAGCCGAGCTCCTGCGCCGAGACGACGTCCGGGTTTATGGCGCGGGCGAGCTTGCGTACCGTCGGCAAGTGCGCGAGATATTTGAACATGAAGGCCCGCGGCAGGCGGCTTTCAATATAATAGGTCTTGCCCGGGACGGGCGGACCCTCCTCGAACGTGATCAGGTGACACTCGTGGCCCGCGGCGTCGAAGTACTCCACCCAGCGGTGGGTGTGGTTCAGCGAGCGGTCCGATAGAAATAGTATCCTCATTCGAACGTTCCGCGCGAGGGGCAAAGGTCGGCCAGAACGCACGCGTCGCACGCGGGCCGCCGCGCCGCGCAGACGTCGCGGCCGTGTCGTATAAGGCCGAGGTGCAGCTCGCGCGCCCGGCCCTGCGGGCAATGTTCGTCCCAGAATTTGTGGGCCGCGTCCGCGGTCGCCTTGGCCGGGATGAAGCCGAGGCGCTTCGTCAATCTCAAGATGTGCGTGTCCACCGGGAAGACGTCTCGGCCGAACGAGAAGAGCAGGACGACGCGCGCCGTCTTGGCGCCGACGCCGGGCAGGCTCTCAAGCCACGCCAACGCCTCGCCGTCGGCCATCTTCTTTAATAAAAACAAGTCCGTGCTGCCGCGCCGCTTGAGGACTTCGCGGGTTATGTCTTTCAGGTATCGCGCCTTCACGCGCTCCAGGCCGCCGAGGCGGATGCGCGAGGCGATGGTCCGGACGTTCGCCGTCGCGAGGTCGTCGAGCCGCGGGAACCGTTCCTTAAGCGAGGCGTACGTCCGCGCGCTGTTCACGTCGGTGGTGTTCTGGCTGAGTACCGTTTGCACCAGCTCGTCGAAGGGGGGGCGGCGCCGCCGCCGGGGCGTGCCGTACGCCGCGGCCAACCGGCGTGCTACCGCGGCGACCCGGCGTTTTGTTTCGGCGC
>JAUWLW010000025.1 GCA_030613505.1 Candidatus Zixiibacteriota bacterium
CGCGTTTTTCGCTTGACAAGGGGGGGTTTTTGTTATAGTTAATAAGCGTCGGGTAGGGATTTTCAAGATTGGGTAATCACTGAGGAGGTTACCACGTTTAACGCAAAAGTGGCTCGGGCAGGCGCCCTCGTCCTAATCCGACGGGTACGGCTGTTTTTTATTTCGGGGCGCCCGCGTAGTTAAATGAGGTGAAAAGTTATGAGACTACCAGGTGCAGTAATTACAGCCGTAGCGTTTGGGACCGCGGCCTTTGCGGTCGGCACGTGGGAGGAGTATAAGCCGGAGAGTTTCGAAAGCGTCTCAAGCATAGGCGACGTAGCATTTAACGCTACCGGAACCGGGTTCGCGGCGTCGAGTATTCTGTCCGGGAGTAAGCGCAACTACGTCTGGAAATACGGCCGCGGCAAATGGAAAAAGGCGCCGGATCCGTACGAAAGAATCTCACGTCTTACCATAGGCGGCGACGGCTCGTGTTACGGGTTACCCGACGGCGGCAGAACGATTTTCCGGCTTTCTCCGGGCGCGCAATATTGGCAGGGTATAGGCGATCCCTTTGCGGTCGGCATGGACCGTTTCAGGGCCGTTGTCGGCGTCGGCCCGCGCGAATATTGGGCCGCCGGACGAGAAAAGACGAACGGCCACGGCCTGGTTATTTATTACGTGAACGACCAACCGTGGCAAATCTTCGACCTCGGCCTCTTAAACCCCTACCACGACGTTAGTATTTGGCTGACTGTTCCCCGGAGCGCCAATCCCAGCGGCGAGGCTTACGCCGTATCCACGTATTACCAGGGCATACAACCAGAGTGGGAGTACCGGCTATACATCCTGAAGCCGTCGGGCGAAATAAGCTACTACAAAATCCCGATATCGAAGGGTTACACCTGCGGCGGTCTGGTCGCCCGCGCTCCCGGCGAGGTCCGCGTATCCTTTAATCGCGCCGGCGACTCGGTCATCTTCGCCTTCGCGAACGGTAAGTTTACGGAGGTGGCGCGGTACGCTGACCGGTGCGACGTTAAGGCGTACCCCACGCCGAGCGAGGGGTGGGGCGTCTCGCTGCGAGAGAAGGTGTACCACTGGACCCCCGCCGGCCCGAGCGAGGAATACGTACTTAGCGGCCGCGTCCGCGACCTCGACTTCATAAATCCGGGTTCGGGCTGGGCCGTCGGTAAAAAGCAGGTCGAGGGCGAATGGGTCGGTATGATGTGGCGGTACACAAGCGAGGTGTCCATTACGCCGACCTCCCTCGGCCGTGTCAAGGCGCTGTTCAGGTAACGGCGTATCTGCCAAGAAACGCCCGGCTCGCGCTGGGCGTTTTTATTAAATAGCGCCGTGGCGTTTTACGGTGCGCGATTTTGCTATTCACGCCGCCGCGGTTTTTCGTGGGGAAAATATGTTTGGGTTGCGGCGCCGGGTTATGGTAAATTTCCCCGTGCACTTGCGGGACGTAATCGGGCGGCGGGTTCCGCCGGGGCCCTGGGCCGAGGGCGATAACATCCCCTGGAGCGACCCGGCTTTCAGCGCGCGGATGCTGGCCGAGCACCTGAGCCAGGAGCACGACGCCGCCAGCCGCCGACTCGAGACGATCGACGAACAGGTCGAATGGGTCCACAACGAATTATTGGCGGGAAAGGCCACGAAGGTCCTGGACCTCTGCTGCGGCCCGGGCCTGTACGCGAGCCGACTCGCCCGCCTCGGCCACGAGTGCGTGGGGATCGACTACTCGCCGGCGTCGATAGACTACGCCAAGGCCGAAGGCCGCAAAGAGGGCCTGGCCGTCACGTACCTCCGTCGGGACGTCCGCGCCGGGGATTACGGCGACGGCTTCGGCCTGGCTCTGCTCATCTACGGCGAGTTCAGCACGCTGCGGCCGGCGGACGGCCGAGCCGTCCTCGAAGGCGTCCACCGGGCGCTGGCGCCCGGCGGCATATTCCTCCTGGAGGTTCACCCCCGGGAGATGATTAAGCGCATCGGCACCGGGCCCGCCACCTGGCGCACGGAAGAGGCCGGCCTGTTCTCGGACCGGCCGTGTGTTCGCCTGGACGAACACTTCTGGGACGAGGCGGGCGGGACCACTACCACCCGGTATTACATAATAGACCCGGCGACCGGCGACGTTACGCGCCACGCCCAGACGTTTCAGGGATATACGGACGAGGAGTTCCGGGCGCTGTTGCGGGACGCCGGGTTCGACGACGTCACGTCGCGGCCGGACTTCCCCGGGCCGCCGGAGCTGGTGGGCGAACTCGTCGTTTACGCGGCCCGGAAGGCCGGGCCGGAGTAACCGGGCCGGGCCCTTATATTCTAACCGGATTTAATATCGGGTCATAACTCAAACCGGAGACGCGGGATATGAAAAAGGAACTGGAAAATTTAAGGTGGAAGCCGCGGTGGGTCTCGCACCTGGGCTGCGTCAAGGGTTGTCTGGATTACCTCGGAATGGGCGTCTCCGACGCTTGGCTCTTCGGCGCGACGGGCCACGCCTTCATAATCAACGTCCACGACGTCGTCTGCCCCAGCGGCCCCACGGCCTGGAATACCGAGATGCTGCTCAAGCTGGGGAAGAACGTCGGTTACGAGAGCCACGGCCTGAGCGCCACCCGGAAAGACGCCGACTTCGAGCAGAAGCGCAAGCTTATCTGGGAGAACGCGAAGCTCGCGCTCGACAACGGCCTCCCGACGTACGGCTGGGAGCTCGACGTCCCGGAGTACTACGTCGTCTTCGGCTACGACGACGTCGGCTACTACTACTCCGGGCCGCTGTGCGACGACGGCGCCGGCCCCAAGCCGTGGCGGGACCTCGGCAAGGGTGACATCGGCGTGCTCGAGATGTATTCGCTCGTAGAGGGCGAGGCCGCCGACGACCGCAAGGCCGTGGGGGAGGCGCTGGCGTTCGCGCTCGCGTTCGCACAGAGCCCCGCCGAGTGGGTTTACGCCAAGTACAAAGCGGGCCTGGACGGTTTCGATAACTGGATCAAGGCGGTGGAGGGAAATATCGCCCACGGCCACGGCATGGCCTACAACGCCGTCGTCTGGCACGAGTGCCGCCGCTTCGCCGTCGAATTCCTGAAAGAGGCGAAGGAACGCCTGGGCGGGCCGGCGGCTCCGTTCGACGAGGCGATAGGTAACTACGAGGCCGTGGCGGAGAACTTGAAGAAGGTCGTGGAGCTGTTCCCGTTCCACGGCCTGAAGTCGGAGCATATTCAGGACGAGGGCCGGCGGGCCGAGGCGGCCGAGGCGCTCCGCGCGGCGCGGCAGGCGGAGGAAGCGGGCCTGGCGGCGTTGGCTAAAATACGCGACGAGTTGTAACGCTCAACAATGGAGGACCGGTGTTAGTTAAAGATTATAGAGACGTCGGCCAGGACGACGTCGACGCCGAGGGGGCGGCCGGCGTAAAAATCCGCTGGCTTATCGCCAAAGACGACGGCGCGCCCAACTTCGCCATGCGCGAGTTCGAGCTCGAGCCGGGAGGCCACACGCCGTTCCACGCCCACGACTGGGAGCACGAGGTATTCATCCTGGCCGGCCGGGGCGTCGTCGCCGGCGAAGGGGACGAATTTCCGCTCGAGGCGGGCACGGTCGTCCTCGTGCCGCCCAACGAAAAGCACAACTTCAAGAATACCGGCTCGGATGTTTTACGGTTCCTCTGCGTCGTGCCGCACGGCGCCGCCTAGCGGCGTCTTTAATTTACGAGCGGCGCAAGGAGTTGGCGAGCATGGACGTCGGCGAGACGCTGTACGTCACGACTCGCGAGGAGTGGCGGCGATGGTTGGCCGAACGTCACCGCGGCGAGGCCGTATTACCGCCGGAAGTCTTGGACGTGCGGGAGGAGGAGGGTTAATTCCGTCGACGCCTCGGAAGGGATTGGACGAAGGCCGCCGGGCCGTTCGGCTGGGCGAAAAACGGGAGGCAAGATAAGATGAAGGTCGACGTCGAGTATCTGGAGTTTATGTGGCCGATGAGGCATTTCCTGATAACGTGCGGCGATATCCGGAAAGGATCGAACATCATCGCCGTCAGCTTCTGCATGCCGGTATCCAAACGGCCGCCGCTGCTTGCCTGCGCCATAGGACGCGCGACCTATTCCTATGAGCTGATAACCGGCACGAAGGAGTTCGTCGTAAACGTCCCGGCCGCGGCCTTGAAAGCCGGGATATACTACTGCGGTTTCCATTCGGGTCGCGACGTGGATAAATTTAAGGAGACGGGCCTGACGCCGAAGCCGGCGCGCGCGGTGAGGGTCGCCGTTATCGACGAGTGTGTAGCTCATATGGAATGCAAAGTCGAACAGGAGATAGAGGCCGGGGATAAGAGCCTGATCGTAGGCGAGGTAGTGGAGGCGTACGCGGACGAAGCTATTGTGAAAGGGGAACGGGAGGTCGATTACGCGAAAGGCGATTTCCCGCGGAAAGTATATGGCACGAGATTCGGACCCGCTTAGCCGATTCAGGTTAAGGTCGTCTCGGCGTTTAGTTTGGGTTAACGTATCCGACGCCGCGTAAACGGGCGGGGCGTCGCGGGCCGCGCCCGACGGCGTTCGAGGGGGAGTGGGTTCGTTTTTAAGTCGCCCTCGCTCGAATGGGTCCGCTTATAGGTTTAGCGGATAATTAGGGTAAAAAACCCTTGACATGCTTGTGCGTAATTTGTATATTTTAAGGGGAATGTAAATAAGCTGCTAAATATGATGGATGGCGTAATTTCGAATACAAACTAAAAAGTTATTATATAAAGTCGTCAACGTAAGGAAATATCCTTCGTAGTCGGAGGATACCACAAAAGGGGTGAGGAAGATGAAAAAGTTAATACTGGGGACCTTGGCGTTTGCGTTGGCCGTATTGATTTTGAACGGTTGTCCTAAGTGGGATCAGCCACATAGTTGGAAGCTTAGCGGCGCTACCTCTCAGTACGTACTGGATCCGCAGGGACGAGAATACGCTGCCGAAAACGCCGACGATTTCGAATGCCGTAGCAAAAAGAAGATAACACGCGTCCAATGGTGGGGCGTCCACTGCTTCGAGGGGAAACCAACCGACAAGACCGAGCCCGTGTATTTTTACCATGATTTTAGTAATCCGGTATACTACGACTACTGCCGGTGCCCGTTCATCATCAGGTTCTATAGTGATAATGGGAAACGCGCCCCTGATAGCCTCCCTCAGGGTAAGCCGATAGGAGAGTATTACGTTACTCCCAGTGTCGAAAGGTTAGAAGGGCCTGCCCCGAAGTTCGGGTTTAAGTACGACGCTGATTTAGACCCGCCTTTCGTACAAAGAGAGGGAGCCAAATACTGGATTTCCATCATGCTTTATTGTAAAGGCTACAAGCTCGGCCCCCTCGATAAGGAGCACCATCCACAGTGGTTCTGGCAGTTCTCCTCTAAGGACGTCTGGAGTGACTATCCGGCCCAGAGGTCGAAACGCTGGTACGGCGATGAGCAATGGCACTCACTCTACCTTAGCCCTCCGCCGGGAACCAAACCGAAAACGATAAACACCGACATGGCATTTAAGCTCTGGGAGTAGGAATATACCGATATCCAGAATACGTACCCAGGTAAAAGTGTCTTAAACCAATAGTCCGATTAGCGGGAGACGAAAGATCGCACCTTGTGATATAAAGGTGCGGTTTTTTTTCAGTTAATATCAAAGGAGCGCCCCGAATAAAAAAGTTACCTCGCGATAATCCACCAATCCTATTGAGATATGCCGACATTTTTAATATAGTCTTTCGTTGTTCAAGAACGCCGGTTTCGATTGCTTCGGCTCGTAGTTGCGCGGCGAAGGTTTATGTGGTATTAAGCTAAGAAGTTTCGCGGCCGCCGCCGGCGACGTAGTAGAACGGAAAGGGGTTTGCGCTTTGGCCAAACGCAGGTTTAAGTTCCTCTGGGTGTTCGCCTCCTGCATTCCGATCATTGTATGGTCGTTTTCGGAACAATGGGCGCCGCACGTCTTCGGCGCGGAGCGGTACGCCCGCCTTACCGGAAGCGGCGTCGCGACGGCCGTCTCCGTCGGCCTGATGATGATACCCGTAGCGGCCTCCATCGCGTTCTTCATAAAGCCGATGCTCTCTTTCTTCGGCGGCAGCCCGGCGGAGCGGCGCATCCGCGCCACCGGCCGGCCCGCGAAGGGAAAGGTCCTGAGCCTGGCCGAAAACAGCGGCGGCGTCGTCGTCACCGTGAACAACCAGCCGTACCTCAACCTCACGTTGGAGGTGGACGACGGCTCGCGCGCGCCGTACGTCGTCAGCTTCGATACCGTCATCCCGCAGGCCGCGGCACCCCGGTTTCAACCCGGCGCCCTAATACGGCTGAAGGTGGACCCGAACGACCCGCAACAAGTCGTCATCGATTGGAGCGGCTCGAGGATGGCAACGTAGGTTCGGCGGGTATAGGGTTTACAAAGAGGCGGGACGCCCATTATGTCGGCAAGAAGCAAGATCTCACTATGGTTGTTAGCCGGGGCCTTGGCCGCGGCCGCTCCCGGAACCGGCGCGGAGGCGTAAAGTCGTTGTCGCCGAGGCTGGCCGAATAGCAAACATTTTTTTAAATAGCCGGCGACGTTAAAAAGAATGTGGGTACCGCATTATGCCTAAGGATAACTCGAGAGCGGACCTCGACGCGGACGACATTCAACAGCTCGCTCGCGCCTTCTTCCGCAGCCGCATCTTGTTGACCGCGTACGAGCTGGGGGTTTTCACCGAGCTCGGCGACGAGCGTAAGACCTCGGCCGAGGTAGCCTCCGCGCTGGAAACGGACCCCCGCGCTACGGACCGCCTGATGAACGCGCTCGCCGTGCTCGCCTTGCTTAACAAAGAGGAAGGCCGATTTGCGAATACGGAGGCCGCTTCCCGCTTCCTCGTCGCCGGGAGGCCCGAATACATGGCCGGCCTTATGCACACGGTCAACCTGTGGGATTCGTGGAGCACGCTTACCGACGCCGTCCGCGCCGGCACCACCGCTTTCGAGCGGCCGGGAGGGGAAGCGGGCGAGCGCCGCACCGAGGCTTTTATAGCCGCCATGCACGCCGGCGCCTCCCTCCGGGCCGAGCGCCTCGTCGCCATGCTCGACCTCGACGGCGTCGCGCGGGTGCTGGACGTGGGCGGCGGCTCCGGCGCGTACGCCATGGCCTTCGCCCGGGCGCGCGACGGCGTAACGGCCACCGTCGTCGACCTTCCGCCCGTAACGCCCCTTACGCGACGTTACGTCGAGGCCGAGGGGTTGTCCGGCAAAATAGACGTCGTCGAGGGGGACGCCAACGAGGACGAGCTGCCGCGCGGTTACGACCTCGTCTTCATGTCGCAACTACTACATAGTAACTCGCCTCGCGAGAACGAGGCGCTAATCGCGAACGGCGCGGCGTCGCTGAACGCGGGAGGCCGCCTCGTCATCCAGGACTTCGTCGTCGACGAGGGCCGCGCCGGGCCGCCGCAGCCGGTCATCTTCGCGCTCAACATGCTTGTCAACACCGAGGCGGGCGATACGTACGCCGAGGCCGAGATAGGCGGGTGGATGGAGGCCGCGGGCCTCGCCGACGTCGAGCGAATCGACACCGACTTCGAGACGACTCTGATTATCGGTACGACGCCGTAACCGACGCCGCATGTTAATTAGAGAGATACAAGCGAAGTCGGTATTGACGAAGAGCAACATCCCGGGCGCGGATTTCTGTATCAACCCGTACGTCGGTTGCACCCACGCGTGCAAGTATTGCTACGCGCGCTTCATGACGAAGTATACCGGCCACGACGAGCCGTGGGGCGAGTTCGTCGACGTAAAGGTGAACGCCGCGGAGGCGCTCCGGCGGCAGCTGGAGCGGCGGCGCAAGAAAGGCGGCTCGGTTTTAATCGGCACCGTCACCGACGCGTACCAGCCGCTGGAGCGCGAGTTGGGCCTGACGCGCGCCGTGCTCGAGGCGCTTTCGGGCGAAGGCTTCGACGTGAGCATCCTGACGAAGTCGGACCTCGTCGTGCGGGACGTCGAGACGTTGCGGGAGCTCGGCAACTGCGCCGTGGAGATGACGATAACGTCGTTGGACGACGACGTTCGCGCGGCCTTCGAGCCCGGCGCGCCCTCGCCCGCCCGGCGTCTCGCGGCGCTTCGGGTCCTGCACGACAATGGCGTTCGAACGTCCGTATCGGTCGGGCCGGTGCTGCCGGGTTTCACGGACCTGCGGGAAGTTTTCGAGGCCGTGAAAAACCTCGTGGGCGGCATCCGAGGGGAGTCGCTCAACGTCCGCGCCGTCGACTGGCCCAGGTTCGAGGCGGCGCTTAGGCGGGATTTCCCGGAGCGCGCCGCGGCGTTTAGGAAGGCCGTGGCCTCGGCCGCCTACTGGGACGAAGTGGCGGCGACGTTCGAGGACTTGTGCGCCGCATACGACGTTCCGTCGCAAGGTTTTTGCCTACACTGAGTTCGCGGAGGAGGTCCGCGTGCCGGTAAACCCGTTGCGGAAGAAGTTCGTAAAATGGCTGCTCGTCACCGCGGGGTTCCTCTTCGTCGCCCTCGGCGCCGTGGGGGTGTTCCTGCCGCTCTTGCCGACGACGCCGTTCCTTTTGCTCGCCGCGGCCTGCTTCGCGCGAAGCTCGGAGCGCTTCTATCGTTGGCTGTTGGGCAACCGATGGTTCGGCGCTTACGTGCGGGATTACCGGGAGGGGAGGGGCGTTCCCGTTAGAGTGAAAATATTTACGCTCGCGCTCATGTGGGGCGCTATACTACTATCGGTTGCGTTCGCCGTTTCCAACCTCTTCGTGCGGATAATCCTGGTGGTAATCGCGGCCGGCGTCACCCTCCACATCGTCTCTATTCGACGTAAGCGCCGGGGGGGCGGGGACGCCGCTGAGACGAAATGAGGTTTGCGGCTTCCCTCCTTCACGGCTTAGCTTTGGCGGCGATAAACGTCGGCGCGGTCCTCGTCGGCTTCGCGCTTTATAAAATTTCGGGCGTGGCGTATCAACTCGCCGTTCAGGTGCCGGCCGCCGCCTTTCTGTCGGTCGGCGGGTTCGCGCTGTGGTACGTTGCGGCGCGCCGCCTCGGCGGCGAGAGGTTCTTGCTCCGGGGCCTGGCGGGGTACGTGTGGACGTACGTCTTGGCGTTGGCCTGGCTCCCGGCCGTCTTCGTGCCGCTGCACTACGTCACGCAGGGATATTTGACCTCGTTCGCCAATATCTACTACACGTGGTTGTTCCAGGCGCCGACGAACGTCGCGGCGTTGGCCGCGGCCTCGCTCTTCGGCCGCTGCAGTACGACGTGATATGAATATCACATGGGACACGCGTTACCCCGACCCGGCCGCCCTCCGGCGCGAAGTCGAGTGTATGGTGGCCGCGTACGTCGACGCGTTGTTGCGGAAGGTCCCGGAATCGGGGCTCGCCGGCATGTATTTCAAAGGGTCCGCCCAGAAGGAGTGGACCTCCCCCCTCGACTACGTCCCGGAGCTCAGCGACATCGACGTTCACGTCCTTTTCGACGACGACGAGGGTGCGGCCAAGTACCTCGGCACGCCGGAGCAGGCGCTCGAGCTCCAAGCCGCGGCCGAGGCCGCTTATTTCGCGAAGGTGCCCCGGCCCCTGCACGTACCGCGGCCGCAGCTGCTCGTCCTCAATTCGTTTTTGAACGAACCCGATTTCGTACAAACGCCGGCCGAGGCGATAACGGTGCTACACGGCCGAGACTACCCGGAAGGGGCGCCGCTCGAGGCCGACAGAGTCCGCGCCCTCGACGCCAAACGATTGTCGGGCCAGGCGGAGTACTTAACGCGGTTTCCGATGCACGCCGTCGACAAGCCGGCGAAGTACCTTCGGGAGGCGTTACGCGGAATCGTGTGGCGCATCTCGCCGACCGGGCCGCGGGTGTTGCACGTTCTGGGGGCCCCGTTCGCGGAGGTGTGGACCGCTAACCGGACGAGGGTCGTCGCGCTTCTGGAAGACCTCGGCGAAAGCGAGTTTGCGGATCGTTACACTCAGTTCTATTTATCCGGCTGGGAGTACTTCTTATCCGGGTACGGCGACCACGACGTCGGCCGGCGCGCGCTCCTCGCGGGAATAGACGTAATCCGGAGAGGAATCGGTATCGCCGATTCGTGGAGCCCCTGACCGTCGCGTTGGCCGGCGGCGAGCGTTAATCCTCCCGGCCGGTATGAAAGCTCAACGCCGCAGGAGCGACGTTATGACCGAAGAAAAAGGCGATAAGCCATTGACTAAGTTAATACTCCTCGGCACCGGCACGCCCAACGCGGAGCCGAGCCGTTCCGGGCCGGCGGCGGCGGTGGTCGTGGGCGAGCAGCCGTACGTCGTCGACTTCGGCCCGGGCGTCGTGCGGCGGGCCGTCGCCGCGGGCCTCGACCCCAAGAGGCTCACGCGGGCTTTCCTTACCCACCTCCACTCGGACCATACGGCGGGGTACCCGGATTTAATATTAACGCCCTGGACCTTGGAGCGCGAAGAGCCGCTGGAAGTGTACGGCCCTCCGGGCCTGCGGGCCATGACGGAGCGCGTCCTGGCGGCGTACGAGGCGGATATTAAAGAGCGCCTCGGCGGCCTCGAGCCGGCCAACGAAACCGGTTGGCGGGTGGAGGCGCACGACGTCGACCCGGGCGTCGTCTACGAAGACGAGAACGTCGCGGTCGAGGCGTTCGACGTCGACCACGGCTCCTGGCGCGCGTACGGGTACAAGTTCCAAGCGGCCGACCGCGTGGTCGTCATATCCAGCGACACGGCGCCTACGGAGATTATGGTCGAGAAGAGCCGCGGGTGTGATATCCTCGTGCACGAAGTTTACTCGGCGGCCGGGTTTGAAACGCTCCCGCCGACGTGGCAGAAGTACCACGCCGCGGTCCACACCTCCTCCCGCGAGCTGGCCGCGGTCGCCTCCCGCGCCGAGCCGAAATTATTGGTCCTGTACCATCAACTCCTGTGGGGAGTTTCGTACGACGAGCTGGTGGCCGAGGTTAAAGAGTCGTACGGCGGCGAGGTAGTCTCGGGCCGCGACCTCGACGTCTTCTAATAGATATGGAGCGGAAACCTTTGAAATACGACGCCGTGATATTCGACCTCTTCGGGACGCTGGTCGACATATTCTCACTTGAGGAGTACGAGCGGTTGGTCGTCGAGATGTCCGCCGCGATGGGGATTTCGCCGGGTGATTTTTCGAGTCTGTGGGACGAGAAGGCCGACGAGCGGGCGCTGGGCCGGGTCCCGGTGGCGGAGCAGCTGAGGGCGCTTTGCCGCGAGCTCGGCGTGGACGTTACGCCGGCGCAGCTCGAGAGGGCCGTCGCGATGCGCGTAGACTTCGTGCGGGGGGTCCTCGTTCCCCGCGGCGACGCCGCGGCGACGCTCGCGGCGCTGCGGGAGCGTGGCTTCAAGGTCGGCGTCATCAGCGATTGCTCGGAGGAGGTCGTCGCGGCCTGGCCGGAGACGCCGCTCGCGCCGTTGGTGGACGAGGCGGTGTTGTCGGCCGCGGTGGGTATGAAGAAGCCGGACCCCCGCGTCTACGAGCTGGCGTGCCGGCGTTTGGGCGTCGAGCCGGCGGCGTGCCTGTTCGTAGGCGACGGCGGCAGCCGCGAGTTGAGCGGTGCCACGGCGGTCGGTATGGAGGCCGTTTTGATCCGGACGCCGGAGGACCGGGGCGCCGACGCCTTCCGCCGCGACGCCGAGGAATGGGCCGGTACCAGGGTGGCGGCGCTGCAAGAGGTCCTGGAACTGGTTGAATAACTTCACGCCGGGAGATTCATTATGAGATTGACCGAAGACGTACTGCACGAGCTCGCACGCCTGGCCCGGACGGACCGGACGGTCCTGTCGGCGTATCTGGCGCTCGCCGACGGGTGGGACGCGGCGGCGGCCTTCGTCGCCAAAGAGGCGGCGCGGCTGGCGCCGTTCCTGGACGCCGGGGAGCGGGATTATTTCGAAGGCTCGCTGTCGTTTTTATCCGATTACGTTAACGAGAGTAAGGCCAGGGGATACGCCGGCCCGGGGCTGGCCTTCTTCGCCGACCTGGGCGCCGACTTCGTGCGGGGCGTCGAGCTGGTTATGCCTCCGGCGCCGCTGCTCGCCGTCGACGACGAGGCGGTCATCGCGCCGCTGGCGCTGCAACTCGACGAATACCAGGCGGTGGGCGTTATTACGGTGGATGCGGCCGGCGCGAAGATTTATATCGCGGCGGGCCGCGTCGCGGAGGAGGAGGACTCGCTGCGCGAGAATATACACCACCTCTCCAAAGTGGGCGGCTGGTCGCAGATGCGGTACCAGCGGCGCCGCGACAAGGAGGTCAAACGTTTCGCCGGCGAAGTGGCGAAGCGCGCGGAGCAGGTTTTCGCGGAGGGCGACGTGGGTCGCGTTTTGCTCGCAGGCCGCGACCGGATGGTGGCCGCGGTGGAGGAAGAGCTGTCGCCGGCGTGGCGGGGGAAAGTAATAGGTACGGTCCGCTGGGACCTGGACGCGAGCGACGACGAGCTGCTGGCGAAGATCAGGCCCGTACTCGAGGAGGCGGAGCGGGACGAGGAGGCGAAGTTGCTCGAGCGCTACGCGGGCGAGCTCCGGCGGGGCGGCCTGGCGGTCGCGGGCGCCAAGGCCGCGGAGCGCGCGCTGCAAATGGGCGCGGTAGACACATTGGTTATCGGCAAAGGTTTTTACGAAACGGCGGCCGGCGCGCCCGAGGTCGTCGAGAAGCTGGCTAGCCTCGCCGAGACGACCGGGGCTAACGTGAGCTTCGTCCCGGCGGAGGGCGGCGCCCTGGCCCAAGGCGGCCACGTCGGCGCGCTGCTGCGGTTTAAAATTAGTCCCGGTGACGGCACTTAGGCCGTTTCGAGGTGCGAGATGGCCGAGATTAGGACCTACGAGGAAAGTGACGAGGCCGCCGTCGCGGCGCTGTGGCGCGAGGTCTTTCCGGACGCGCCGCCGTGGAACGAGCCCGAGGCCGACATTCGCCGCAAGCTCGCCGTCCAGCGCGACCTCTTCTTCGTCGCGGTCGACGGCGGCGACGTCGTCGGCACGGCCTTGGCGGGGTACGACGGCCACCGCGGCTGGGTTTACTACGTCGCCGTCAAGCCGGACCGCCGGCGCCGGGGCATCGGCGCCGCGCTCATGAAGCGGGTCGAGGAGCGATTGGCGGCCATGGGCTGCCCCAAACTCAACCTTCAGGTACGCGCCCCCAACAGGGAAACCGTCGCCTTTTACGAGAACCTGGGCTACGCGGTGGAGGAGCGCGTGAGCATGGGGAAGCGGTTGGAAGGGGCCGCGCCGGACTCGAAAAAGTTGTAACGGCGAAAGGGATACGGCTATGCTCAAGGGATTACATTTCCTTCTGACGTACGCGTGCAACTTCGAGTGCGACCACTGCTTCCTGTACTGCGGCCCGCACGCGGAGGGGACGTTTACGCTCGAGCAACTTCGCGCGGCCCTCGACGAGGCCCAAAAACTCGGCAAGATCGGGTTTATCTATTACGAGGGCGGCGAGCCGTTCCTCTACTACCCGTTGATGGTAGAGGGGATCAAAATGGCGCGGGCGCGCGGCTTCAAGGCCGGGATCGTGACCAACTGCTACTGGGCGACGGCCGCGGAAGATGCCGCGCTTTGGCTGGGCCCTCTCCGGGAGGCCGGGACGGACGACCTCTCCGTGAGCGACGACGCCTATCACCACGGCGACGAGGAAGAGACGCCGGCCAAGGTTGCCTCCCGCGCCGCGGCCGAGCTCGGCGTATCGTCGGGCGCGATCTGCATCGACGAGCCGACGGTCGAGTTCGGCGTCGAAAAGGGCGAGCCGGTGATAAAAGGAGGAGCGGTGATGCGGGGGCGCGCCGTCGAGAAGCTGGTGGAGGGGTTACCGACAAGGCCGTGGGAGGAGTTCGCCGAGTGCACCCGCGAGGAACTTAGAAATCCCGGCCGCGTCCACCTCGACGCCTTCGGCCACGTGCACTTATGCCAGGGCCTGAGTATGGGCAACATGTGGGAGACGCCGCTGTCGCGATTGGTGGAAGGATACGACGCGGACGCCCATCCGATATGCGGGGCGCTACTGCGCGGCGGCCCGGCGGAGCTCGTCCGCGCGTACGACCTCGACCTCCGCGGCGAGTACGTCGACGAGTGCCACCTCTGCTTCCTCGCACGTAAGGCCCTAATCGACAGATTCCCCGAGTACCTCGCGCCGCGGCAGGTATACGGCCTGGATAACGAGTAATTATTACGAACGACGTCGAGGAAGGGGAGAGGCGATGGATAAGATAATCTACCAGGCCGTGAGGTTGCCGTGCGACGTCGCGCGGGCCTTCGAGATGTTCACGGTAAACGGTGAGCTGGAGAAGTGGCTCGCGGTCAAGGCCGACGTAGAGCCGCGCGTGGGCGGCAAGTACGAGCTCTTATGGAACCCGGCGGAGCCCGAATTCGACAGCACCATCGGCTGCCGGATAACGGCGCTCGAGCCGGGCAAGCTGCTGGCCTTCGAGTGGAAGGGGCCCAAGCAATATTCCGATTTCATGAACGAGTGCGAGCCGCTGACGCACGTGACGGTGGCGTTCGTCCCGGCCGAGGAGGAGGGGGAGCCGCGCACCGAGGTCCACCTCGTCCACACCGGGTGGCGCGGCACCGACGAGTGGGAGGAGGCGCGGCAGTGGTTCGTGCGTAATTGGGAGGGCGCCTTCGCCGAGCTGGAGAAGTTATTCTCGGGAGGGTAAGTTTAGCCGGCGCGTCTACCCTCGTGAAGAAACCCCGGCCTCTCGGCCGGGGTTTAGTTTTGGGCCGTTGTAGGGGCGACTGGCCAGTCGCCCCTACGTCGTTTGCCCTAACGTATAGTCGTTACTCGTAATCGTAGAAACCTTTCTTCGTCTTGCGGCCCAGGTATCCGGCCAGGACCATCTTCTTCAGCAGCGGGCAAGGCCGGTACTTGGAGTCCGCGAAGCCGTCGTAGAGAACCTCCATTATGTCGAGGCAGACGTCAAGGCCGATGAGGTCCGCCAGCTCCAGCGGCCCCATGGGGTGGTTCATTCCGAGTTTCATGACGGTGTCGATCGCTTCTTTGGTCGCGACGCCCTCGTCCAGCGCGAAGCACGCCTCGTTGATCATCGGTAGCAGGACCCGGTTGGAGATGAAGCCCGGATAGTCGTTGACCTCTACCGGCGTCTTGCCGACGGCCGTGGCCGCCTCCTCCGCCACCTTGTACGTCTCGTCCGACGTCGCGATGGCGCGGATGACCTCCACCAGCTTCATCACCGGCACCGGATTCATGAAGTGCATGCCGATCACTTTATCGGGCCGCTTCGTCACGCCCGCTATCTCGGTTATCGGTATCGAGCTCGTGTTGGACGCCAGGACGGCCTCCGGTTTGCACTTCTCGTCCAGCTCTTTGAAAATCTTCTTCTTGAGGTCGCGGTCCTCGAAAACCGCTTCCACCACCAGGTCCGCGTCCTTCGCGTCGCCCAGGTCCGTCGACTTCGTGATGCGCCCCAGCGCCGCGTCGGCGTCCTCCTGCGAAATCTTCTCCTTCTTGACCAGGCGCCCCAGATTCTTGGTGATGACGCCGAGCGCCTTTTCGAGTAAGTCCTTCGATTGGTCGATTAGCGTCACGTCGAAGCCGGCCTGCGCGAAGATGTGCGCGATGCCGTTGCCCATAGTTCCGCCGCCTACGACGGCGACTTTCTTTATAGCCATGTTGCCTCCCCTGCGTATGGGTTATGATTAAACCGTTATGCTCATCGCGACCGCGCCGCCGCCGCCCAGGCAAGCGGTGGCCAGGCCGCGCTTCAAACCGCGGTCCTTGAGCGCGTATACCAGCGTCGCCAGGATGCGCGCGCCCGAGGCGCCGATGGGATGCCCCAGCGCCACCGCGCCGCCGTTCACGTTCACGCGGTCCCAGTCCCAGCCGAGCTCCTTGCCGTCCGCCAGGACCTGCGCGCTGAAGGCCTCGTTGATCTCGATGAGTTCGTAGTCGCCGATGGACTCGCCCGTCTTGGCCATTAACCGCTTGACGGCGTCCACCGGAGCGTAGAACAGCATCTTGGGTTCGACGTGGGCCGAGGCGTAACCGACGATGGTGGCGTCCGGCGTGACGCCCAGCTCCTTGGCCTTGGCGGCGGTCATGACCACCGTCGCCGCGGCGCCGTCGTTGAGGCCCGGCGCGTTGCCCGGCGTAATGGTACCGTCTTTGCCGAATGCCGGTTTGAGCCTGGCGAGCTTCTCGGCGCTGGTCTCCCGCGGCCCTTCGTCGGTGTCGAAGACGATGGGGTCGCCCTTGCGCTGAGGCACTTCAAACGGAACGATCTCGGCCTTGAACTTGCCTTCCTTTATCGCGGCCAACGCCTTGGCCTGGCTGTTCGCGGCCCACTCGTCCTGTTCCTCGCGGCTGATGCCCGAGTTCTGCGCGGTGAAGTCGCCCAAGAGGCCCATGTGCTTATCCTCGAAGGCGCACCACAGGCCGTCTTGGATTACGCCGTCGACGAGTTCCATGTTGCCCATCTTCTGGCCCTTGCGGCCTTTGTAGAAGTAGAACGGGACGTTGGACATCGACTCCATGCCGCCGGCGACAACGACCTCCTCGTCGCCGGCTTTGATGGCCTGCGCCGCCATCGAGATCGCCTTGGCGCCCGAGCCGCACACCTTGTTTATGGTGGTGGCGTTGACGGTGGGGGGAAGGCCGGCGGCGATCGCCGCCTGCCGTGCCGGCGCCTGGCCCATGCCGGCCGAGACGACGTTGCCCATTATTACCTCGTCCACCTGTTCCGGCTTTATCCCGGCGCGCTCGACCGCGCCCTTAATCGCGACGCCGCCCAGCTGCCACGCCTGCACCGGCGCGAGGGTCCCGAGGAATCTGCCGACCGCGGTACGGCAAATACCCGCGATTACGATATCTTCCGCCATTACAACCTCCTTTACGATTTAGAACGGTCGCGCCCGGCTACCACTTGGGCGCGCGCTTTTCCAAGAATGCTTTCATGCCTTCGTTGCCCTGGCCGCCCTCGAAGCACTTGCCGAAGAGCTCCGCCTCCAGCTTGCAGCCTTCTTCGACGGTGAGGGTTAACCCTTCGTGCACGGCCTTCTTCACCATCGCGAGCGACGTCGGGCCCTTCTTGGCGACGGCCTCGGCGAGCTCCTTCACCTTCGGCATAAGCTCCTCCGGCTCGAAGACGCCGTTGACTAAGCCGAGCTCGAGCGCCCGGGCGCCGTCGATTTGCTCGCCCGTCGTCAAGAGGTACGTCGCTTTGCCCGGGCCGACGAGCTTCGGCAGCCGCTGCGTCCCGCCGAAGCCGGGCGTCACGCCCAGGCTGACCTCCGGTTGGCCCATCTTGGCCTTGGTGGAGGCGAACCGCATATCGCACGCCAGCGCGAGCTCCATGCCGCCGCCCCACGCGCAGCCGTTGACCGCGGCGACGGTTATGAAGTGGGCGCGCGCGCGCGCGCCGAAGACGCGCTGGCCGTTCTCGGCGAACGCCTTGGCCTGCGCGGCGTTCATATCCGCCATAGCGGCGATGTCCGCGCCGGCGACGAACGCCTTCCCCTCGCCGGTCACGACGACGACCAGGACCTCTTTGTCGCCGTCCAGCTCCGTGATAATTTTCTCAAGCTCGGCTAAAACTTCGCTGTTGAGGGCGTTCAGCGCGTCCGGCCGGTTAATAGTAACCGTCGCTACCGCGCCCTCTTTGGTGACTGTGACCAGTGCCATAACGTCTCCCTTTACGTTTAGGGTTAAAGGACCGGCTTGGTTAACCTTCCTGTATCAATTCTATAAGCACGCCGAACGTACTCGACGGCTTCATGAAGATGACGCGCGAGCCGTGCGCGCCCTCGTACGGCGCGTCCGTAACGAATTCGTAGCCGTCGGCGCGGAGGGAGGCCGCCGCCTCGTCCACGTCGGCGACCTTGAAGCAGATATGGTGGATACCCGGGCCGCGTTTTTCGATAAATTTGGATATCGGGTCCTCGCCCAGGCCCTCGAGCAGCTCGATCTTTACGCCGCCGGCGTCCAAGAAGGCGAGTTTGAGGCCGCGTTCCGCCAGAACCTCCTCGCCGCCGAAAGTCAGGCCGAGCGCCTCCTCGTAAAACCGCCTCGCCTCGACTATGCTTTCAACGGCGACGCCGACGTGCTCGAGCTTCGCGCTTTTTACCGTCACGGCCGTCCTTTCGTCTTGTCGTACTCGCCCCACACCTCGCGCAGCGCGTCGGATATTTCGCCCACCGTCGCCGCTACCTCGACGCAGGCGATAGTAGGTTCCATTAGCGGCGCGCCGCCCCCGGCCGCGGCCTCGCGCAGCGCCGCGAGCGCCTCCTCGAGCTTCGGGCCGTCCCTTTTCTCCCGGTAAGCGGCCAGCTCCCCAAGCCGGGCGCGCTCCAGCGCCGGCTCGAGGCGAAGCGTCTCGAACGGCGGCGCGCCCTCGGTTACGTATTCGTTCACGCCGACGACGACGCGCTTTTTCTCCTCGACGTCCTTTTGGTATCGGTACGCGCTCGCGGCGATCTCGTCGGCGAAGTAGCCACTCTCCACCCCCGTCAACGCGCCGCCGAGCGCGTCGATTTCTTTGAGATACTCTTCGACGCGCGCCTCGAGCTCGCGCGTCAGCGCCTCGACGAAGTACGAGCCGCCCAAGGGGTCGGCGGTATCGGCGACGCCGCTCTCGTGGGCGATTATCTGTTGCGTGCGGAGGGCGATGAGCGCCGATTCCTCGGAGGGGAGCGCCAGTGCTTCGTCGCGGGAGTTGGTGTGCAGCGACTGCGTTCCGCCCAATACCGCCGCCAGCGCCTGCAGCGCGACGCGTACGACGTTGTTCGCCGGCTCGCGGGCGGTGAGGGTGCAGCCCGCCGTCTGCGTGTGGAAGCGCAGCATCATCGAGCGCTGGTTTTTGGCGCCGAAGCGGTCCGCCATCAGCCGGCACCAGACCCGCCGCGCGGCGCGGAACTTCGCCACCTCCTCCAGCAGGTCGTTGTGCGCGCCGAAGAAGAAGCTCAGCCGCGGCGCGAAGTCGTCTACTTCCAAGCCCGCCGCCAAAGCCGCTTCGACGTACGCGACGGCGTCCGCGAAGGTGAAGGCGACCTCCTGGGCCGCGGTGGCGCCGGCCTCGCGTATATGATACCCCGAGATGGAGATGCTGTTCCACGACGGCATGTTCGCCGCGCAGTAGCGGATGAGGTCGGTCGCAAGGCGAAGCGACGGCGCCGGCGGGTAGATGTAGTTGCCGCGCGCGAAGAATTCCTTGAGGATGTCGTTCTGGACGGTCCCGCGGAGCTCCGCCGGGTCCGCGCCCTGCCGCCGCGCCAGCGCGACGTACATGGCCAGCAGCGTGGGCGCGGTGGCGTTTATGGTCATCGACGTCGAGACGTCGGCCAGCGGTATGCCGTCGAAGAGGGCGGCCAGGTCGTCGAGCGTGGATATCGCGACGCCGGTCCGGCCCACCTCGCCGCGGGCCAGCGTCGCGTCCGAGTCGTAGCCGCACTGCGTCGGGAGGTCGAAGGCGACGGAGAGGCCGGTCTGGCCCTGCGACAGGAGGTAGCGGTAGCGTTTGTTGGTGTCCGCGGCGGTGGCGTAGCCGGCATACTGGCGCATGGTCCACAGCCGGCCGCGGTACATGTCGGCGTAAACGCCGCGCGTGAAGGGCGGTGCGCCGGGGTCGCCCAGCTCGAGGCCGTAGTCGACCGGCGCGTCTTCCGGCTTGTATACTGCCTTGACCTCTATGCCGGAAGTCGTCGTCACGTGGCGTTCGGCGCTCTCTCTATTTTTCCGCGTCATTCGATGACGACCAGGACGTCGCCCAGGGAGACGCCTCGCCCTTTTTCGATTTTAACTTCTTTCACGACGCCGCCGCGCGGTGCGCGCATCAGGTTCTCCATCTTCATGGCCTCGACGACGCAGAGGCCCTGACCTTCGGCAACCTCGTCGCCGGGCGCGACCAGGACGTCCAGCACCATCGCCGGCATGGGCGCTTTCACCTCGGCCGCGGCCTGTTCGCCCTCGCCGGCCCCCCCCTTAAGTTCGCGGATGCGCCGCCGCCGCTCGTCCTCCACCGACACCGCGAGGGTGTGGCCGGCTACGAAGACGACGTAACCGCCGCGCTCGTCGCGCCGCACCCACAGCTCGGCGGAGTTTCCGTCGAGTATCAGCGAGTAGATAGCGTCGCGCGCGACTTCGTAGTAGTCGATGTCGCACGGCTCGCCGTCGACGGTTACGGCCGGCGACGGCCCTTCGCCCTCCACCGTGAGTTCGTACGTGCGGCTGCCTATGGTGGTCCAGTAGCGCATCATTCGCCTACGCTCTCGCGGCGGGCGGCCAATCGCCAGGCGTCGGTCGCCGGGCCGGCGCCGTCCGTGCCGGCGGGCGCCTCGGCCCCGCGGAGGTGGCTGAGAATGGTGCACAGCACCGCCGCCGCCTTCTCCTGCCTTTCGGCGTGGGAGGCTTCGGGCCGGAAATATTTTTCCACGAAAGAGGTGTCGAACTCGCCTTTTCGGAAAACCTCCGACGCCATAACCCAGCGGTGGAAGGGAATGGTGGTCGCGACGCCGTCGAGGACGAACTCGTTGAGCGCGCGGCTCATCCGCTCGACGGCCAGCGGCCGGTCCTCGGCCCATACCACCAGCTTGGCGATGAGCGGGTCGTAGTATATGGGCACCTCGTACCCTTGGGCGATGCCGCCGTCGAAGCGGACGCCCGGGCCGGAGGGCAGCCGCAGCCGCGAGATCGTCCCCGTCGCCGGGTAGAAGTTGTTGTCCGGGTCTTCGGCCGAGATGCGGCACTCGATCGCCGCGCCCCGGGGTTTTACGTCGTCCTGCGCGAAGGCCAACGGCTCGCCGGCGGCTATGCGGAGCTGTTCCTTGACGAGGTCGACGCCCGTTACGAGTTCCGTCACCGGGTGCTCAACCTGAAGGCGGGCGTTCACCTCCAGGAAGTAGAAGTTGCGGTCGGCGTCGAGCAGGAACTCTATGGTGCCGGCGTTGGTGTAGTTTGCCGCGCGGGCCGCTTTTAGGGCGGCCTGGGCCATCCGCGCCCGCAACTCGTCGTCGAGGGCGGGCGAGGGCGACTCCTCGACCAGCTTCTGGTGGCGGCGCTGGATGGAGCACTCCCGCTCGTGGAGGTGGACGACGTTGCCGTGGGCGTCAGCGAGGATTTGGAACTCGACGTGGCGCGGCCCCGCGATGCATTTTTCGACGTATACGGCGTCGTCGCCGAAGGCCGAGCGCGCTTCGCTCCGGGCGTGTTTGAGGAGTTCGGCGAAGTCGTCGGCGCGGGCGCACACGCGCATGCCCTTGCCGCCGCCGCCGGCCGCGGCCTTTATCATCACCGGCCAGCCGATCTCGGCCGCCGCCCGGGCGATGGCGTCGTCTTCCCGCAGCTCGGGCGGCGAGCCCGGTATCACCGGAATGCCGGCCGCGGCCATCGTCGCCCGGGCGCCCTGCTTGTCGCCCGCGGCCCGCAGCGTCGCCGGCGCCGGCCCGACGAAGACCAGGGCCGCGTCTTCGCACGCCGCGGCGAAGTCGGCGTTCTCCGCCAGGAAGCCGTACCCCGGGTGCACCGCCTCCGCGCCGGCTCGCCGCGCGACGTCGACTATTTTATCTATCCGGAGGTAAGACTCGCTCGCCGGCGCGGCGCCGACGTTGTAGACTTCGTTGGCGTAGCGGACGTGGGGCGCCGGCCGGTCGGCGTCGGAGTAGACGCCCACGCTCCGGATGCCGAGCTCCCGGCACGCCCGCATCACGCGGACGGCGATCTCGCCCCGGTTGGCTATCAATACCTTTTTAAACATGCGAGGTCTTGGGTTTCGTGAGGCGCAGGTAGAACCAGTCGCCGTGGTCGTCCTCCACCTCTACCTCCAGGGCCGCGGCCGCGGCGAATTCCCGGACCGTCTCGAGGTTTTGCTCGCGGCCTTCGCCCCGTACGCGGTATCCCGTCCGCGCGACCTCCCCGCCGGGCAGCGTCACCGTGACGGCGACGCCGAAGACGTCGTCGCCCGGGGGGACCGGCGCGCCCCAGATGTGGAGGCGGCCGCCGGCCTTTAGGACGCGCGCCGCCTCGGCCACGAGCGCGCGCTTGGCCTCGGCGCCCTTCACGTACATCAGGCCGAAGAAGACGGTGACGTGCTCGAAGGTGTTTTCGACGAACTGCGTGCGCGTCGCGTCGCCCACGAGGAAGATGGTGCGCGGCGGGCACTTGGGCCGGGCTGCGTTGATTTCCGATATCTGCGAATCCACGCCGATGACGCGGCCCGGGTACGCCCGGGCGATTATGCCCTCGCCGCCCGCGCACAGGTCGAGGATGACGGGCATGGGCTCGAGCGGCCCGAGGCTGATTTCGACGCCGTCGCTCATTCGTCGGTCACCTTGTCCTCAGCGGCCGTGGCGAACAAAGCGACCGCGCCGAATATAAGAAAGTCGTTCATACTCTCTACCATATTTACAACGGTATATTCCCGTGTTTCTTGGGCGGGTTCTTGTCGCGTTTGTTGCGGAGCATCTCGAGCGCCTGAATGATGCGAGGCCGCGTCTCGCGCGGCATTATGACCTCGTCGACGTAACCCAGCTCGGCGGCGATGTAGGGGTTGGCGAATTTCTCGCGGAACTCGGCGACGAGTTTTTCACGCAGCGCCTCCGCGTCCTTGGCCTCGGCCAGCTCGCGCCGGTGCAAAATGTTCACCGCGCCCTCGGGGCCCATCACCGCGATTTGCGCCGTGGGCCAGGCGTAGACCGTGTCGCCGCGCATGTGCTTGGTGGAGGTGACGGCGTAGGCGCCGCCGTACGACTTGCGGACGATGACGTGGACCTTGGGGGCCGTGGCCTCGCCGTACGCGTACAACAGCATCGCGCCGTGTTTGATGACGCCCCCGTACTCCTGCGCCGTCCCGGGGAGGAAGCCCGGCACGTCGGAGAAGGTGAGGATGGGGATGTTGAAGGCGTCGGAGAAGCGGATGAAGCGCGCCGACTTGCAGGCCGAGTTGATGTCCAGGCAGCCGGCCAGCACCAGCGGTTGGTGGGCGTTGATGCCGACGGTCCGCCCCGCCATGCGCGCGAAGCCGCATATCATGTTGGGCGCGAAATCTTTGTGAATCTCGAAGAAGTCGCCGTTGTCGACGACGTGTCGGATGACGTCCTTCATGTCGTAGGGTTTGTTGGGCGAGTCGGGGAGGAGCGCGTCGAGCTCGGCGTCGGCTCGAGCCGGGTCGTCGCCGGTCTCGACGTACGGCGGCTCGTCGAGGTTGTTCTGCGGCAGGAAGGATAGGAGGCGGCGTATCTCTTGCAGGCACTCCACCTCGTTGGCGGCGACGACATGGCAGCAGCCGGACTTGGTGGCGTGGACCCGGGCGCCGCCCAGCTCCTCGAACGTTACCTCCTCGTTCATCACGGTCTTGATGACGTCCGGGCCGGTGAGGAACATATAGGACGTGCCCTCCACCATGAAGGTGAAGTCCATCACCGCGGGCGAGTAAACGGCGCCGCCGGCGCAGGGGCCCATTATGGCGGCTATCTGCGGCACGACGCCGGAGGCGAGGGTATTGCGCAAAAAGAAGTCGGAGTAGCCGGCCAGCGAGTCGACGCCGTCCTGGATGCGCGCGCCGCCGGAGTCGTTGAGGCCCACGATGGGCGCGCCCACGCGCAGGGCGTGGTCGCACACTTTGCAGATCTTCTCGCCGTGGGCTTTGGTGAGGGTGCCGCCGAAGGAGGTGAAGTCCTGGGCGAAGACGAAGGGGAGGCGGCCGTCGACGCGGCCGTAGCCGGTGACGACGGCGTCGCCCGGGACGCGGCGCTTCTCCATGTCGAAGTCGTGGCAGCGGTGGACGACGGTGGCATCGAGCTCGCGGAAGGTGCCCTCGTCGAGGAGGATGTCGAGGCGCTCGCGGGCGGTGAGCTTGCCGGCGTCGTGTTGTTTGGCGACGCGCTCCGGGCCGCCGCCCTCCAGCGCCCGGGCGCGCACCTTCGCCAACCTCTCGTAGAGTTCTTCGTTGGCCATGGAAGTTACCGCGGGTTAATTATCCGAGGCCGCGGCCTCGCGGATGTACTTAACGATCTCATCGGTGGTGGTGCCGGGCGTGAACAGACGGCCTATGCCGACCTTTTGCAGTTCGGCGATGTCGTCCTCGGGCAGGATGCCGCCGCCCGTGATGACGACGTGCTCGGCGCCCTTCTCGCGCAAAAGCTCCCGGACGCGAGGGAACATCGTCATGTGCGCGCCGGAGAGTATGGACAGGCCGACGACGTCGACGTCCTCCTGCAGCGCCGCCTCCACGATGGCCTCCGGCGTCTGGTGCAGGCCGGTGTAGATGACCTCCATGCCGGCGTCGCGCAGCGCCCGCGCCACCACCTTGGCGCCGCGGTCGTGGCCGTCGAGGCCCGGCTTCGCCACCAGTACGCGTATTCTTTTTCGTCCCATAAGCTACCTCGCTGCGTACCAAGCCGGTTCGAGCCGGCCTAGAACATCGGCGTTTCCTTGTACTCGCCGAACTCCTCGCGCAAGATGTCCAGCGTCTCGCCCAGCGTGGCGTACGCCCGCGCGCAGGCCAGGAAGTGGGGCATGAGGTTGGTCCCGTCGCGCGCGGCCTGCCGCAGGCCGTCGAGCGCCTTCTTCCACTCCGCCTCCGAGCGTTCCGCGCGCACCTTCGCCAGCCGCTTCTTCTGGTGTTCCTCCACCGCCGGGTCGCCCTTCAAAAGGTCCATCTCTATTTTTTCGTCCGCCAGCTCGAATTCGTTCACGCCGACGACGATCCGCGTCCCCGCCTCGATCTTCTTCTGGTAGGCGTACGCCGCGTCGGCGATTTCTTTCTGGAAGAAACCCTTCTCGATGGCTTTAAGGACGCCGCCTAACGCTTCGATTTTCTCGAAGTACTCCTCGGCCTCCTGCTCGAGTTTGTTCGTCATATACTCGACGTAGTACGAGCCGGCGAGGGGGTCGATGGTATTGGCGACGCCCGATTCGTAGGCGATTATCTGCTGCGTGCGGAGGGCGATGAGGACCGCCTTTTCGGAGGGCAGCGCCATCGTCTCGTCCATGGAGTTGGTATGGAGCGACTGCGTGCCGCCCAGCACGCCGGCCAGCGCCTCGAGCGCGGTGCGGACGATGTTGTTCTCCGGCTGTTGCGCCGTAAGGCTGCATCCCGCCGTCTGGGTGTGGAAGCGCATGAGCCAGCTGCGCGGGTTCTTGGCCTTATACTTATCCTTCATCCGCTTGGCCCAGATGCGCCGGGCGGCGCGGTACTTCGCTATCTCCTCGAAAAAGTCGAGGTGGGCGTTGAAGAAATGGGAGAGGCGCGGCGCGAACGTGTCCACGTCCAGGCCGGCGGCGACGCCGGCCTCGACGTACGCGAAGCCGTCGGCCAGCGTGAAGGCGAGTTCCTGGGCCGCGGTGGAGCCGGCCTCGCGGATGTGATACCCCGAAATGGAGATAGTGTTCCACTTCGGGACCTCGTCGGCGCAGTAGGCCATGATGTCGGTGATGATGCGCATCGACGGCTCGGGCGGGTAGATCCACGTCTTCTGGGCGATGTATTCTTTCAGGATGTCGTTCTGGATGGTGCCGCGCAGCAGCTTGGAGTCGACGCCCTGCTTCTCGCCCACGGCGACGTAGTACGCCAGGAGAAGCGCCGCGGGGGCATTGATGGTCATCGACGTTGACACCTCGGCCAGCGGGATGCCGTCGAAGAGGACCTCCATGTCGGCCAGCGACGAGATAGCGACGCCGCACTTGCCCGCCTCGCCGTGCGCGTACGGGTGGTCCGAGTCGCGGCCCATGATGGTGGGCAGGTCGAAGGCTACCGAGAGGCCGGTCTGGCCGTGGCTCAGCAGGTATTTGTAGCGTTGATTCGTGTCCTCCGCGGAGCCGAAGCCGGAGAATTGACGCATGGTCCACAGCCGGCCGCGGTACATGTTGGTTTGGACGCCGCGGGTATAGGGGTACTCCCCCGGGACGCCGAGGTCCTCGCCGTAGTCGAGGCCGTCGACGTCGGCCGGGGTGTAGAGCGGCGCCACCGGCAGGCCGCTCACGGTCTCGAAGAGGGCGTTCCGTTCTTCGCAATCGGCGGCTTCTTTATCCCATTCCGCCTTAGCCCGGGCGACTTTTTCCAATTCCTTTTTATCGAACATATTACTCGGTCCTTTTAACGGCCTTTAGGTCTTTTTACCGCAGCAGATGGCCCGCGATGACGAGGCGTTGCACCTCGGAGGTGCCCTCGTAAATTTCGGTGATGCGCTGGTCGCGGTAGAGGTGTTCGACGGCCGAGAAGTCGCCGACGTAGCCGTAGCCGGCGTGGATTTGCATGCAGCGGTCGACGCAGAAATTCGCCGCCTCGGAGCCGTAGAGCTTGGCTTGCGCGGCCTCCAGGCCCATAGGCTCGCCCGCGGCCTCCTTGCGCGCGGCCTTGTACGTCAGAAGCCGCGCCGCCTCGAGCCGGACCGACATATCGGCGATCATCCACTGGATGGCCTGCAGCTTGGCGATGGGCGCGCCGAATTGCTCGCGCTCTTTGGCGTAGGCCGAGGCGAGGTCGAAGGCGCGCTGGCAGATGCCGACGGATTGGGCGGCGACGCCGATGCGGGCGCCGTCGAGCGTGTTCATCGTGACGCGGAAACCCTTACCGTGCTCACCCAGGAGGTTCTCTTTAGGTATCTTTACGTCCTTGAAGTACAGGCGGGCCGTAGTCGAGGCGCGTATCCCCATCTTGTATTTTAAAATTTCGGTCGTGTACCCCGGGTCGTCGGGGTTGTCGAAGATGAGGGCCGAGACCTTGAACTTGTCCGGGTTCTCGGCGGTGTTGGCTTTGCAAATGACGACGACGACGTCGGCCACGTTGCCGGAGGTGATGAAGATCTTCTCGCCGTTGAGGACGTAGTGGTCGCCGTCGAGGACCGCGGTGGCTTGTTGCGCCGCGGCGTCGGAGCCCGCGCTCGGCTCGGTCAGCGCGAAGGCGCCGTGGGTCTCCCCGGCGTTCATCGGCGGCAGGTACTTCTTCTTCTGCTCTTCGGTGCCGAACTTCTGGATGGGGTACGAGGCCAGCACCTGCACCGCCATAACGATGCCAAAAGCCGCGTCGGCGTACGATATCTCCTCGATGAGCGTCGCGTATAGCAACTTGTTCTGGCCGCCGCCGCCGTATGCCGGGTCCGCCGGGTAGCCGAGGTAGCCGGCTTTGCCCATAGCCTTGAAAACGTCTTCCGGGAACTCGGGCGGCCTGCGGTCGAGCTGCTCGCTCACCGGGTCGATGTGCTTTTTGGCGAAGGCACGAGCCTTTTCGCGTACTTTTTCCTGCGCGGGGTCCCAGTTCCAGGCCATCTTCTCTTCTCCTCGGCGTTATATTTCGCGAGAGACTTCTTTAAAGAGCCGGGCCGAAGCTTCGTAGGGCGTAAGTAGCCCTTGCTGTACCTCGGCCGTTAATAATTCCAATAAATTTTCGTAGGCCGGCGCGGCGGCGCAAACGCACTTGAATTCGTACTCGAGCAGCTCCTCGAGCTGGCGTCGCACCCGCGCGCGGCGGCGCGTCGTCAACCCGTTCGACTTCTCGAGGTGCGAGCGGTGGACCGCCACCGCCTCCAGTATTTCGTCCACGCCGCGCCCCTCGGTCGCGACCGACATGACCACCGGTGGCCGCCACCCGTCTTCGGGCTTGAGCTCGAGCGTGACGCGGAGCTCGCGCGCCATCTGCTCGGCGCCCTCGCGGTCGGCCTTGTTGACCACCAGCACGTCGGCGATCTCCATCAGGCCGGCCTTCATCGCCTGGACCGCGTCCCCGGACTCCGGGACGACGACTACCACCGTCGTATCGGCGGAGTTGGCGACGTCGAGCTCGCTCTGGCCCACGCCCACCGTCTCGATGAGCACGAGGTCGAGGCCGAAGGCGTCCATCGTCAGCGCGACTTCGCCCGTAGCCTTGGCCAGGCCGCCCGGGCCGCCGCGCGTCGCCATGCTGCGGATGAAGATGCGCTCGTTGCCGGCCAGCTCATTCATCCGGATGCGGTCGCCCAACAGCGCGCCGCCGGTGAAGGGGCTGGTCGGGTCCACCGCGACCACGCCCACGTCCCGCCCCGCGGCGGCGTAGCGCTCCGCCAGGTGCGACACCAACGTCGACTTGCCGGCCCCCGGCGGCCCGGTGATGCCTACCAGGTACGCTTTGCCCGCGCGGCCGTATATCTCGCGCAGGAAGTCGCGGTAGCCGTCGGCCTCGTCCTCCACCGCGGATATGGCCCGCGCCAGCGCGAGGCGGTCGCCGGCCAGGAAGCGCTCCAGGAAGTCGGTCGCCGTTACTACGCCGGCGCCCTTCAAAACTCGATCCCTTTCCGCGCCGGGACGCCGATGCGGTAATGGTGCTTTATCTCCCGCACCTCGCTCACCAGGTCCGCGGCGTCGGCGAATTCGGCGGGCGCGCCGCGGCCCGTCAGGACGAGTTCCATCTCGGGAGGTTTGTGCGATATGAGGTCCAGGATTTCTCTTACGGCGACGAGGCCGTAGTCGGCGGCGACGTTCACTTCGTCCAAGATGACGAGGTCGTACGCGTTCTCGGCGACGACCTGCCGCGCCCGCTCCAGCGCCTCGCGCGCCAAAGCGACGTCCTCCGCCGCCGGCTCGTCGTGGTCGACGAAGGTCTCGCGGCCGTACTGTTCGATGTCGAAACCCTCGAGTTTTCGCGCGGCCTCCAGCTCGCCGTAATTTATCCGACCCTTCATGAACTGGATAACGAGTACCCGCGCGCCGTGGCCCCAGGCGCGCAGCGCGAGGCCGAGGGCGGCGGTGGTCTTGCCCTTGCCGTCGCCGGCGTAAACTTGAACCGTACCTTGTGCGCCTAGCATCGTATTGCGGGTAAGCGGCGAGTAAACCCTCTCGCCTAAGCGCCCACCCGTCGGGTTGGCGCCCTTTGAGCTAAACTGGTAAGAGAAGAAGGACTTTTTTATAACATCCGCCCCGTGACGTGTCAATAAATCTTTTAAAATAAGGCCTTGCGGCGCCGACGACGGCGACGGCGCGCGTTTCGCCGCCCTCTCGCCGGTGGGCGACGGCGCGCGCTAAGCCGCAAATTGCCTTGTTTTAAAAGGGCGATTATGATAATCTTAATCGGGATAAATTACGAAAATATCGGGCGGATGACGTTCATTCCGCCGTTCGGAGGTTTCGATGAAGCGTACTTTACGGGGATTGCTCCCGTGGTTGATTATAATATTGGCCGTCGCCTCGGTTTACCAGTTTTTCGTGATGAAATCCGAGCGCGTCGCCAGAATACCTTATTGGAAATTTACCGACCTGCTCGACAAAGGCGTTGTGGCGACGGTGACGCTTAAGGAGAACAAGGTTACCGGCGAGCTGAGCCGCGAGGCCCGCACCGAGGGCGACGCTCAGCCCTTCACCAAGTTCAAGACCCAGGCGCCGGTAGTGGATTCCGAATTCGTCAAAGAGCTCGAGGCCGCCGGCGTCAGAGTCGATACCCAGGAGGCGAGGTCGGCCTGGTTTACGATTCTCGTCTCGGTAGGCCCGTATATCTTGTTGTTCGCGTTTTTCATCTGGCTCTTCCGCCGGATGCAGAGCCCCAACAATAAAGCGATGTCCTTCGGCAAGAGCCGCGCCCGCCTATTCGACGAGGGCAAGCAGAAAGTGACGTTCGAGGACGTCGCCGGCGCCGAGGAGGCCAAAGAGGAGCTCGAGGAGATAATCGAGTTCCTGAAGGACCCCAACAAGTTCCAGCGGCTGGGCGGCAAGATCCCCAAGGGCGTCCTGCTGGTGGGGCCGCCGGGCTCGGGCAAGACGCTGATGGCCCGCGCCGTGGCCGGCGAAGCCGGCGTGCCGTTCCTGAACATCTCCGGGTCCGACTTCGTCGAGATGTTCGTGGGCGTGGGCGCCGCGCGGGTACGAGACCTCTTCGACGAGGGCAAGAAGCGTGCGCCCTGCATCGTCTTCATCGACGAGTTGGACGCCGTGGGGCGGCTGCGCGGCGCCGGCCTCGGCGGCGGCCACGACGAACGCGAGCAAACCCTCAACCAGCTTCTGGTCGAGATGGACGGCTTCGAGAGCAACGAGGGCGTCATCCTGCTGGCCGCGACCAACCGCCCCGACGTCCTCGACCCGGCGCTCCTTCGCCCCGGCCGCTTCGACCGCACCGTCGTCGTCGACCGCCCGGACATCAAAGGACGTCTGGGCATCCTGGAAGTCCATACCCGCGAGATCCCGCTCGCCGACGCCGTCGACCTTGAGGCCATCGCGCGCGGGACGCCGTACTTCTCGGGCGCCGACCTGGCGAACCTCGTCAACGAGGCGGCGCTGCTGGCCGCCCGCAAGGACCGAAAGGCGGTAGCGCAGGCGGACCTGGAGGAGGCGCGCGACAAGGTCATGATGGGGCCAGAGCGCAAGAGCCGCGTCATCAGCGAGAAGGACAAGAAGATCGCCGCCTACCACGAGGCAGGCCACGTGCTGGTGGCCAAGCTCACGCCCGGCTCGGACCCGGTCCACAAGGTCACCATCATCCCGCGCGGGATGGCGCTGGGCCTGACGCAGTCGCTGCCCGAAGAAGAGAAGCACATGTATTCCAAGGAATACTGCGGCATATTGTTGGACCATATGTTGGGCGGCCGGGCCGCGGAGATGCTGGCGTTCAACGAGGAGACGTCCGGGGCCGGCAACGACATCGAGCGCGCCACCGAGCTCGCGCGCCGGATGGTGTGCGATTGGGGAATGAGCGAGGCGCTGGGCCCGGTGGCCTTCGGCAAGAAGGAGGAGGCCATCTTCCTCGGCCGCGAGATAACACAGCACCGCGACTACTCCGAGCAAACGGCCCAGGCCATAGACGGCGAGATAAGGCGTTTGGTGGACGCGGCGTACGGCCGGGCGCACAAATTGTTGAAGAAGAGCAAGAAGCAACTGGAGCTCATCGCGGGCGAGCTCCTCGAGCGCGAGACGCTCACCGGCGGGGAGATAGATGCTTTGTTGGCCGGCAAGAAGTTGCCGCCGTTCGAGAAGCAGCCGGCCGCGAAAAAGAAGAAGCGGCCGGGCGAGGGCCGCGCGAAGAAGGCCGTCAAGAGGGCGAGGGAGATGCCCGACGCCGAGCCGGCCCTCGAGACGTAATGACCGACGACACCGACGACCCGGTTTCGGTACGGACCGTAAGTTTCGATACGCCGGCGCCGGCGCGGGAGCTGATGGCCGCTATCGGCGTGCACCCGCAAGGCGTCGACATAATGGCGGCCAAGTTCACCGGCCGCGCGCTCTACGTCAAGAACCTCAAAAACGTTGCCGCCAACATATTGAAGCAAGAGGCGTTGTCCGCGGGGGCCGAGGCCGCGGTGAACAAGCACGTCGTCACCTGCCGCGTCGCCCGCAGCGACGCCCTTTTGTTCGGTACCGCGGCGGCGCTCGGGGCCGTGGGCGAAAAGCTCGCGGGTCAGGACTTCGGCCTGGACGGGTTGGGAAAGGCCATGTGCCGCGTCGTGGCGGCGTGGGACGCCGTCTCGTCGCTCGAGCTCAAAGGAAAGACCTACCGCCTCGAGCGGCCGCTCGTGATCGGGATTTTGAACGTCACGCCGGACTCGTTTTCGGACGGCGGCCGTTTCCTCGAGCCGGCCGCGGCCGTAAACCGCGCGCGGGAGTTGCTTGGGCACGGCGCGGACGTAGTCGACGTAGGCGGCGAGTCGACGCGCCCGGGCGCGGCGTACGTCTCGGCCGAGGAGGAGCTGAGCCGGGTGCTGCCGGTGGTGGAGGCCATAGCGCCGGATTATCCGGTATCGGTAGATACGCGGAAGGCCGCCGTGGCGAGGAAGTGCGCCCAAGCCGGGGCGGCGATGGTAAACGACGTCTCCGCGGGGCGCGACGACCCGGCGGTGGCGGCGGTGTGCGCCGAGTTCGGCCTGCCGTACGTCGTCATGCACATGAAGGGCACGCCCGCGGACATGCAGCAGGACCCGCGCTACGACGACGTCGTCGGCGAGGTTCGCGATTTTCTGGCCCAGCGCGCCGCGTGGGCCGAGGCGCAAGGCGTGGCGCAAGTCGTGGTCGACCCCGGCATCGGCTTCGGCAAGACGCTCGAGCATAACCTGACGTTACTCAACAACGTCCCGGCGTTGGCCGATTTGGGTTATCCCGTGATGATAGGGCACTCGCGCAAGTCGTTCGTCGGCAAGCTAACGGGCGAGGAGGTGGACGGCCGGCTGGCCGGTTCGTTGGCGGCGGCGTTGGGCGCGGCGCGCCGCGGCGCGCACATACTCAGGGTGCACGACGTCGCGGCGACGGCGCAGGCGCTGGCCGTCGCGTCGGCGGTGACCGCTTCGTAATATGTTCGGTTTGTCTTTCAGAGTTCAGGACGCGGTCGACATCCTGGTGATGGCGTTCGTCATCTACCGGTTGATGTTGCTCGTGAAGGGTACGCCGGCGGCGCCTATGGCTGCGGGCGTGGTCATCGTAGGCCTCGCCGCCGGCGCCGCCTCGCTCTTGGGCCTGCACTCACTCAACTGGTTCTTCGAGCATCTTCGCGGCGTATGGTTCATAGCGGCCATAATCGTCTTTCAACCCGAGCTCCGAAAAGCGCTCGGCCTGCTCGGTAAAAACCGGTTGGTGCGCGCGGTCTTGGGCCGAAAAGAGACGACGGTCGACGTCGTCGTGAACACGGCCTTCGAGTTCGCGGCGCGGCGCGTAGGCGCGCTTCTCGTCTTCGAGCGGACCGTTCCGCTGGGCAATTACGTCGAGCGGGGCGTCCGCCTCAACGGCGAGATTTCGCGCGAGCTCTTGGGGGCGATATTCGAAGCCCACTCGCCGCTGCACGACGGCGCGGCCATAATCGAGGGCGACCGGGTCACCGCCGCGGCCGTGATGTTGCCGCTTACCGAGAACCCCGAGGTCGCCAAAAGCCGCGGCGCCCGTCACCGCGCCGCCCTCGGCATAACGGAGATTACGGATGCCGTCGTCGTCGTCATATCGGAGGAGACGGGCCGGGTGGCCATCGCGGCCGACGGCCAACTGAAACCGGCAACGGGCGTGGAAGATCTGAAAGCGTCGTTGCAGGATTACTTGAAAGGTAGGTTGTAGGCCGGGGTATGGCTCGCCGTGTCGAGATGGAGTTGCGCGGACGCCTGCGGCGCCTCTTCGGCAACTTGGGTTTTAAAGTCCTGGCCCTGTTGCTCGCCGTCTTGGTCTGGTTTTTCATCGCCAGCGGCCGCGAGGGCTACCGCGAAGTCGAGGCGCCGGTCGAGCTGGAAGGCGTTCCGGAAGGGATCACGGTTAACGGCCCCGAGCCCGAGAAGGTCTTGCTCCGCGTAGCCGGGAAAGGGCTGGACTTGTTCGGCCTCCGCGCCGCCGATTTCAAAGTAGTATTGAACCTGGCCGACAAGGACGCCGGCGTTTATCCCGTGGGCCTTACTACCGCGGACGTTATCTACGCCGGCGACAAGGACGTGACGGTCGAGGAGATACTGAGCGAGAGGACCGTGATCGTAGAGCTCGAGCGCCGCGTTACGAAGAGCGTTCCGATAAAAGTTGATTTTTCGGGTTCGCCTCGAGCCGGATTCTATTTGGGGGTGCCGGAGGTCCGACCGGCCAAGGCCACCCTCTACGGCTCGGTTACGGTACTGGATAAGGTGCGGGCGGTATCGGTGATAGTGGACGCGGCGGGGCGCGACGCGCCGTTCGGGGCCGAGGTGCCCATCAGAGCCCCCGCCGGCATCACGCTGGTGGGCGCCGACGAGGCGGCGGTAACGGTGTCGGTGGGCCCGGGCGAACGTCGGTCTTTCGGCGGCGTGCCGGTGACGGCGCGGGGCGTTGACCGGAGCGCGTACGAGCTGAGGCCGGCCGAGGTTTCGATTACGTTGGAGGGCGAGGCCGGGCGGCTGGCGGCGCTGGGGTCGCTTTCGGCCGAGATTTATCCCCGAGGTCCGGGCAAGTATCCGGTGCGGGTAGACGTACCCGACCACGTGACCCTGATAGCGGTGTCGCCCGGCGAGGTCGAGGCGGTGCTGGTTGCCGCGGCGAGGTGATATGAAGGTTACGAACCGCAAGAGGGGCGGAACGTCCGGCTCGTTCACGGCGCGGCTCTATATCGCGGACAACGACCAGGCGGCGGCGTTCTACGGCCCGGGCGACCGGAACCTGAAACAGGCCGAGGAGATGTTCGGCGTGCGGATAATCGCGCGGGGCAACGAATTGGTTATCCGGGGCGAGGAAGCGGCGGTGGACCGCGTCGCCGACCTCTTCGAGCAAGTGCTCGAGTCCTGCGAGGGGGCGCCCGGAGCCGTGGGCTCGCAGATCGGTTACGCCCTCGAGGCGCTGCGAAGCGACCCCGAGACGGAGCTGGCCGAGTTGCTGTCGGAGGCCATACCGGTGCCGTCGCGGCGGCGCTTCATCAGGCCGCGGACGGCGGGCCAGCGTGCGTACGCCGCCAGCATCCGCGACCATACCATAATCTTCGCCATCGGCCCGGCGGGCACGGGAAAGACCTATATCGCGATGGCCATGGCGGTAGATATGCTGATGCGCGAAGAAGTGCGGCGCGTGGTCTTGGTCCGGCCGGCGGTGGAGGCGGGCGAGAAGTTGGGATACCTCCCCGGCGACTTCACCGAAAAAGTCGCGCCGTACTTGCGGCCGCTTTACGACGCGCTCCACGACATGATGGATTTCGACCGGGCGACGCGGCTCATCGAGCGGGGCGTGGTCGAAGTGGCGCCCTTGGCCTATATGCGGGGCCGGACGCTCAACGAGTCTTTCGTCATCCTGGACGAGGCGCAAAATACCACCTATGAGCAGATGAAGATGTTCCTCACCCGCCTCGGCTTCGGTTCCAAAGCGGTGGTGACGGGCGACATCACGCAGATAGACCTGGAAGAGAACGTCCGTTCGGGGTTAGTCGAGGTCCAGGACGTACTGAAGGGTTTGGAGAGCATCGACTTCGTCTACCTTACGGGGCGCGACGTCGTGCGCCATCCCATAATCCAACGCGTCGTGGACGCATACGACGGGTACGAAGCGAAGCATCGCGTCGACCGGCGCGCCTCCGCCGCCCGCGCCGGTAAGCGCCGGCCCGGCGGCCGGCCCGCGGCCGAAAAATAGAGGATTGTCGTGGCGTTCGGGAAAAGATTTCTGGTAAAGTTGCGGCGGCTTTTCGCGGGGCGGCCCCCGGGCGTAGGCCGGAAGGGGGCCGAGAAGCCGTGGAGCCGGCTCAACACCAAGCGTGCCGCGATAGGCCTGGCCGCATTCGTCGTGCTCTCGCTTCTGGTGACGCCGAGCCAATTCTTCCGCCGTCCCCAGCTCACGGAGGGGGAGATAGCGAAGGCCGACGTCACGGCCCCCTATAAATTCGCGGTGGACAAAGACCGCGCGACGTTGCGGCGCGAACAGGACGAAGCCGCGGCGCGGGTGTTGCCCTTTTTCCGCCAGAACCCGGATATCGCCGGCATAGCCGACGACGAACTTTCCGAATTTTTCGTCATATTGCGGCAGCTGGGGGATACGTACGCGGCCAAGGCCGGCCACGAACGGGAGGCGTTCGTGGACGAGCTGAGCATAGCCCTCGGCCGCGATACGCTCGTTTTCCTGTTGGAAGCCGAACCCGAAACGTTGGGCGCCGTTCGGGGCCGCGCCTCGGAGCTGCTGGCGTCGCTGTACGCCGACGGCATCCTGGATACCGCGGAGATCGAACGCCGGGGGTTGGGGAAGGCGGCGACGTTGCTCGAACGCGAGGGCGAGGGCGAGGCGGTGGTGAGTGCGGACGAACTCCTAAGTCCGGCGACGGCCGCGTCGCGTGCCCGCGCCCTCGCCACTAAGGATACGTCGCTATCGCCGGCCGAGGCCCGGGCCGTATCCGGAGTCGTAGCCTTGAACGTGCGTCCCAACCTGCTGTACGATAAGGTCGAGACCGAACGCCGGCGCCGCGAGGCGCGGGCCGCGGTAGAACCCGTCGAGCGGTGGGTGGAGGAGAACGAGATAATAGTAGGGCGCAATAACGTCGTAACGCGCGCTCAGATTCGCGCGGTAGCGGCCCTCTATTCCGGCAGGACTATCCGGAACCTCGCCGTGTCTTTGGGCGGCCGGTCTTTGCTCGTCGCGCTCGTGCTCGTCGTTTTGGGTATATTCTTCTTCCGCTACAGGCCGTCGCTGTGTAGCCAGCCCCGTTACTGGTGGATGTTGGCGGTAGTCCTGGTGGCGTCGTGTTTCGTTTCGCGGGCGCTGGCTTTGCTCCTGGTCAATTATTCGCCGTTATCGCTGTATATTTTCGCGGCTTGCCTGGGCGCGATGCTCATAACGCTTCTGGTGGACGTGGGTTTCGGCTTCGTCACCGCGACGACGCTGGCGGTGCTTTCCGGCGTGATGGCCGGCGTGGCGTTCCGGCCTATGATTATAGCGTTGTCCGCCGCCACGATAGGCGTGTTTCTGGTGGCGCGGATCCGCCGGCGGACCGACTTCTATCGCGTATTCGTAGGCATCGCCCTCGCGGCCGCGGCGGCTGCGGTAGGCATAGGGCTCATCGATATGTCGCCCTGGCGGGCGGTGGGCGAGGAGATTTGGTGGGGCGCGATACTGGCCGCGGCGAGCGTCGCCATCTTGGCCATACTGTTGCCGCTGTTCGAGATGACGTTCGACGTCGTGACGGACCTCAGGTTGCTGGAGCTTGCCGACCTGAACCAGCCGCTGCTCCGTAAATTATTGTTGGAGGCGCCGGGGACGTACCACCACAGCATCGTGGTGGGCAGCCTGGCGGAGGTGGCGGCGGCCGCGGTGGGGGCGAACCCGCTTTTAGCGCGCGTCGCCTCCTACTACCACGACATCGGGAAGTTGCGCGCGCCGGCGTATTTCGCCGAGAATACCGGTTCCGAGAGCGTCCGTCACGAACACCTTTCGCCCCAGATGAGCAGCCTCGTCGTCGCTTCCCACACCAAGCAGGGTGCCAAGGTGGCGGAAGAGGCCGGCTTGCCGCCCCCCATCATAGAAGCCGTAATCGAGCACCACGGCACGGGCCTAATATCCTTCTTCTACCAGGAGGCCATTAAGTTGGACGAGCACCGGGTCCTGGCCGAGGACGACTTCCGCTACCCGGGGCCCAAACCTCACGCCAAAGTCTCCGCCATAATCATGTTGGCCGACGCGGTGGAGTCCGCCTCGCGCTCCCTCGACGAACCGACCCCCACCAGCATTCGGTCGATGGTCGAGAAGATCGTGAGCGCGCGCCTCGCCGACGGCCAGCTGGATGAATGTGAACTCACGCTCGCGGAAATACAGCTCGTTAAAGAGAGTTTGATAAAAGCTCTGAACAGCATATTCCATATCCGGCCCACGTATCCCGAAGATGGCGAACAATACGTCGTCCCGTATCTGTCTACGCATTCTGCCGAAACTAAGTCGAACTAGCCGGCGTCGGCTGGAGGCGTTGATCGCCCGCTACCGCGAACGGTACGACGTCCCGCCCCAGGCGGTCGTCGAGGTGACGGTAGCGGACGACGCGCTGTTGGCGGAATTGAACCGGGAGTACCGCCGGCGGGAAGGGCCGACGGACGTTCTGGCGTTTCCCATAGGCCGCGACCCGGTGGAGCCGGAACAGATATGGCTGTGGGGCGAGGTGTACGTTTCGGTCGACCGGGCGCGCGAGCAGGCCGAGCGCCGGCGTGTGGCGGTGGACGAGGAGCTCGCCGCCCTCGTGGCCCACGGCCTGCTCCACTTGGCCGGATACGACGACGATAGCGACGAGGCCCGCGCCGAGATGGAACGGGCCGCAAGCGACCTTACGGCCGAGGCCGGCTAGGAATCGGACGTGACCACGGCTAAAAATAAGCGACTGTCGAAGAGGGGTTTCTTTCTAACGGAAGGAGGCCTCGCCCGTTCGTTCAACAGCGCGTTGGAGGGCATCGTCTACGCTCTCCGCACCCAGCGCAACGTCAAGATCCATTTCGTCGTCACGGCTCTGGTTCTGTTCGCCAGCGTATGGCTGTCTATCACCAAGACCGAGCTTATATTATTGCTGATAACTATAACGCTGGTCCTCGTCACGGAGATGATAAACTCCTCGCTCGAGGTGGTGCTGGACCTGGCGGTGGAGAGGTACCATCCGCTGGCGCGCGTCGCCAAAGACGTCGCCGCGGGCGCGGTCCTGTTCGCGACGTTGAACGCGGTCGTGGTTGGTTATCTCATATTCTTCGAGGCCCTCAAGGGGCCCGTCGTAACGACGATAGTGAGCGTGCGGCGGTCGCCCGAGCACGTGGCGCTGGTCGCGTTGGGCCTTACGGTACTGCTGGTTTTAATATTGAAGGCGTTTACGGGCAAAGGGACTTTTCTGCGCGGCGGCCTACCCAGCGGCCACGCCGCCGCCGCCTTCGGCCTGTGGACCGCGGCGTCGCTTTTGAGCCGCAATCCGTTGATCGCCGTTATAACTTTAATTCTGGCGCTGACGATAGGCGTCTCCCGCGTTCGCTTGGGGATACATTCCTTGCTCGAAGTTGCGGCGGGCGCTTTTTTAGGCATCGGCGTTACGGCCCTCTGCTTTTGGGTGTTCACTTAGGGCCGTGACGTAAAAGCGAGGTGGACGTAGTTGGACGAACCTCCATCACTTACTACGGTCATAGCGTTGGTCGCGGCGTACGGCGTTTTCATCGTCGCCCGTTGGGCCGTGGTGGCGAACGCGGCCCGCGACGGCAACCCCCCCGGCGAAGGGGCGAGCGGGCCCGTGCTCCCGTTGGCCGTACTGAACGCGCTCTTTTTCGTCGAGGTTTTCTTGTTAATCGCCGCTTCGTACTCGGCCGCGACGTTTTTAGCGTTCGAAGTGCCGGCGCTGCCGTTGGCCGCGGCGTGGCTCATTTGCGCCGCGGTGCTCTTCGTGGTGCGCGCGGCGGCGCGCGCGGTCCTGCCGGGTACCACGGCGAGGTTGCTCGGTCGCTTCATAAGGCCGGTGGCGAAGTTTATTTACCTCGTACTGTTCCCGCTGATTTGGGCCGCCAGGGGGGTCGCGCTCGTGCTCGCCAAGGTAACGCGCGCGGGCATTGACCCGGCGGCCGTCTCGCCCGGGGCCGAGATGGAGGCCTTGCGCGGCGTGGGCGGCGCGCGCCTGGCCGAGGAAGAGCGGGATATGATAAACGGCATCTTCAGCATCCGCGAGACCGTGGCGCGGGAGGTTATGGCGCCGCGGGTCGAAATGGTGACCGTGGACATTCGCGACCCCATCGACGAGATCAAGCGCGTCGTCATGGACAAGGGTTTTTCGCGAATTCCGGTGGTGGACGAGTCCCCCGACGCCGTGGTGGGCATTCTCCACGCCAAGGACATCTTCAAGCTCGAGGACACGGGCGAAAAGCTGAGGTCCGTTCTGCGCGAGCCCTTTTACGTTCCCGAATCCAAGAGGGTCAACGAGCTCTTGCGGGAGTTCCGCTCGGCCAAGGCGCAGTTCGCGATCGTGGTCGACGAGTACGGCGGCACCGCGGGCTTGATTACGCTCGAGGACGTCCTGGAAGAGATCGTAGGCGAGATACACGACGAGTACGACGCCGAAGTAAAGTTGCTGGAGAAGATAGGCGACAACGTGTGGCTCGTAGCGGGCCGCGCCGACATCGGCGAGTTGAACGAACAGCTCGGCGTCGCCATCCCCGAGGAGGATTTCGAGACCGTGGGCGGTTTTATCTCGTCGCTGTCCGGGAAAGTCCCCGAGACGGGCGAGCGGCTGTCGTACGAGAACCTGGGTTTTTACGTTACCGCGGCCGACGCGCGAAGGGTAAAACAAGTTCGCCTTACCGTCGCGCCCGAGGACAAGGATTAGACTTGACTCGGCGGCGGCGGTGGGTTATTACTCTACAAACCTTTCCCGGGAGCCCCGAATATGTCGAAAAAGGCTTTGAACGGTAAATTAGGTCGCGGGGCGCGGCGCGCGCTCGCCGTCATGGCGGCGGCCGCGGCCGCGATGGCCGCGAGTACGTCCGCCCAGGAGGATTTCGTCCCCGAGGGCGAAACCTGGGTTATGGAGGACCCCACCGCCTGGACGCGGCTGCGAGGCGAATACGCCGCCAGCATCGGCGTGGAGCCGTTCGTGGTGCGCGGCGAAATAGGTATATTGGATTATTTGACCGCCGGCATATCGTACGGCGGCGCCGGCGTCTTCGGCAGCGGGACGGCGACGATGAACCCCCGGCCCGGGTTCCAGGCGAAATTCCGCATCACCAACGGCGGCCCCATTATGCCCGCGGTAGCCGCCGGCTACGACGACCAGGGACACGGCAAGTACTACGACTTCGACCCCTATATCGAGCGCACCAGCGGCGAAAAGGTCAACTTCGACCGCTACCAGTTCAAGGCCAAGGGTTTCTACCTCGCGCTCTCGCAAGAGATCGAACTCCTGGGCGCCTTGGGCTTGCACGCCGGCGTGTCCTATAACGTCGTCGAGGACGTAGACGACGACGGCGCGGACGTCTACGCCGCGGTGGAGAAATCGTTAGGCCCCCACCTCATGTTGCTCGCCTCGTACGATATGGGCCTGAACGACAACGCGCCGAAATCGCTCGGAATGGGCCGCGGGTACCTGGATGCCGGCGTGCGGTGGCGCGTAACCGAAAACTTCAACTTCGAGTTCTGGGCCGCTAACCTTCTGGAGAATCAAACCGAAAAGCTGGGCGAAGAGGGCGCGTACGCGCGTAAGTTATACTTAACTTATATAGGTTCGTTCTGAAGCCCTCCGGGACCGTTATGGCCGTCGAGGCGAAGAAAGCCGTTCTGGAATTCGAGAAGCCGCTCGCGGCGCTGGAGGAACAGATCGAAGCGCTGCGGCCCGGGGCGGAGGGGGGAGACGCCGCCGCCGCGGCGGAACTGGCCGCCCGCGAGGAGGAGCTCGAGAAGCGCCGCGCCGAAGTATACGCCAACCTGACGGCGTGGGACCGCGTCCTGCTGGCCCGCCACCCGGACCGCCCCTACACCATGGATTACGTCCGGCGGCTCGTCGAGCGGCCGCTCGAGTTCCACGGCGACCGTCTCTTCCGCGACGACCAGGCCATCTTGTGCGGCGTGGGATGGTTCCGGGGCCGCAAGGTCGTCTGGATGGGCCACGAGAAGGGCCGCAAGACCGCCGACAAGATCGAGCACAATTTCGGCTCGCCCCACCCGGAGGGCTATCGCAAAGCGCTGCGGGTCATGAAGTTGGCCGAGAAGTTCCGCCTCCCCATATTATCCTTTCTGGATACCGCCGGCGCCTACCCGGGCATCGGCGCCGAGGAGCGCGGCCAGGCGGTGGCCATAGCCAGCAACGTCCTCGAGATGTTCAACCTTCACGTCCCGTTCGTCGTGGCGGTCATCGGCGAGGGCGGTTCGGGGGGAGCCTTCGGCATCGGCGTCGGCAACCGCGTCCTAATACAGGAGTACGCGTACTACTCGGTCATATCGCCGGAGGGGTGCGCCGCCATCCTGTGGCGGGACCGGGCGTACGCGCCCCAGGCCGCGGCGGCGCTCAAGATAACCCCGCAGGATTTGCTTAGCCTCGGCGTCGTCGACGAGATAGTCGAGGAGCCGCCGTACGGCGCCCAACGCGATTACGACCGCGCCGCGGAGCTTCTGGGCGACGCCCTCGAGCGCCGCCTGGCCGAATTGGAAAAGATGTCCGGCGACGAGCTCCGCGAGGACCGCCGCAAGAAATTCCTCGCCATGGGGTTCTTTGTGGAAGGCAAAGTGCGTGGGGGTGAATAACGGGAGCGCCGGCCGTGCGCGCGTAGCGACGCCCCTCCGCGTCCGCTACGCCGAGACCGACGCCATGGGCGTCGTCTACTACGGCAACTACCTGACGTACTTCGAGGACGGCCGCGTCGCCTACCTGCAGCGGAAGGGGATTCCGTATTCCGAGATGGAGGCCGCGGGCGTCTTTATGCCGGTAGCGGAGGCCTATTGCAAGTACCGCGCGCCGGCCCGCTTCGAGGACGAGCTGACGGTCGAGACCTCCATCGCCGCCGCCGGCCGGGCGAATGTCCGCTTCGACTACGTCGTGCGGCGGGGCGACGAGGTCTTGGCCGATGGATACACCGTGCACGTCGCGTGCGGCCGCGACGGCCGGCCGGTCCGCATACCGGCGGCGTGGGCCGAGAAGCTCGGCTTCCCGGGAGGCGGAGTTTAAAAGGATTATGCCGATGGGTTTTGCGTACAAGTACCTCTTCGCGGCGATAACGTCGTTTTTATGTGCGACCGGCGTAGCGGGGGCGGCCGCCGGCGGCGGCTACGCCGGCGCGTGGCTGGGCCTCGGGGCCGGCGCCCGGGCCGCGGCCATGGCCAACGCCTTCGCCGCCGTGGCCGACGACTCGTCGGCGCTGTTCTTCAACCCGGCGGGCCTGGACCAGGTCCCGGGCGGCCGCGCCGAGTTCACGTTCCATTACCCGTTCGCCGACGGCGGCGACGTCGCGTACGCCGTCGGCGCGGTTTCGTACAACATGTCGGGTCGCGGCTTCGCGCTGGGGACCATCGCCGCCGGCGTGAACTACTTCAAAGCCTCCGGCATCCCGGAGGCCGGCGGCCTGGGGTTGACCGGCCGGACCTTCTCGGATTACGAGTCCGCCATTAAGCTCGGTTGGGGCAAGGGCTTTGGGGGCGAGGTCGTCGCGGGCGAAGAGCCGCGGTACTACCTCGGCATCGCGTTTAAACTAATTACGACGAAAATTTACGAGTACCAGGACGGCGGCTTCGGCGTGGACGCGGGTTTTTTGTTCAAGCCGCTGCCGGCGACGCGCGTCGGCATAGCCCTCGATAACCTGGTCGCGCCTAATATCGAGTTGAAGACGATTCGCGACGTATATCCTGCTGCGGCGCGGGTTGGCGCGGCGGTCGACCTGCCGGCGAATATCGTCGCCACGGCCGAGGGCCGCGTCCGCAAGGACGGCGACGTCGGCGTAGCCGCGGGCGGCGAGGCGACCATCGCCAAGGTCTTGGCGCTGCGCGCGGGGTATCGGTACCCGGAGAATATGCCGGCCGCGGGCATGGGCGTCGTCGCCGGCAATTACCGGTTCGACTTTTGCTGGCGTCCTCACCGCGAGCTGGGCGACTCGTACGTCGCGACGGCGGGTATCGGTTGGTAGGCGGGGCCGCTTCGGCCTTGGGCCGGCGAGAAAAGCCGCTTGACGAATGTTAACAGGACGTAGCTGCCCAGGATATTACAAACCGGCTTAACGCCGGTTCATTTTTTCATTGAAAATGAAGGGTTTTTAGCCGTTTCCGGAAATTATTCCCTTGAAAGAGAGATTAATTTCTCGTATAATGTAATTGAAACGGTCAATAGGCCTTAATATAAATACCATGCGAGACGGGAAAACCGCCCGAGGGGGAGCGGTGCCTATGCGCGAACGCGGCTCGAGCGATATCAATTCAGGGTAGAGACGCACCTCACAGGCCTGATTGATGACATACCGGAAATTTACAAATAAAATACACGCGCCCGGCGGACGCCGATGCTATGGCAGTCTTGGGGTGCGTACCTCGGCCGATTTCCGGGTCCGATGCTCGGGCCGTCTTCCCGTCGTCGTGCGGGGAGGTAACCATGTTTTCACCTCTACAAACGCTCCTGGTGCTTTTGGGGGCGATCGTCGTGGCCGGGGCGGTATTCTTCTGGTTGGGATATATCGTCCGACGGCGCATCGCCGAATCTAAAATTAAGACCGCGGAGAGAATCGCCGCAAAGATAACGGAGGAAGCAGAGCGAGAATCCGAGAATACGAAGACCTCAGCGTTACTTAAGGCCAAAGACGAGATCTTCAAGCTAAAGGAGGACGCGGAGAGAGAGACCGAAAGGCGTCAGCGAGACCTAAAGAACCTCGAAAATCGGCTCAGGCAGAAAGAGGAGTCCCTCGAGCGCCGGGCCGATAATTTTGATAAGAAGGAGCAACAGCTCGGCAACCGCGAGAAAGGTCTCGAGCGGCGCGAGGGGACGCTGAAGAACAAAGAGGACGCGCTGGCCCGGAAGGCCGACGAGCAGAACCGCATGCTCGAGCGCATTTCCGGGATGTCGGCGGCCGAGGCCAAAGAGATTTTGATTAAGAACCTCGTCGCCGACGCCTCGCGCGACGCCGCCCGCACCATCAAGGAAATCAAGGACCGGGCCGTGGCGGAAGGTGACCGCCTGGCCCGGGATATTATTAGCCTCGCCATCCAACGCTGCGCCTCCAACCACGTCGCCGAGAGCACCGTCTCGGTGGTCGAGCTTCCCAACGACGAGATGAAGGGGCGGATAATAGGCCGCGAGGGCCGCAACATCCGCGCCATCGAGGCCGCCACCGGCGTCGACCTCATCGTCGACGACACGCCGGAGGCGGTCATCGTGTCGTCTTTCGACCCGGTGCGCCGCGAGGTCGCCAAGCGCGCGCTGGAGCGCCTTATCGTCGACGGCCGCATCCACCCGGGGCGCGTCGAGGAAATAGTCGACAAGATCCGCGACGACCTCGAGCAGGAGCTGGTCGAGGTGGGCGAGGAGACCTGCCTCGAGCTCAACGTCAACGAATTGGACCCGGAGCTCGTCCGGACGCTGGGGCGTCTCAAGTACCGCACGTCGTACGGCCAGAACGTCCTCCGCCACTCCAAAGAGGTGGCCTACCTCGCCGGCATCATGGCCAACGAGCTGGGCCTGCCCGCCGACCGCGCCCGCCGCGCCGGCCTGCTGCACGACGTCGGCAAGGCCGTGGACCACGAGGTGGAGGGGACCCACCCCCAGATAGGCGCGGACCTATTGCGCAGGTTCGGCGAGTCGCCGGAGATTGTTAACGCCTGCGAGGCGCACCACGGCCGGACCGAGCCCACCAGCGTGGAGGCGGTGCTGGTCGCCGCCGCGGACGCCATCAGCGCCGCGCGGCCCGGCGCCCGCCGCGAGTCGCTCGAATCCTACATCAAGCGCATCACCAGGTTGGAGGAGATCGCCGACTCGTTCTCCGGCGTCTCCAAGGCGTACGCCATCCAGGCCGGCCGCGAGGTCCGCATCATCGTCGAGCAGGAGCGCGTCTCGGACGCCGAGGCCGAGGAGCTCTCGCGCCGCATCGCCGAGACCATCGAGAAGGAGCTGGAGTACCCCGGCAAGATAAAGGTGGTCGTCATCCGCGAGACCCGCGCCGTCGACTACGCCAAATAACGCT
>JAUWLW010000096.1 GCA_030613505.1 Candidatus Zixiibacteriota bacterium
GGAAGTTCGAGGGTTCGCCCGGGTTCTTCGACGGCTCCGGGTTCTCGTATTTCGTGGTGGAATGTCCCAAGGAAAGATAGGTAACGCACCATTCCGAATCAGTACGAAAAAACCCGGCCGCGAGGCCGGGTTTCCTCTATAAACGTGGACTTTTTTACCCCTCCGTCCGGAGCACCGCCAAGAACGCCTCCTGGGGGACGGCGACGTTGCCCACCTGCTTCATCCGCTTCTTGCCGGCCTTCTGCTTCTCCAACAGTTTGCGCTTCCGCGTAACGTCGCCGCCGTAGCACTTGGCGGTGACGTTTTTGCGGAGCGGCTTGAGCGTCTCGCGCGCGATGACGCGCGAGCCGACGGCGGCCTGAATTATTACCTCGTAGAGCTGCCGCGGGATCTCACGCCTTAGTTTCGTTACCAGCTCGCGGCCCCGCCGGGACGCCCGCTCCTCGTGGACGATGACGCTCAGCGCGTCCACCGCCTTACCGTTGAGCAGCAAGTCCAGCTTCACCATCTTCGACGGCCGGTAGCCGACGTGGTCGTAGTCGAGCGAGGCGTACCCCTGCGAGAGCGCCTTCAGTTTATCGAAGAAGTCGACGATTATCTCGACCAGCGGCAAACGGTACTTAACGGCGACGCGGTCGCCGGCAAAGAACTCCATGCTGACGTGCTCGCCCCGGCGGCTCTTCATCAGCTCCACCACCGGGCCGACGTACCGCGCCGGCGTATAAACCGTGGCCTCGACGAACGGCTCGCCTATTACCTCTATCTCCGCCGGGTCGGGCAGCCTCGCGGGGTTCTCGACGTATCGCGTTTCGCCGTCGCGCGTCGTCACTTCGTACGCGACGTGGGGCATCGTCGTAATGACCTCGAGTTCGTACTCGCGCTCAAGCCGCTCGCGCACGATTTCCATATGAAGCACGCCCAGAAAGCCGCACCGGAAGCCGAAGCCCAGGGCCGCCGATTCCTCCGCTTGCCAACTCAGCGCCGCGTCGTTCAACGCCAGCTTCTCCAGACCCCGCTTCAAGAGCTCGTAATCGTCGGCCTCCACCGGGAAAAGGCTGGCGAAGACCATAGGCCGTACTTCCCGGTACCCAGGCAAAGGCTCGGCGACGCCGCCCTCGGCGTACGTTATGGTATCGCCGACGCGGGCCTCCGCGATTTCCTTCACGTTCGCCGCGACGTAGCCGACGTCGCCGGCAACCAACTCGTCGACCGGCGTCATAGAAGGTTTGAATATACCCACCTCGTTTAGCTCGTAGACGGCGTCGGAAGCCATCAGCCTTATCCGCGTACCCCGCGTAAGGGCGCCGTCGACGACGCGGACGTACGCCAGAACGCCCCGGTGGGGGTCGTACTGCGCGTCGAAGATGAGCGCGCGTAACGGGGCCGCCTTATCGCCCGCCGGCGGCGGGACGCGAGCTACCACCGCCTCCAAGAGCTCACCGATGTTGGTCCCCTCTTTCGCCGATACGAGTACGGCGTCGCCGGCGTTGATGCCTACTACCTCCTCAAGCTCGTCGCGGGTTACGGCGACGTCGGCCCCGGCCAGGTCGATCTTGTTTATAGCCGGGACTACGACTAGGTCGTTCTCAACCGCCAGAACCGCGTTGGCCACGGTTTGGGCCTCGACCCCCTGGCTCGCGTCGACGAGTAATACGGCGCCTTCGCACGCCGCGAGCGACCGCGAAACCTCGTACGTGAAGTCTACGTGGCCGGGCGTATCGATAATGTTGAACTTATATTCGTTGCCGTCCCCCGCCTGGAAGTGAAGGGTCACCGGGTGCATCTTAATCGTAATGCCCCGTTCGCGCTCGAGCGCCATGGCGTCGAGGAATTGCTCGCGCATTTGCCGCGGGTCGACCGCCGCGGTGAACTCGAGTATCCGGTCCATCAGCGTCGTCTTTCCGTGGTCGATATGCGCGACTATTGAGAAATTACGTACTCGCGGCTCGTTTATTTCCTTCATAACTTACCTGTGCCCCGTTACAAAACCGACCCTCGGATTATATAGGTTCACGGCCTTAATTGCAATAGGGCAACGCCGCCCGGTTGACGCGAGCGGCGGGTACCGACGGAAAAGGTAAAATTTCCTCATATTACGTGTTGGGCACTACGACATTTCCCGTAATACAAATAAGCGTAGCGTTAAGTTACCTTAATTAGTGGGCACCACATAACGTTTTAAACAGAAATCACTAATGGGCACTACGCGTAACGTTACAACTCATTGGCCTTTTCCGCTTATGACTTGGCCCAAGGTACGTAGGATTATTTTTAAGTCGAATAACAGGGACCAATTCTCGATATAGTACAAATCATACTCGACGCGGCGGGCTATGGACGTATTAC
>JAUWLW010000081.1 GCA_030613505.1 Candidatus Zixiibacteriota bacterium
TCAGGCCTTTCTTCGGCGCGCGCTTCGCAACCAGCGGCGTGGGCGGCTCGGTGGGCCAGCTCGGCATATTGGGCGGCGTACGCTTCAAGCCGTCGCCCACCAAATGCACCTTCTCGGACCTGTACTTCGGCTGGCGCGGCCACTACGGCAGCCTGGGCTTCGAAGAGGCGGAAGAGGACGAGGGCTGGAAGAGCGGCTTCGCGTTTCGCAACGCCAACACTATCGAAATCGCCCTCCCCTTCTGCATCTACATCACGGCGGCACTCGACTACGACTTCACGAAGGTCGAACCCGCCAGCCGGGGGGAAGAGGAAACGAGCCGCAAGCCCACCTTCAGCGGCGGCTTCGGCCCGGCGTTCTTTTTCTAACGGCGCCGCCGCTGTTACGAAACGGAACGCCGTCTCCTAATAAACGGGTGATGCCCGCCGGCCTCCTCGACGTTCCCTCGTATCTTCGTCGAGGACCAACCTTACCTACTACGGCCAAATAGCGTGAAGTTAAACTACCTCCTCGCCGATACTCACGTTCACCTCGAGCACGAGGGTTTCGCCGCGGACGCGGCCGACGTGATAGCGCGCGGCCGCGAGGCGGGCGTACGCTACATGGTCGTCCCCGTCTGCGCCGCGGCCGACGCGGCCCGGGGGCTCGAGCTCGCCCGCGGCCACGACGGCGCATACTTCGCCGCCGGCCTCCACCCCAACTGCGGCCTGCACCTCGACGACGCCGAGGCCGCCGGCCTCCGGGATGCCTTGGTGCGCGGAAAGGAGGAGGGGCTGGCGGTCGCCGTCGGCGAGTGCGGCCTGGACTACCACTACGCGGCGCTGCCGCGCGACGAGCAGCTCGCGCTCGTCCGCTGGCACCTCGAGTTGGCGCGCGAGCTGGAGCTGCCGATAATTCTCCACCAGCGCGACGCCGAGGCGGACCTCAGGCGCGTTCTGGACGAGGAGGGGCCGCCGCCCCGCGGCGGCGTCCTCCACTGCTTCTCCGGGGATTTGGAATATTACCGGTGGGCGCGAGAACGCGGCCTCTTCGTCTCTTTCACCGGGAACATAACGTACGGGGGGAAGAGCCGACCGCCGGCCTACTTCGGCGAGCTGGACCTCGCCACGACGATGCTCGAGACCGACGCGCCTTATATGGCGCCGATACCGCGCCGGGGAAAGCGAAACGAGCCGGCCTACCTGCCGCTCGTCGCCGAGGCGCTGAGCGCTCGAGCCGCCAGGCCGCTGGAAGACGTCTACGCCGAAACGACGCTGGCGGCGCGGCGCTTCTTCGACCTCGCTCCCGACTTCGGCGGCGCCGTCGCGTACCGCTTGAGGAACTCGCTCTACCTGAACGTTACCAACCGGTGCACGAACGCGTGTCGGTTTTGCATCCGCGAGCGCGCGCCGGGCGTGGGCGGCTACGACCTGCGGCTGAGGATGGAACCGACGGCGGCCGAGATTATCGCCGCGGTCGGGGACGCGGCCACGTACGACGAGGTCGTATTCTGCGGCTACGGCGAGCCCACGATACGCTGGGACGCCGTGAAGGAAGTGGCCCGGGCCGCGAAGGAGGCCGGCGGCATCGTGCGGCTGAACACCAACGGCTCGGCTAATCTGACGCAAGGCCGGGACGTCACGCCGGAGTTGGCCGGCCTGTTCGACAAGGTATCGGTGAGCGTCAACGCGGCGGACGAGGCCGCGTACGAGCGGCTGTGTCGGCCGCGGGCCGGCGCCGCCGCCTGGCGCGCGGCGGAGAAATTCGTGACCGGCGCCAAGCGCCACGTGCCCAAAGTCGCGATAACCGCCGTCGCCGCCGAGGCGGTACCGGTCGAGGCCGTGGAGCGGCTGGCGAAGAAGTGGGGTGTCGCTTTCCGCGTTCGCCGCTACGCCGAAGGGTAAGCTAAAAGCCGCCGGCGGGCCGGCGGCGGTTGAAGTTTAAAACGTTCTTGTTCACTCGTCGTACGGCTTGGGGGAGTCTTCGGCGGCGAAGACGTCCTCCCAGGTTGGCACGTACTCTTCCGGCGCGGCCGGCGCGGCGTCCCACTCGTCGAGAGGCGAATTCTCGCCGCCTTTTTCGAGCTCGTAGAAGCGGCCCCGCACGTACGCGCCCCCCTCGTCTATTTCGACTTCGCCGCACTGCGCGCACTGGTACAACCCGAATTGAAGCTCGTCGGGAAACAGCGGCCCGCCGCACGCCGGGCACCTCATCGGGCCCACCGCCGCGAGGCGCCCCGACCGCGGCCACAAACCTTTGCCGGTTTACTACTGTTGTTCGTAGAGCTCTTGCCCCTTCCGGAGGTATTCTTTGCCCTTCTCGTACTCGCCGATCTCGCCGTACGCCTTACCGAGGTTGATGTATATGCGGTAGTCGTCGGGCGTAAACTCTAACGCCTGCTCTAAAAACTCTATCGCCTTCTTGGGGTCGCGCCCTTCGTATTCTTTCTTCAAATAATAGGAAGCGATCTCGCCGAGGACCTCGCCCTTAATCTTCGGGTCCTCGGTGGTCTCGGCCACGACCTGATAGGTCGCAATCGCCTCGTCGACGCGGCCCAACTTATTCAGAACGGCCGCCTTGGCGTTCAACAGCATCATGTCGCCGGGCTTCTCTTCCAGGAGCGGGTCGATAACGGCGAGCGCGCGCTCGTACTTCTCGAGGCGCAAACAAGAGTTGACGACCTTACGGAGGTACTCGCCCGGCGGCGTCTTCTCGTCCCAGTTCGGCCCGGACATATCGGCGCGCTTCGCCCCGACCGCCATTTCGTACGTATCCAGGACTTTGTCCCACATCTCGTCGGCGTACTCGCCGGCCTTTACCCGGCGCTGGGCCGCGGCGCCGGTGTCGAGGTCGTATTCCGTAACGTCCACCGCCTCCTCGGCGTCCAGCTCGCCGTAGTAGTTCGCTTTCTCCTCGTAGACCAGGCCCAACATGAAAAGCGTCTTGGGGTGGGCGTCGAAGACGTGGTACGTCGCGACGAACCCCTCCTCGGCCTTATCCAGAGCGCCGGCTCTCGTCTCCCCCTCCTCGGGAACGAACTCAGGGTTGTTGAAGCTCAGCGCGCGGGCGAGGTGTTCATGTCCGGCGTTGAAAGCCTGGGACCAAAAAAACTCCCGGCTTTGGAGTATCTTATCTATTTTTTTCTTCTTGTTCTTCCGAGAGTATATTTCCTCCGCGCGGGACCACGCGTCGGCCGCCTTCATAAACTCACTCTCGTGAGCGTAAGCGTCGCCGAGATACGCCCAGGCTTCCGCGTTGTCGGGAGACTCGGCGACGTCCGCTTCCAACAGCTTGATGGCCGCCTCGTATTCGTCCTGCCGCATGTGGACGATGGCGCCTGCAACACGCCAGGACTTCGCCAACACGACGCCGTTTAGCGCAATGAGCATTACCACGCAAGAAACGATGATTCTGGTGCGCACCGACATTTCCTCCTTGTTTTGATTAAATCTATCACAGCCAAACTCGACAGTCAAGGGGTTAAAACCCAAAATTACGGCAACCCCGCTCCGCCGCGATAAAAAACTTTCCCGTGCCTCCCAGCTATGCTATTATCGCTCGACGTAGCAATCGTCGTAACGGCACGACGGCGGGGGGATTTCCAAGCCACAAAGTAGACCGACGACGCAACCTGCCGGTTTAAACCGCGCCGAGTAGGGAAGCACGCCTCGGACGCGCGGCGCCATACGCGGAAGGGAGCTAACGAAATGCCCGCAGGTAAGAGCCTTGTCAAAGGTTTAATAATCGTAATCATAGGCGCGCTCTTGGGTACGATGGTCGGCGAACTCCTGGGCGCGTACCTCCCGGAAGGCGGCGTAAAAAATTTCTTCCTCAAAAGTATCACCTTCGGCCTCGACCCCGCCACCCTTAACCTGCACATCCTGGCGCTGACCTTCGGATTGATTTTAAAGATAAACGTCCTCACGATAATCGGCATCATCGGCGCCGCTTTTATCCTCCGCAAGCTTTAGCCGACGATAACGGCCCCTACGTACGCAAGATGCACTCTAAATCCTCGGCAATATTCCTGGCGGCCGGCGCGGCCGTCTTTTTATGTTGCGCCCCCCGCGGCGACGAAACGCCGGAATACTTCGCCGTCCGAAGCCGCGGCGCAACCGTCGGTTGGATCAGCCGCGCCGAATCGGCGCCCCGCCGGGATTCCTCGGGCGCTTTCGCCGCGACCGAGTGCCGGCTCCACTTACGCCGTTGGGCCGACGGCCGCGGCACCGTGGAGGACGAGCTCGCGCTGGTAGCGGCGCGGCGCCCCGGCGAACCGACCCACTACGTCGCCGGGCGCTGGGAGGGCGGCGAATTCCGCTACCGGCGCGGCGATTCCTGGTACTACAAACTCATCGACGAATTTGGGAACGTAACGGAAAGGCGCGGCCCCCGGGCACCCGCATTCCTGACGTTCAAGGGAATCGCGCTCCCGGTCGCGACGTCGCGTTACGCGACCCGAACGCCGACCGTTGCGAGCCTCGACGTCGCCGACGGCCGCGTCTCGCGCTACCGAGGCCGCGGCGACGGCCGCTCGTGGACCGGCCGCGGCGACGCCGGCTACGTCAGAGTAACTTTCGACGCCGAGGGCGCGGTTTCAACCTTCGTGAACGGGGAACTAAGCGCCAGCCGCTCGCAAAACCGGCCGCGGCCGCGCGCCTTCCTGTACCGAAGGCCGTCTTTGGCTTACCTACCGTTCATACTCCGGCCGCGGCCGCGGGCGCTCCGACTTAGCCTACCGATAACGGCCCGGTTGTCGCGGCCGGTTCGCCCGGAAGACCTCACCCGGCCCGGCCAGCCCTTCGACGGCGCAACGGCCGGTAGCGTGGTAAACGGCACGTTTACCTTAGAACCCTCCCGCCAACCGCCGCTCGAGGCGGCCGCCGGGGACTTCGCGCCGGCGGGGCAGGAAACGTGGCCCGGAATACAAGGGACGGGAGAGCTCGAGCGGTTGGCGGCGTCGTACCGTGCCGCCGGAAAAAGGGTCCGGTTCTGTACCGGCCTGGGGGTCTTCGCCGGCAACCTGCTGGCGTCGTACGACTGGCTCGAGGTGGACGGCCGGGCGGTCGCGGCGCCCGGGCGGCCTGCGCCCCAACTACGCGTCGCGCTCGCGACGTCCCAAGAGCCGGCTACGGTAATCAAGTTCGCGGTGGCCGGCGAGCCGGAAGCCGAGGGACGAACCGCGCGAGCGATAGCCACGGAAATCCCGGCCTTAAAAAACGGCGCCGAATTCTTCTACGCCGTATATTACGCCGGCACGCCGGCCGGCGGCGTCGCCGCCTGGTACGAGAAGTCGCCGCGGGAGCCGGCGATAGTCTACATCTACGGCGAAATCTTCGGCAACGTCGTCGCGGGCGTCGCCGCGTGTAATCCGACTTGCGGCGCGCCGCCGGATGCCGTCCGCGGCCCCGCCTTCGCCGAATTCATTGCGCTCGGCGCGGCCGTCGCCGTAGCAGCCGAGGACGACACGCCGCCGTACGAATTCTGTTTTCCGGCCGCCGGCGGCCCGGCCCGGGCCAAATGGCGGCGACTCAAACCCGTCGTCGTATCGGGCGAATGGCGGCTATGCCGCGAGTATCTACTCGAGCCGGGCCCTCTGCGCGCTTATTATACCCACGATGGCATCTTAACCCGCCTGGAGTGGCACAACTACGTCGCCCGGCTGGCGGCCTTTCCGCGCCGCGCCCCCGCCCGCGAAAGCCGGCCGCCCGAGGCGCCCCCGCCCTCCCCGGCCGGCGGCGAAGGAGGGAACGAATGAAGGCCGTCGTCCTCGCCGCGGGAAAGTCGACGCGGACGTATCCGCTGACGCTCAGCCGACCCAAGCCGGTGCTGCCGCTGCTGGGCCGGCCGCTGCTGGCCCACACGCTGGAGGCGCTCGCGGCCGTCGCCGACGAGGCGATACTCGTCGTCGGATATCGGGCCGAGATGGTCCGGGCGACGTTCGGCGAGCGCTGCGCCGG
>JAUWLW010000098.1 GCA_030613505.1 Candidatus Zixiibacteriota bacterium
CCCCCGATAACGCACATTTTGTTTCCGGCATAGCCGCCGACCATGAAATAGCCGGCGTAAATATTCGCCGGCCCATTCGGCGCTGGGTATATGCCGGTACCTTCGAGATCGTGTACGTATCCGCGGTTCCAAACTTTAAGCCACAGCAGGCCGTCGTCGTGGACGCCCCAATCCTGCCCGTCTTCCGCCGGCGCCCGGTAGTTTTTACCTAAGGCGGGGAGCGTTACTAAAAGCATGCCCGCCAATAACGTCGCAAGTTTTTTCTTCATTGCGACGTACCTCCTTACGGGAAAGGCGGCGCCGGCCTTGGCGGTCGGCGCCGCTATCCGTCTTTGTTATTTAACCACCGCGAGCCGTTTCGCCGCGACCTTGTCGCCGGCCCGCAAGCGGTAGATGTAGACCCCCGCAGCCAACGTACCCGTATCGAGCGTGGCCTCGTTTTCGCCGGCGGAACGGTGTCCCTCCGCGACCGTCGCGACTTTCCGCCCGCTTAAGTCAAACACTTCCAGCGTTACGTCGCCGGCTTCGGCGAGCGCAAACGCTATGGTCGTAGTCTCGCGCGCCGGGTTGGGGAAACTCTGGGCCAAGCGGAAGGATAACGGCTTGGTTTTCCCCTCGGCCTTAACTCTGATCGGGCCGTACCGTTCCTTGCCGCCGTTCAGGTTCACGGCCTCGAGGGTATAATCGTACGTCGTATCGGCCGTAACGGTCGAATCGACGTAATTGAACGGTTTCCGACCCGTGATTGGGTGGCTGTTGATTTTAACTCCGGTTGTGGCGTCGTTCGCCTCGGCTCGGTATAAGTTGAAGCCGGCGTAGTTGATATTGGGCTCCCAGCTCAGCTCGACGGCGCCGGGCAAAACGCGCGCCGAGAAATCGTCCACGTTAGTGAAGAGTTCCCAATACTTTTTGTACGCGGCGTCGGAGTTGGCTTGGAGTTCGGCCAGGTTCGCGCCTGCCACCACCGCGAACGCGAACCGGAGCTTCTCGTTGTTGGCGCAGACGTGCGGGCCGCTGGAAAGGCAAACCCGCCAGTCGTACGGCGTCTCTCTTTCTATCCATTTACCGGAGGTCATAAGCGCCCACTTCTTGGCGTCGGTATCGGGGTCGTTCATGATGTCGGGCGCACCCATGGTGTGTGGTTTCCCGTCGAGGATGCGAAGCCCTACGTACGGGTGTTTCGGCTCGTCGTCGTACATGTACGGCATTTTGCGAGGGTAGTCGATGCCGACCTTGTCGTCGATGTAGGATAGCGAGCCGCCGACGTCGAAGTCGTAGAAAAGGCAGATGAATTCGTCGGTTAGGGTGCGGCCTGATTTGTTGAGGAGGTGGGTTTGGAATATGACGTAGTCGTCGTTCGTAGTGTCGGACCACTGCATGCCGTGCTGTTCGACTACCAGGCCGATAGGCCCTTCCTCTTTCGCGTCGCGGTCGTCGACCTTGAGGTACGAATCCAACGCGCCCCGTTTCCTGATATAGGGCGGCCGTTGGTTCCAGCTCGAGCCGTCGCTCCACAGAACGCCGAGCATCTTATGCCATTCCGTCCTGAAAGGCGCAACGTCGCCGCTGACCCGGGGCTTTCCCCAGGCGTTCGTACCTACCCAGAAACTTCCGGTATATAAGGTAGCGACGCCGCTCTTTCCCGGGTAATTCCCGGAACCGTGTTCTGACGTTGTGCTACCTACCCATAACCGGTCCCATAAGCGTAAGTGGTAAAGGCCTGCGTCGTGTACGTCACTGTTCTCGCCGTCAACGTAGAAGGCCGCGTCGCCGTACTTCGCGTTCGCGGCCCAACTCGCGCCGGCGATAAAGAGCAGTACTACCGCCGTCGTTACTATTCTCTTTTCCACATCGGCCTCCCCTTTTTGGCTTTGTGGGTTGTTTTCTTTCAGCTAGATTAAAACCCTAAAGCCGTAAGATGTCAAGCAAATTATTACGCAATTTTTATTTTATTATATCACAAATCGTTATGTTACAGATAGTTCCGGCAGCTTTGTGAACGGCATCACCCTCCCGATTTTTCGGGAATTGTGAACGTAAAGGGATAGCGCGCGGTCACGGCGTCGCCGGCGCCCGGGCCGAAGTCCCACTTCGCGACCGCGGCGGCTATGGCCTCTTCGAACAACTTGCAATCGGTCGTCGCTTCGGCGACCTCGCTAGCCGTTACCGCCCCCGTACTCGCGACGGTGAACTTCACGACGACGGTCCCTTCGACGGCGAGGCCGGCGTCGAGG
>JAUWLW010000033.1 GCA_030613505.1 Candidatus Zixiibacteriota bacterium
CCCCCCCCCCCCCCCCCCCGGCCCGCGCGGGCCCCCGCGGGCCCCCCCCCCCCCGCCGGTAACGGCGCTCCTCCGGATTGATAGGGCGCTTTTACTGTTTCGCCATCAAACGTTTGATTTCGGCTTCCTCGTCGTGGATCAGTTCGCCGGAAACATCCAACACCACCTGCTTGAGCTCGCCGGTGAAGGTGAACGGCGCCTCGTAATCCTCCGGCACCACCGCGTCGGTGACGTCGTAGCCGCAACTCAGGCCGATGATACCGAACGCGTTGGGCACCGTGTAGGGGAACTCCGCGTTGGCCACCAGCTCGCCATTGACGTAGAGCTGGCCACGGCCGGGCGAGCCTTTGCCGATCTTGAAATCCGGTTCGCCGGTAGGCTCGAACTCGTAGCGCAAGCTCAACTCGCCGGCCGGGAGTTTGTCGGGCGACGAAACCTTGAACTTCTCCAAGCCACAGTAGTTATGGACGTAGTGCAGCTTCCCGTCTTTCACGTACAGCGAGTAGCCGCCGTGCCGGTTGCCGAGCGCCAAGAGTATCCCCTCCGCGCCGCCCCCGGGGATCACCACCTCCGCCGTTATGCTGTGCGGCCGGTTAAAGACCCGGGGACAGGCGGCGAAAGGTACGGGAGCCCCGCCGGGATAGTAGACGTACTTGTCGCGGTCCTTGGATATCTTGGGCCGCGGCGTGTTCAAGCGGGCCATATCGGCCGTAGCCAGCGGCAGCGCGCCGTAGCGGCCGGCCTCGGTCCACCACAGCTCGATCAACTCGCGCAACTTATCCGGATTCTCAGCCGCCAGGTTCTTGGTCTCGGCCGGATCTTCCGCCGTGTGATAGAGCTCCCAACTCTCTTTCTCGAGGTCTTCCAGGACCTCGGCCGTAAGCGGCCCGCCGAAGAACCTACCCTTCTCAGCGGCCTCCGCGAAACTCGGCCCCGGGAAGGGGCAAACCGCCCGCCAGCCGTCGTGGTAGATAGCGCGGTGGCCGAACATCTCGAAGTACTGGGTAACGTGCTTGGTGGGCGCCCGGGCGTCTTCGAAGGTGTGGGCGAAGCTCGCGCCCTGAATCTCCGACTGCGCCACGCCGCGGATCTCCGCCGGCGGCTCGAGCCCCAGCGCCTCCAGCACCGTGGGCACCAGGTCTATCGCGTGGCCGAACTGCGAGCGGTTCTCGCTCTGCGCCGTAATCCCCTTTGGCCAGAAGACGACGCAGGGGTCGGCCGTGCCGCCGCGGAAGGTCTCCCGCTTCCACCGGCGGAACGGCGTGTCGCCGGCCCACGTCCAACCCCACGAATAGTGCGGGAACGTATCGACGCCGCCCCACTTGTCTAACGCTTTAAGGTTGTCCTCGAGCGTCTCGGGAGCGCTGTTGAAAAAGAGCACCTCGTTAACCGAACCTTCCGGGCCGCCCTCCGCGCTGGCGCCGTTGTCAGAGAGGACCACGATCAGCGTGTTATCCAGCTCGCCGATCTTCTCCACGAAGTCGAGGATGCGTCCGAAGTGGTGGTCGGTCTGCGACATAAATCCCGCGAATACCTCCATCTCCCGGGCGAACATCTTCTTCGCCTCCGCCGAGAGCGAATCCCACGCCGGAACGTCGGGATCGCGGACGGACAGCTCCGCGTCGGCCGGGACGATTCCCATTTTCTTCTGGCGCGCGAACGTTTCCTCGCGCAACTTGTCCCAGCCCTGGTCGAACTTGCCCTTGTACTTATCCGCCCACTCCTCTTCCACGTGGTGCGGCGCGTGCGCCGCGCCGGTGGCGTAGTACATAAAGAAGGGCTTCTCGGGCGCGTTCACGTGGGCGTCCTGGATGAACTCGACGGCCTTGTCCGCCAGGTCGACGTTCAGGTGATAGCCCTCCTCCGGCGTGGCGGGCTGCGGTACGGGGTGGTTGTCGTGGGTCAGGTCCGGATGCCACTGGTCGGTGTCGCCGCCCAGGAAGCCGTAGTAGCGCTCGAAACCGCGCCCCAGCGGCCACCGGCTGAACGGACCCGCCGGGGTGGTCTCCTCCGGCGGCGTGAGGTGCCACTTGCCGAGGCAGAACGTATTGTACCCGTGCTCCAACAGCATCTCGGGCAGGAAGCCGTGTTCGAAGCCTATCATCCCGTTATGCGCGGGGTACCCCATCGACAGCTCCGTAATGGCCGAGAGTCCCAGCGTGTGGTGGTTGCGTCCCGTTAGCACGCAGCCGCGCGTCGGCGAACATAGCGCGGTGGTGTGCATGTTGGTGTAGCGCAAGCCCCGCTCCGCCAGGCGGTCGATATTAGGCGTCTCCACCGGCCCGCCGAAAGTCGACAGTTGGCCGTAGCCGATGTCGTCGATGATGAAGAAGAGGACGTTGGGCGCGCCCTCCTTCGCCCGCGCGGGTGCGGGCCACGCCGGCGACGACTCGTCGATCGTCCGGCCTATGACCCCCGGGTACGGCGCGCCCGGTTTATATTCGACCAATCCCGGCTCCTTCTTTTTCGATTTCTTCGCTGCCATCTTTCCAGTCTCCTTTTGTTTAGTTATTCTCTATTATTGCTAAATCTCCGTTAGCGGAGGTACGCCTCCACCGCCTCCTCCACCGCGGCGAACATGCGCTCGTTCCCCAGGCGCGCGCCCAGCGGCGAGCGCCGGACGACGTCGAGCGCCCGCGGGTTGAGCGCCGCCAACCACACGGTTACGCCGTGGTCGCGGAGCCGCTCCTCGGCCTCGTCGAGCCGCTGGAGCGCGGTGTACTCGATATCCGGCACCGCGCTCAAGTCCAGCACGACGACCCGCGGCGAATACTTATTTATTAACGCGTTGAATTTATCGCGGGTGCGCGGGATGCTGGCGAACGTAAGGCGGCCTTCGGTGCGGACGATAAGCAGGCCCGGGACCGTTTCGTCGTCGGGATGCCGGTCGAGGGGGCGGAAGACGTTCGTGCCGCGCTTCCGGCCCAGCGCGTACACCGGCGGACGGTTGGCCTGGTAAAAGATGGTCATCACGGACAACGCCACCGCCACCAAAATGCCCTGCAGCGTACCCAACAGGACGACGCCGACCAGCGTAACTATCGCCCAGATGAACTCCGTCTTTCGGACCCTCAGGATGGCGGCGAAGGCCGCCGGGTTCATCATCGGGACCGAGACGACGACGACGATCGCGGCCAGCGCCGCCAGCGGCAGCAGCGCGATGAGCGGCGCGAGAAACAGCATCGTCACGACGGCGACGACGGCCGTAACGAGCCCCGCGAGCTGGGTGCGGGCTCCGGCGGCGCTAGTTACCGCCGTCTGGGAGATGCCGCCGCCGGCGGGGAAAGCCTGGAACAACCCGCCCAGGAGGTTACCCGCGCCCACGGCGAACAGCTCGCGGTTGGCGTCCGGCGTGGGCTCGCCGTGCCGCGTGAACGACTCGCCGGCGGCGATGGATTCGACGAACGCCATCAGCGCGATGCCCAGCGCCCCCGGCAACAACAGCTTCACGAGCGAAAAATCCGGTAAAGAGAAGGACGGCAGCCCCGCCGGGACCGCGCCCACGAGTTCCACTCCCCGGCCCGCCAACCCGAGCCACGCCGAGACGCCGATAGCCGCGGCGACGGCCACCAGCGCCGCCGGCACGCGGGGCAGAAACCGCTCGAACGCGACGAGCACCGCTACAGCGCCTAACGCCAGGACCAGCGTAGCGACGTGCGTTTCGGGGAGGTGGCGGCCGAGGGATATCAAATCCCGGAAGAAGCCGGCCTTGTCGATATGGAAGCCAAACAGCTTGGGGAGCTGGTCCACGACGATGACCAAACCCACGCCGGCCTTGAAGCCGGTGAGGACCGGCGCCGAAATGAAATTGGCGATGAATCCCAGGCGCAGGAACGACGCCGCCACCAGGATCGCGCCCACCAGGCAAGCGAGCGTCGCCGCGGCGACGATCAAATCGCCGGGGCCCGCGCCCGGCACGACCTGGGATAACTCCGCCAGCGTCAGGAGGGCAAGTATCGTCGTCGTGCTGACGCTGAGCCGGCGCGACGTCCCGAGGACCGCGTACGCCACCATCGGCACGAAGGCCGTGTACAGGCCGACCTCCACCGGTAGGCCGGCGACGGTGGCCAGCGCCATGGCCTTGGGTATCACGACCGCACCGGCGGTCAGACCGGCGACCAGGTCGAACCGGAAAAGCTTCCGGTCGTACTGTAAAAACCAGATATTACGCCACCAGGTTTTCATAAGCAACAGGCCGCAGTACTGGGCTAACCTTGTTAACCGAGGAATTGTACGAACCATCCCACCAGCGCGAAGACGCCGATGGCGGCGATAACGAGTGCTATGACCACCGCGAACGGAACGCCCTTCATAAACGCGTATTCCCGCCGCTCGAGATGGCGTACGCGCGACATATACTCGAAGGAGGCGAATAACACGCCGGCGATGCCGAGACATATAAACAGTAGGCCAATAGTCTCGGGCCGGCCCCACTCCTTTTCGCCGCCCAAAACGTCCCTTATTTCGGCGAGGCCTACGCCGAAGCCGACCAACGATAGGCCGGTACGAACCCAGGACATGAGGGTGCGGTCGGCGGCCTTGCGGGTCCGCTCCCGCGCCATGTCGGTGCGGTACTCGGCTTTGGTGGTCCGCTCCTGGGCTAACTCGGTGCGGTACTCGGCTTTAGCGGTCCGCTCCCGGGCCAGCGTGGTACTGGCGTCCTCTTTCGGCGCGCGGCTTTTTTTCTTCCTTTCGGTCATTTTCCACTTTCCTCCTCGGCGCCAAATTTGACGCCGGTCGCCTTGGCTTTTATCCGCGCGTCGGTCTCGAGGTCCTTGTTCAGGAAATACGTTAGCACGATCCGAATCGCGACTATGATCCCCAGCTTCCCGAGCTGGTGGAACGTCGGCGCGACGATAGTCCCCAGGATATCAGCGGCGATCTGGAACTCGAGCGCGAGCGCCAGCCAGCTGGAGAACGCCAGCCGCAGCTGCAAAAAAAGTAGGCCCCGGCTTCCGGCGCGCGGCCGGAACAGAACACGGCCTACCGCGACCAGGCCGGCGAGAATGCATACCACCGAGGCGGCCTCGATCAGGAGGCCGATATACGCCGTGCCGACGGCGAGGTACGTCTCTACAACCTCGAACCCTTCTAACCATCCGCTCATAACGTCACGCTCCTTTAGCTACTCTCGGCCGGCGCCTCGGCGCCCTCGGCCTTCTTCTCGCCGTGTTTCCGCAAGGTCGTATACACCGCCTGGACCACCAAACCTACTAAGATGTAACCCACGATGATACCGGCCAAGCCCATTTCCGCGAAGTCCCGCATGGCCAAAAAGAGCGCCAGGCCGGCGTTGCGGACGATGGACATCACCGCCAGCGTCGTGCGGTGGCCCTTTTCGGGGCCGCCGAGCAGATGTCCCAACGCCATCGAGACGGCCACGATTACGGCGATGGCCGCGAACGAGAGCCACCCCATCGCGGCGAAGGCGGCGGCGAACAACCGCCACGCCCCGACGCCTACGACTACCAACAGTACGACGAGCATCACGTTCGAAACCTTCGTAACAATCTCGCCGAACCGGTGGGAGAACCGGGGCCAGGCCGTGGCCACCAATACCCCTCCCACTAGCGGCAGCAACTGCGCGATCGCGACCTGGCGCGCGATTACGCCCGGCCTTACGTACGCCTCCGGCTCGAACAGCGTGCTCAGGATGTAGAGGAACAGCGGTATCGTAACGATCGCGAAGAGGTTGACCGTGACCTGGAGCGAGGCGGCGTATGGAAAGTCGCCCCCCGCGCCCACGATCCTCTTCGTCGCCAGCGGCGCGCCCGGGGCCACCGCCATAAGCATGAGAGCGATGTTGACGGCCGGCGGCAAATTGAATATCAGGATAACCGCCAGCGTTACGAGCGGGACCAGGATTACAACAGCGAGGTACGACCGCGCCAGCAGGCCGGGCTTGCGCCACAGCGCCCACAGCTCGCGGCCGCTGAGGTTAAGGCCGACGGAGAGCATGATGCCCATTATGGCCAACATGGCCAACGGCGGGAGGAGAGTGGCAATGGTTAGACCTTCCATGGTTTGATACCTCCTAAACTTGCGTCGAGGGGGAGGAGCGGCGCGAAGGCCGCCCCTCCCGCCGCATTAACGTGTTACTGACGCGCCATGGCGGCGCGCAACTCAGCCTCGTGGTCCGTGACGTGCTCGCCCGAAACGTCCACCGTTACGCTGTAGATCTTACCGGTGAACGCGAACGGCGGTTCGTAATCAGGCGTTACCGGCGAACCGGGATTGACGCCGCACGAGATGCCGCCGCCCAGGCTGAAATTGAGCGGTACCGTAACCGGGAGCTCGAGCTCGCCGACCGGTTTCCCGTCTATATAGAGCCGGCCGCGGCCCGGCGCCCCCTTCCCCTTCAGCGGCTCGGCCTTGCCGGCTACCTCGAATTCGTAGCTCAGCCGGTGGCGGCCTTCCGGCACCGTCTCGCTCGAGGCGACGTGGAAGAACTCCTTGGCGACGTAGTTATGTACGTAATGGAGCTTGCCGTCTTTTACGTACAGCGAGTAGCCGCCTTCGTTGCCGCCGTGGCTGAGGAGCACGCCCTCCGCCCCGCCTTTCGGGATCTCCGCGTCGGCGGTAATGCTGTGCGGGCGGTTGAGGACCTTGGCGGCCGCGTTTGGCGGAACCGCCTGGGTATCGGGATAGTACGTGTATTTCTCGCGGTCCACCGCGAGGACCGGGCGTTCCTCGGCGAAGCGTTGCTGGCCGCGGCCGTCCACCGGCATGACGTTATACTTGCCCGCCTCGACGTACCACTGCGCGATCATCTCGATGAGCTTGGCGCGATTATCCGCGGCCACGTCGTGGTTCTCGGCGACGTCCTCGGTCACGTGGTAGAGCTCCCAGTGCTTGGCGTCGAGTTCGGTGAGGGTATCCGCCGGGATGGGCGCCCCGAAGCCCTTGCCCGCTTCCGCGAACGACGTCCCGGGCCACGGGCATACCGCCCGCCAACCGTCGTGATAGATCGAGCGGTGGCCCATCATCTCGAAGTACTGGGTAACGTGTTTGGTGGGCGCCTTGGCGTCGTCGAAGGTGTGGGCGAAGCTCACGCCCTCGATGGGAGACTGCGTAACGCCCTTGACGGACGCCGGCGGCTCGAGCCCCAGCGCCTCCAATACCGTCGGGACCATATCGATGGCGTGGGCGTAGTGGGTCCGCACTTCCCCCCGGGCCTTAATGCCCTTGGGCCAGTGGACGACAAACGGGTCGCTGATGCCGCCCCGATAGGTCTCGCGCTTCCAGCGGCGGAAGGGCGTATTCCCCGCCCAGGTCCAACCCCACGGGTAGTGGTTGAAGTACTTGGGCCCGCCGAGGTCGTCGAGCGCCTTCAGGTTGTCTTCCAACGACTCCGGCACGAAGTTGAAGAACAGGTTCTCGTTTACCGAGCCGGAGGGGCCGCCCTCGGCGCTGGCGCCGTTGTCGGAGATGACCATGATGAGCGTGTTCTCGAACTCGCCGATGGTCTTGAGGAACTCGAGGAGGCGGCCGATGTGGTGGTCGGTGTGGCTGAGGAAGCCCGCGAAGACCTCCATCATGCGGGCGTAGAGCTTCTTCTCCTCCGCGGAGCAATCTTTCCACGGTTTGACGTCCGGGTCGTGCCGCGAGAGCTCGGCGTCCTTCGGTATAATACCCAGCTTTTTCTGTTTCTCAAAAACCTTCTCGCGGTAGGCTTCCCAGCCGTCGTCGAACTTACCCTTGTACTTGTCGGCCCACTCCTTCTGGACGTGATGCGGCGCGTGCATGGCGCCCGTCGCGAAGTACATGAAGAACGGCTTGTTGGGCGCGACCTGTTTGGCGTCGGCGACGAAGGCGATGGCCTTGTCCGTAAGGTCCTCCGTCAAGTGATACCCTTCCTCAGGCGTTTTCTCCGCCTCGACCTGGTGGTTGTCGAACACCAGGTCGGGGTAGTATTGGTGGGTGTCGCCGCCCAGGAATCCGTAGTAGCGTTCGAAGCCGCGGCCCAGCGGCCAGCGATCGTACGGCCCCGCCGCCGAGATCTGCTCGGCCGGCGTCAGGTGCCACTTGCCGAGGGCGAAGGTGTTGTAGCCGCGCTGTAACAGCATCTCCGGGAGGAAACCGTTCTCGAACGGGATATACCCGTTGGCGCCGGGGTAACCCGTCGACGCCTCGGTGATGCACGACATGGCGTTGGAGTGGTGGTTGCGGCCGGTCAGGATGCAGGACCGCGTCGGCGAGCACAGCGCCGTCGTGTGCATGTTGTTGTAGAGCAGGCCGCCCGCGGCCAGGCTGTCGATATTCGGCGTCTCGATGGGGCTGCCGTAGCAGCCGAGCTGGCCGAAGCCGGTATCGTCCAGTACGATGAAGAGCACGTTGGGCGCGCCCTCCTTCGCCCGGAGCGGTTCGGGCCACGCCGGCTCCGACGCGTCGAACGTGCGACCGATGGCGCCGGGGAACGTAGTCCCGGGTTTGTATTCTTTTAGTGCCATTATCCTTTTCTCCTTCGTTTCGGAAACCCTTGGGTCCCCCCGCTAAAAAGCAAGCGTTTTTAAATCGTGTCACTGCCGCAGCACTTCTTGAACTTCAGGCCGCTGCCGCAGGGGCAGGGGTCGTTGCGGCCTGTATTTGCGAACTTCTCCTTCTCCTCCGCCTCGAGGACAGCCATTACCTCCGGCGCCGTCCGCCCCCGGCGCAGCAGGTCCGCCATAATCTTCATCGGCCGCTCGGTGTGCTTGAAGAAAGCCTTCAGCCCCTCGCACAGCCAGTTCAGCCCCGGCTCGCCGTCGGGGGTGGTGAGGACGCGGTTCTTGGGGCACTCGCCGTGGCAGGCGAAGAGATACTCGCACTCCCGGCAGTACCGCGGCAGCGTCGCCGACTTGGCGGCGCCGAAGGCCCGCTGCTGCTCGGAGGCCACCAGCTCGACGAGGGGCGTTTCCGTTATGTTGCCGAGGAGGTAGCCCGGCTCGACGAAGTGGTCGCAGGAGTAGAGGTCGCCGTTGTGCTCCAGCGCCGCGCTCTCGCCGCAGCTCGGTCGGAAGATGCACAGCGTCGAGTGGCCCCGCACCCACGCCGCGAGCACGCCGTCGAAGGTCTGGACGAACATCTCCCCCACGTCCCGCCGTACCCACTCGTCGAAGATTTCTATGAGGAAGCGGCCGTACTGCTCCGGCCGCACGGACCGGTCCGTAATCGCGGTCCCCTCCTGGTAGCCGGTGTCGTTGTCGCGCTCGACGATGGGGATAAACTGGAGGTACGGCGCCTTCAGCTCGTCGCGAAAGAAGCGGTAAACGTCGAGCGGTTTTTCGCTGTTGACGTCGTTGACGGTGCAGAGGACGTTGAACTCGACGCCGTGCTCCTGCATCAGCCGCGCCGCCCGGACGACCCGGTCGAAGACGGACTTACCGCCTTTGTCGTGGCGGTACGCGTCGTGCAGCTCGCGCGGCCCGTCCACGCTGAGCCCTACGAGAAAGTCGTTCTCGCGGAGGAACTCGCACCACCCCTCGTCGAGGAGGACGCCGTTGGTCTGGAGGGTTTGCTCGAGCTCCATCCCCGCCGGCAGATATTTGTCCACGTAGCCGGCCGCCCGCCGGAAGAACGGGAGTCCCATCAACGTGGGCTCGCCGCCCTGCCAGGCGATAGTAACGGCGGGGACGCGCTGGCCCTCGATCGTCTGGCGGATGTAGCTCTCCAGCACCTCCTCGGACATGCGGAAGTCGCTGCCCGGGTAGAGGTCCTCCTTCTTGAGGAAGAAGCAGTAGTCGCACGCCAGGTTGCACAGCGCGCCCGCGGGTTTGGCCATGACGTGAAACGCCTGCGGCGCCTCGGCCTGCGCCGGGTCGTTACCTCTGTGCTCGGAAACCGGTTCGGTCACTGATCTACTCCTCTTCGAACGGGAAAACCCGCTTCCAATCCTCTTTCATGTCGACCACGGTCCAGCGGCGCTCCTCGGCCTCGTCCAGCGCCCGGTCGTTGCGGCCCGCGGCCGAAGCCGGCCCGTTTTACGCCTTCTCGGTACTACCCATTCGAAACGGGGCGGGAGCGGTTTGACCCGCTCCCACCCGAATTGACCTTATTCGCGCTTCATCATCGCCAACGCTTCCATCTCGAGGTCGGCGTACGGTTCGCCGCTGACGTCTATTATCACGTGCTTGATGGTCCCCGTAAAAGCGAACGGGCTCGAGCCGGGGTAATCCTCGGTTACCGGCGAGGCAGCGTCCAACCCGACGTTTAAGCCCTCACCACCCACCGCGAACTTACCGGGCTGGGTTTTAATTTGGCCTGCGCCGACTTTCTTCTCGTCGATATAGAGATTGAGGGTGCCATGCGCGGTACCTTTGGGTTCCTCGCGGTCTTTGACGAACTCTGCTCCCAGTATTACCTCGCCGGCGGGTACGTCCACTTCGGATTCAATAATCTGTTCGAGCGAACCGACGAAGTTATAGCAATACTTGAGCTTGCCGTCTTTGACGTATAAAGCGTGGCCGCCGAACAGGCTGCCGTGGGAGAAGACAACGCCTTCGGCGCCGCCTTTCGGTATCACTACCTCCGCGGCCATCTCGTACGAACGGTTGCGGGTGTTGACCGCGACCGACTCCGGTATCTCCGAGCCGCCGGGATAGTATATATACCTATCCCGCGCTTTGACCAACTGCGGGCGTTCCGTTCCCAATATCGTTACCGTGCTACGGCTTTCCAGCGGTAAACCGTTATACTTACCGGCCTCGTTGAACCAGAGGTTTATTAACTCTTTGAGTTTTTCCGGGTATTTATCGGCCAGGTTATGTATCTCGGAAATATCTTCGTCGACTTTATACAGTTCCCATTCGTCTTCGTTAAAACCGCCTTTACCCAGTAACCGGCCGTGACGTGCTACCGCTTTCCATCCTTTATACCAGAGACCTCGCGTACCCAGCATCGAGTAGAACTGTATCTGTTTGATGCCGGGGGCTTTGTCGTCGTCAAAGCTGTATTTCATACTCTGTCCCTCGACGGGAATCTGGGGGTAGCCTTTGACCATCTCAGGCATATCGATACCGATGCACTCGTAGATAGTGGGGGCCACGTCTACACAATGGTGGTACTGGTCCAGCAGCTTGCCTTTATCCTTGATACCGGCCGGCCAGTGTACGATAAACGGGTCGCAAATACCGCCGTTGAACGAAGCGTGCCCCTTAAACATCTTGAAAGGCGTGTTGAAAGCCATCGCCCAGCCGTTCGGATAGTGGCCGTAGGTCTTCGGGCCGCCCAGTTCGTCGAGCATCGCCAGGTTCTCCTGAAGGTCGTCCGGGATGCCGTTGCAGAACTTGTTCTCGTTCACCGAGCCGTCGGGGCCGCCCTCGGGGCTGGCGCCGTTATCGGAAACGACGATGACGATGGTATTGTCGAGTTGGCCCGTTTTTTCAAGGTAGTCGATAAGGCGGCCGACGTGATGGTCGGTATGGGCCAGGAACCCGGCGTAAACTTCGGCCATACGGCGGTACAGCTTCTTTTCGTCGTCGCTCAAGCTGTCCCAGGGTTTGGTATAGTCGGACGGCATAATCAGACCGTCCTCGTCCGGCGGATAGGTTTTATCGCCCAGCGGGTTTATGGGCGGCATCTCGGTATTCTTGGGGACTATCCCCATCTTCTTCTGCCGTTCCAGTACCAGCTCCCGGTACTTCTCGTAGCCCATATCGAACTTGCCCCGGTACTTCTCTATCCACTCTTTCGGCGCGTGGTGCGGGGCGTGGGTCGCCCCCGGGCAGTAATACATAAAGAACGGTTTACCCGGGGCGATGGCCTTGGCGTCGGCGATGAAAGAGATGGCCTTGTCGGTAATGTCGTCGGTGAAATGGTAGCCTTCTTCGGGGCTTTTCGGCTGCTCTACCGGGTGGTTGTCGTATACCAGATCCGGGGAGAACTGGTGGGTTTCGCCGCCCAAAAAGCCGTAGAACCGCTCGAAACCGCGCCCCACCGGCCAGTTGCGTTTGGTCGCCGCCAGGTTCATCTCGTCCTCGGGGCAGAGGTGCCATTTACCGAGCATAAAGGTGTTGTAACCGCGTTCGGATAACACTTCGGCGATGGTAGCGCACTCGAACGGGATATGGCCGTTGGAGTTGGGGAATCCGGTCGTGCATTCCGCAACACAGGCCATACCGTTGGCGGTGTGGTTGCGCCCGGTTAACAGGCAGGAGCGTGTGGGCGAGCACATCGCGGTCGTATGGAACCGGGTGTAAAGCAGGCCGTTCTTCGCCAGCTTGTCGATGTTCGGCGTGTCTATCAGGCCGCCGTAGCACGACATCGCCGAAAAGCCCACGTCGTCGAGACATATGTAGAGGACGTTGGGCGCGCCTTCCGGGGCTTCCGGTTGTTTAAACGGTTCCCAATCCGGGACCGAATCAACGATGTCGAGGTTAATAACCCCTTTGAATGGTTTCGTCATGGTGCTCTTCCTTTCCCCGCGGACGCGGGTAATCTGTTCGACGCCGCGGTAATCACGACGGCAATGTCGTTGCCGGCGCAAGCGCCGCACGGAAGTAAGTTATACGTTCGATTTATTTTATTGTTCTCTCCGTGTTATTTGATCTTCCTAACTTTATTCATCGGCCACGTCTGTTCGTCGTACGGTTTAAGAGGACCATAGAGACGCATATAGAGGAAGAAGGACTCACCTGGATTTGTTTGCACCCAGTTGCTTTCGTTGCCCTCAGGGGCCGTGGGTCCGAAGTAGAGATCGACTGAGCCGTCCTTATTTGTCCGCAAACCTTCGGTTCGGGAAGAAATATCGGATTTCCTTATCTCGTTTCGGATGATCAACCGGTTTCGAGCATCATAGACGGTTACGGACCAGAAATTGGCCGCCGGTGGATCAGGCTCGACTCTGAGCGAGTAATGATTGCCACCCATCAGGGCATCACCATCTGCGTCGTAATAGCTGCCAAGATAAGCTGAGCCTTTACCCTCAACGAACTTCGTCATCCCTTCCGATGTGGTGGCAGCCTCGTAGGTATAGGACAATCGCTGGTTGAACATCGAATAGTTATCCAGGTCGACTTTGGTGTCGAGGCCGGCCAGAACCTTGTCCCAACCGGAGTCCTCCCCATAGCGGGCGTCGGGGAAGAAGCTGTCAAACGCAGTCGACTGGGCAATGGCAAAACCGACGGGCAGGCTTTCTTCCAGGATCTCTTTCTGGTAGGTTGTTGGCTCAAAGGGTTTACCTTTTTCGATGCCCAAATCCTGAAGCCATGCGTAAAAGAAGCGATCGCGATCCGCCAACGGTTCCGCCTGGACGTAATCATTCAATAAATCCCAGAATCTCATGTCTTCGGGCGGGGTGCCAATTATCACTTTATCTCCAGGTTTCGGATCGTATTTGATGATCTTTGTGGCCGGAGGATTAGCCTGGTCTTTCAACCGGTAGGCCTTAACACCTCTTTTGAGTTTCTCAGCCTCCGGACCGGTTCCCAGGACTCGGTAGAAATACACCATCTTGTAAGTATTAGATCGGATAACTTCCCCGTCAAAGTCGTCCGGAAAATCCTGCCCGGGGCCGACAAAGAGTAACGTCTCCGCTTTTCCGGAATTGATTTCCTTGATGGGTTCCTGCCAGGCATTGTTGGCAGCGCCGTAGACGCCCCCGGCCGGAATCTTCACCACGACAGGGCCTGTTTTGGCCAGGTCCAGGAAGGAAATGGTATATGGGGTGGTCACATTCGCGGTCAACCATACGTAAACGCCGTCGTATCCTGAAAACAGGCCGATTACAGGTTCGTCTGGATCGGCTTTGAGATTATCCTGGAAGACATTCACCATCTGGTAAAAACTTACTGCGGGCATTGCCCAGGTGACCAACGCTGAGGCCCGATGCAATCGTGCCGTGCGGCGCATCTCCTCTGCTGACTCTTTGGTCAAGGTCTGATCCTGAAACTCGATCGGTCCGAAGTAGGTATCGATAGATTTGGGTTCTTGTGCGAGTGCGGTGGCCGCCGTCGCCAGCAGGGACAACGCCGCACCACAGCAAATGATATGTTTGATCGTTTTCATGTCTCGTCTCCTTTTCGTCTCGTTATTCGGTTTCGAACGGGAAAACCCGCCTCCAGTCCCGCTTCATATCCACTACCGTCCAGCCGCGCTCCTCGGCCTCGTCGAGCGCCTTGTCGAGGCGGCCTACGGGCGAGGCGCGGTCGTAGGCGAACTCGCGCTCGCCGTCGGTGTGGCGGACGATTGCGCCCAACCGCGCCCCCTCGCCGGCGGTAACCCATTGCAGCATCTGGAGGTCGCCGTCCGAGTTGCCGAACGCGGCGATAGGGCGGCGGCCTATGAACTTGTTGATGGCCACCGGCTTGCCGGCCTTGTCGTCGACGAAGTCGATTTCCGGCCTCCGCAGCAGAAGCGGCTCCCCCTCGCGCATCTCGAAGGCCGTCACGATGCTGCTGCCCACCACCTGCTCGGGCGGGACACCATATATATCTTCCGCCCAGACGCGCAAGAACTCAATGCCGCCGCCGGACACGATGTACGTCTTGAAACCCCGGCCGCGGAGGTAGGCCAGCAGCTCGAGCATGGGCTGGTATACGCACTCGGTATAGGGGCGGTCGAAGCGCGGGTGCCGGGCCGAGGCGAGCCAGTCGCCGACTATTTGTTTAAACTCCTCCGTGGTCGTGCCGCCGTGGGAGGCCGCGGCGACGTCGAGGATGTCGCGCTGCGTCAACGTCGCGAGCCGGCCGAGGTCCTTCGACAGGACCGCCCGGAACTTCTCCTGCTCCTCCCACTCGGGGTGTTCCGGCAAAAGGGCCGCGACCCGGTCGAAGGCGAAGACGTACTGGACGTAGAGGGGCTGCTCGGGCCACAGCGTGCCGTCGTTGTCGAAGACGGCGACGCGCTCCGCCTCCGCGACGAAGTCCTCGCCGCCCGGCGTCGTTACGCGCGCGACGAAACTTACTATGGCTTGTTTGGCAGGGCCGTCGTTCCAGGAGGGGAGTAGGTCGTTATCGTTTCCCGCGTATTTCACGGCGCAACCCTTTCAACTTGAGGTCGCACTGCGCCCGACGGCAAGCGCCGGACGCAGTGCTATCGTTCGGGGTTTAAGTATCCTGTAGCCTCTTAGCGCGAACCGCCGCCCGAGGCATCCTCCAGCGTCTCCATTACGCGGTCCAGGTTGAACGACGCCGGCTTCTGCCGCGGCGGGAAGTCCTTGAAGGACTGAATTTGCTGCGCCACGTACGCCTGCGCGGGCACGAGAAGGAAGACGTGGTCGAGGACCCAATCCCAGTAGGTATTGGAGTTCTCGTCCGCCCGCTCGAACGGGTCGCGCCGGAGGTTGAAGATCTTCGGGACCCGGAGCGTCACGAACGGCTCCGCCCAGCATTGCATCGTCTTGGCCCGTTGCTCCATGAACACGACCTTCCAGTCGCCGTAGCGTAGACCCACGAGCTCGCCGTCGTCGTTGACGTAGAAGAAAGCTCCGCGGGGGCTCTCCTTCACCTCGCCGGTTAAGTACGGAAGCATGTTGAATCCGTCGACGTGGACCTTGAAGGTCTTGTCGCCGGCCTTGTAGCCTTTCAGCAGCTTCTCTTTGACGTCCGGCTCGCCCGCGGCCGCCAGCAGCGTCGGCAGCCAGTCCTGGTGGCAGGCGATGCCGTTCAGGACCGTACCGGCGGGAATTTTGCCCGGCCAGCGCATGAACGCCGGAACGCGCCAGCCGCCTTCCCAGTTCGTGTTCTTCTCGCTGCGGAAAGGCGTGATGCCGGCATCGGGCCAGCTGTTGTAGTGGGGGCCGTTGTCGGTGGAGTACATGACGATGGTATTGTCGGCGATGCCGAGGTCGTCGAGCTTCTTGAGCAGGAGGCCGACTCTCTCGTCGTGGGCCACCATAACGTCGTTGTAGAACCCCTGGCCGCTTTTGCCCTCGTGCTTCTTGGCGCAGTGGGTCCGGAAGTGCATCGCCGTGGAGTTCCACCAGATGAAGAACGGCTTGCCTTCCTTGTTGGCGTCGTCGATGAACCGGAGCGTATGTTCCGTGGCCTCGTCGTCGATGGTCTCCATCCGCTTCTTGGTGAGCGGGCCGGTGTCCTCGACGCGGCCGTCGGCGAAGCTGTGAATTACGCCGCGCGGGCCGAACTTCTTGCGGAACTTCGGGTCCTTCGGGTAATCGGGGAGCTCGGGCTCCTCCTCGGCGTTGAGGTGGTAGAGGTTGCCGAAGAACTCGTCGAAGCCGTGGTTGGAGGGGAGGAACTCGTCCTTGTCGCCGAGGTGGTTCTTGCCGAACTGGCCGGTGGCGTAGCCCAGCGGCTTGAGGAGCTCGGCGATGGTCGCGTCCTCGGCCTGCAGGCCGAGGTCGGCGCCGGGCATGCCCACCTTGGTCAGGCCGGTGCGGAGGGGGTTCTGGCCGGTGATGAACGCGGCGCGACCGGCGGTGCAGCTCTGCTGGGCGTAATAATCGGTGAAGGCCACGCCCTCGTTGCCTATCCGGTCGATATTGGGCGTGCGATAGCCCATCTGGCCGCGGCTGTTGTAACTTATGTTCCACCAGCCGATGTCGTCACCCCAGATGATAAGGATGTTGGGCTTGTCCGTTGCCATATGGCAAATCTCCTTTCGGTTTGGTTAATACCTTCTCAATACTGGCTGCTTCTCGGTCGTTACTTTGCAGAGTTTTTCGTGGCTTATTCCTCCCCCGGGACCGGCGGCCCTTCCCGGACCGCCAGTCCCGGCTTACTCATTACTGCCGCGCCAATTAATTGGCGCCCAATCTATTGCCGCGCTATGATCCGGTGATACTTTTGATCGTCCGGCTCGAGGTGGCTGACGTCGTCCTCTTCCAGGTCAACTCGCACCCAGTGGATCTTCCCGGAGAACTTGTTACGTTCGCCCTCAGGGTAGTCATCCGTCACAGGCAGGGCCAAGTCTCCACCGACGTCCAACGTCTCGTCGGCCGAAAAGATGAACGGGACCGTGTGGCTGATCTTGCCTTCGGCCACCTTCTTATCGTTGACGTGGATCGTGCCGGTTCCGCCCGCACCCGGTTTGTCGCCCTCGAAGTTGAAGTGGTAGCGGATATTGACCTTGCCGGTGGGTAGCTTGGTTTCGCCGCCCACGTAGCTGTATTCCAGATCGAGGAAGTTGTGCACGTACTTGGCGGCCCCATCTTTCACGTACAGGCTCCAGCCGGCAAAACGGCCGCCCTGGGCGATGATCACGCCGTTGGCGCCCTCTTCCGGGATCTCAACCTCCGCCGTGACGGTGTGCGAACGATTCTTGACATTCAGCACCGTGTTCTCCGTCAAGTGCGTCATGCCGGGATAGAACGTCATCGTCGTGCGACCGCGCGCAAGATCGGGCCGGCCGGCGATGGCCGCGTTGAAGCGCTCCGCCGTGCGGTCGTCGAGCGGGAAGACGTTGTACTTGGAGGCCTCGATCATGAACAGCTCCTGCATTTCGCGCAGCTTGTCGGGCATCTCCTTGGAGAGGTCGTGGGCCTGGCTCCAGTCCTTGTTCGTGTCGTAGAGCTCCCAAACGTCTTCATGGAACGGTGGCAGCTGGACCTGGCCGAGTTCCCACGGCGTGCGGTGCTTCGTCACGGCCGTCCAACCCTCGTGATAGATCCCACGATTGCCGAACATCTCGAAGTACTGGGTCACGTGCCGGTCCTCGGCCTTGGCGTCGTCGAAGGAGTAGACCATGCTGACGCCCTCGATGGGTTTCTGGGCCACGCCGTCGACCATGTAAGGCTGCGGCAAGCCGGCCGCTTCCAAGATCGTGGGCACGACGTCGATGACGTGGTGGAACTGCTGCCGGATTTCTCCCCGGGCTTTGACGCGCTTCGGCCAACTCACCGCCGTGGCGTTGCGGGTGCCGCCGAAGTGGGAGGCCACCTGCTTGGTCCACTGGAAGGGCGTGTTCATGGCATGCGCCCAACCGACCGGGTAGTGATTGAAGGCCCTTGGGCCGCCCAGCTCGTCCAACCGCTTGAGTGTATCCTCCAGCGGCGTATCGACGCCGTTCAGAGAAACCAACTCGTTGAACGTGCCGTCCAGCGTGCCCTCCGCGCTGGCGCCGTTGTCCCCGGCGATGTAGATGAAGAGCGTGTCCTCAAAGATATCCAGCTCTTTGAGCGTATCGATCAGGCGCATCACCTGAGCGTCGGTGTGCTCGGCGAAAGCGGCATAGACCTCCATCAGGCGAGCGTAGACCTTTTTCTGGGTATCGTCGAGCTCATCCCAGTTGACGACGCCGTCGGGGTGCGCGGTCAGCACCGTGTCTTTCGGCACCATACCTTTCTTCTTCATTTTGGCCTGCGTTTCCTCCCGAACCGCGTCCCAGCCTTTATCGAATTTACCTTTGTACTTGTCAATGTACTCCTGTGGGACGTGGTGCGGGGCGTGCGTGGCGCCAAAGGAACAGTACAGAAAGAAGGGCTTATCCGGGGTCATGACGCGGGTGCCGTTTATCCAGCCGATGGCCTTGTCGACGATATCCTCGGAAACGTGGTAGCCCTCCTCCGCCGTGCCCCAAGGCTCGACCGGGGAATTGCCCAGGTACAAAGTGGGCGCCCACTGGTTGGTCTCCCCGCACACAAAACCGAAGAACTTCTCGAAGCCGTCGCCGGTCGGCCAGCGGTCAAACGGCCCTGACATGCTGACCTCCCAACACGGGGTCTGGTGCATCTTACCGACCGCGCCGGTGCAATAGCCGTTGAGGCGCAGCACCTCGGCGATGGTGGCGACGGAGTTGGGTCGTACGCTGTCGTTGCCCGGCGCGGCGGTGGCGACTTCGCACACCGAGCCCATGCCGGCCGAGTGGTGATTGCGCCCGGTCAGCAGCGCCTGGCGCGTGGGCGAGCACAGCGCCGTGGTATGGAAGCGGTTATAGAGCAGCCCGGCGTCGAAGATTTTCTGCATGGCGGGCATGTTGCAAGGACCGCCGGTGACGCTCGGCGCGCCGAAGCCCATGTCGTCGATCAGCACGACGACCACGTTGGGTGCGCCCTCGGGCGGCCGCAGCGGCTCGATAGCCGAAAACTCGGCCTTGCGGGCGTCCAGCGACATTTTGCCTTTGGAGGGAGAATCGGGGACCGGCAAAATCTCTCGTCCGGTTTTTTCTGGTTCCTGTGCCATTTTTTCTCCTCTTCTACGTAAATTATGATTGATTGCCTATCCTTCGTTCAATCTCGAACACTTCAACGGGTATCAATGTTATTCGGTCAGGTCCACCTCTTCGGGTTTCACCTAATTAAGCCGGAAATATTACCAGTTGATCATCAACCCCAGGCTGAAGTTGCCCTGGGTAATGACGCTGCCGGGTCGTTCGGGGGCGCGGAGCTGTCCGCGCCCCGCTAATCGCTTATTTAAACCTTAACGGCGTTTTATACGTTCCCGCCGCCACCGGCCATTAATTTATCCATCACTTGGCCGATACTGAAACTCGCCGCCTTCTGCCGAGGCGGGAATTTCTTAAAACTCTCTATGTACTTCGCCACGATCGCCTGCGCCGGGACCATCGCGAACATACGTTCCGCGCGCCACTGCGGGTAATTATTCGCATCGTGGTCGGCACGCTCAAAGGGGTCGGAGCGTAGATTGAACAGCTTGGGAAATCGCAGGTGAACGAAGGGTTCTTGCCAGACGTCAAAGGCGTGGGCGCGCTGCTCCGCGAACACTATCTTCCAGTCATGGAAACGTATGGCAACCAGGTCGCCGTCGTCGCTCCAGTACGCGAACCCGGGGCGCGGCGGTTCCTTGGTCTCGCCCTTCAAGAACGGCATCAGGTTGTAGCCGTCGAGGTGAACCTTGAAGGTCTTGTCGCCGACCTTGTAACCCTTCACGAGCTTCTCTTGGACGTCGGGCTCGCCAACCGCCGCCATAAAGGTAGCGACCCAGTCCTCATGAGAACCGATGTCGTTGATGATAGTTCCGGGCTTCACCGCGCCGGGCCACCTCAGGAGGCAGGGTACGCGATATCCGCCCTCCCAGTTGGTGTTCTTTTCGCCGCGGAAAGGCGTCATACCGCCATCCGGCCACAACAAGATCTCGGCGCCGTTATCGGTGGAGTACATGACGATGGTGTTGTCTGCTATGCCGAGCTCGTCGAGCTTGTCCAGCATTTGGCCGACATGTCCGTCGTGCTCCACCATGCCGTCAGCTTCAATACCCAAGCCCGTCTTGCCTTCTGATTCCTTTTTTAAGTGCGTAAAGACATGCATACGAGTTGTGTTCCACCACACGAAGAACGGCTTACCGTCCTTGTGGGCGCGGTCAATGAAGTCGAGGGCTTTTTCGGTTACTTCTTCGTCGATAGTCTCCATCCGCTTCTTGGTAAGCGGGCCGGTGTCCTCGATGCGGCCGTCGGCGAAGCTGTGGATAACGCCGCGGGGCCCGAATTTCTTTTTAAACTTCGGGTCTTTCGGATAGTCGGGGTGCTCAGGTTCCTCTTCGGCGTTCAGGTGGTAGAGGTTCCCGAAGAACTCGTCGAAGCCGTGGTTGGAGGGGAGGAACTCGTCGCGGTCGCCCAGGTGATTCTTGCCGAATTGGCCGCATACGTAGCCGTGGGGCTTTAACAGTTCCGCCAACGTGGGGTCTTCAGCCCGAAGGCCGAGGTCTGCACCCGGCAGTCCCACTTTGGTCAAGCCGGTCCGCATGGGACTCTGACCGGTAATAAAAGCCGCGCGTCCGGCCGTGCAGCTCTGTTGGGCGTAAAAGTCGGTAAACAACGCGCCTTCCTTCGCTACCCGGTCAATGTTGGGCGTGCGGTAGCCCATAATGCCCATGTTATAGGCACTGATGTTGTACCAGCCGATGTCGTCACCCCAGAGGACGAGGATGTTGGGTTTGTCCTGTGCCATACGGCAATTCTCCTTCCTTTAGGGAAAAATATCCCCTGCGATAAAAACGGATTAAGCCGGAAATATTACCAGTTAATCATCAACCCCAGGCTGATGTTGCCCTGGGTGATGACGCTGCCGACGGCCATGCCCAAGTCAAGGCCGCCGGTGCCGACCCACAAACCGGTGCCGGCGTAGTTCATCGGCGCCAGGACGCGGAGGTCGGCGCGCAGGCCGACGTGTTTGGACAGGTACGCTTTCGCGCCGCCGCCGAAGGTTATGTTGAAGAACCACTCGTCGCTGTAGTCGCCGGTCTTGGGGGCAAAACGCGAGCCGCCCAGCGTCACCACGCCGAAGGGCCGGACCTTGCCGCGCGGCTTCTCGAAAAGGGCGCCGACGTTGTAGTATTCCACGGTAAGGTCGAAGAGGGGTCTCGTCAAGCTGCTGGGCGGCCGCGTACGGAGCTCGAATACCGTGTCCTGGCGGCTGTATAGGATCTCGGCCTTTAAGCCGCTCGGATTTATGGGGATGTCGATGAAGATGCCGTAATTCTGATTGTCGACGACGTTGAGGTCGCCCTCGTACGACGTAAACTTGCCGCCGAATTGGTAGCCTACGAACGGCGTCGCGTCGAAGCCGCGGAGCTCCCGGGCGGCGGCGGAGCCGACCCCGGACACGACAGCTACGACCAGGGCCGTAGCCGCTAACCTGCCAACGTTAATACTCACGTTCATGACGTCTCCTCCTTGTCAATCCCCAGGGCTTCGCGAACGGCCCCGAGCAACGTCTCGTCGTTGAGGGGTTTAGTAAAAAAAAGCGCGCCCCCGCTTCCCGGGCTCGCGCTTAGGCGTTCTACAGCTATCTTTGTAATTCCAATCGGCAAGAAGTTCGTCCAGGGTCCCGTTTCGCTCGCCAACGTTTATAATGTGGACGGATAAGGTAGTGTTAGCGGGGGAGTATACAATAAATTATGGGAACTATCCCCTTAGCAAAGCAGGCAGTATTTTTTTTCTCCCTCGCTTTTTTGTATATTGTATTTCCTCCCGGCGAGAGAGGTTACTGAGTTGTCCTAACTATTAAGTTATTTACTTCTGTGGTTTTTTCTCCTCGCCTTCGCCTTCTTTAATTATACTAATAGGCCTTTCTTCCGGTTCCTTTGGTTGCGGACGTTCCGTCTCTTTCTGACGTTCTTGGTCCTTACTCATTAAAATCTCTCCTTTCTCGATATTAACCACTTCCGCTTGTGAAGTTTTTAATAACGCAGAAAAACGGAAAACTAGTTAGTAGGGCAACAAGTGCGATTATTATCCCGATATTACAACGATGGATAAATTTGTGTTTACGATTATTATTTTCCCAATTAACAGCAGACGCATCAACGAATTGGTTAATTAAGCGATTTTGTATCTTTAAATCCGTTTTCTCGTCTATATTATCTTCGCCACGCTGTTCGAAATATGCGTGATAATCAGATACGTCTTCAGCTATTTTATTGGCCGACGATACGTACCCGTAACCGTAATTGAAATTAGCTCTAATCAAACAATAAATAGCCCAGCATATAGCGAAAAACATAACTCCAGTGGTTATTATAAATACCGTGGTGTAGAAGTCGAAACCCACAAACTTAAAGTTACTAATATAATACCCTATTATACCGCTCAACACGACAACAATAGTCGTTGGATACATTATCCGAGCATTCGTTCTATCTTTACGCTCCAATTCTCTATAATACATTTCTTTGAATAATTCGTATAGATATTTCATAATTTATTCTCACCTCCTTTTTTTCTCTGTTTTCTTCTTCCTTTTTCTCTTAATCTTCTCCGGGTCCACCTTCATAAACGCTTCTAACGCTTCCTCTGGCTTTATAGGATAAAGCGATAGGGGTTTGGCGTATTTCTTTTTAGGCTTTTTCTCTAAGTTCTTTTTCATACAGATTTACTGATTTTTGATTTCACTCACGCCACGTGGAGTTAGCCTACACAAATAAGGACGACCTAATGATTTATCGCCAAGCAGGTTTTTTAGTTCTATTAAACCTTCTTCTGCTAATTCCTCTAATTTATCAAGGATTACATCCTTCTCAAGCGCAAGTGAGCGTAATTCGTTTATTAAATGGTCGGAACGGAAATCATAACCAGAACTCTCTGCCTTATAGACGAGGTTCGACCGCATATCGTAAGCAGCCTGAAGTATTATCCTCTTTAAGTCGTCCATTTCGATTCTCCTTAAACGGCTACCTGCTGTTTGATAAATAGTTTCGCTAACTGTTGTATCTATTAAGCAGACGTTCTTACCCCTTATCCACTACTTTTTTATACGAAATCCGTTTTTCAAACGATCCCTTCACAGCTTCCTCGGCCCGTTCTCCGTCGGTTACTTTCCTATTAGACCACCGAAAGGAAAACTCGTCGCAATAGCGATGGAGATGTTTTTTCGATACGTGATGAAATGTACCATGAACACCGCGTTTGAGCAACGCAAAATAAGATTCCGCCGTATTCGTGTGAATATCCCCTTTTACATATTCTCCTTCGCTGTGCTTTATCGTTTCGTGGCCTCCTTTAAATAACCTTTCTAACCCTCGATAAGACCTAAACTCGTCGGTCATAATGCGACTACTGTTATCCACCGACTCCAATACGGCTTCCTTTAATTTATCGGAACTTAACCTTTCCATCGGCTTAGATACGACCTTACCTTTACGTTCCACGATTGCTAGCACCGGCGTCTTTTTCGTTCCTCTTCCTCTCTTGCTTTTTTCTTCCCCTCTTGGTTTTCCGCCTATGTAAGTTTCATCCACTTCAATTATACCTTTAAGCTTCGAGGCTAAAGGGTCCTGATTCATAGCTTCGCGGATACGGTGCGCCAAATACCACGCTGACTCGTAAGATTTCAATCCGAGGTTTCTTTGAAGTTGTAGAGCCGACACTCCTTTTTTGTGAGAACATATCGAATGAAAAGCCTGAACCCACTGTCTCAAGGTAATATGGGAACCGTGCATGACCGTTCCTACCGTAACCGTAAATTGCTTACGACACTTCCTACATTGGATAAGGCCGTCCCGCACTTTTTTAGATTTAGCTTTTATTCTTGTGATATCCTTACTACTACAGCGAGGGCATACCGGACCTTTCGGCCAACGAATACCTTCTAGTATAACCCTTGCTTCATCCTCGGTAAGTCTACCCGCATCGATAGCGGCCATTTCGGAAAGCTTATTAAATTTTGGGGGCTTGTATCTCATCTCTCTACATCTCCTTTTCTACTTATATTATAACACATCGGAGACGCTTAGTCAAGCAGATAATTTTAGGCATTCTTTTGTATTGACTTTTTAACGTTTAGTCTTATAATATACTCTCCAATAAACCCACCAAGAGATAGTAAAAGGAGCCGTCGCCGAGAGAGGAGAAGGAAGATGGAAATGTTAGACTGGATACAAGCGTTTAGTTTTATTCCTTGGTATCCCTATCTCGATGAATCAGCCAAGATAGTATTAGACACATCTATGGAATCTATCAAAGGAGTCTCCGGCGTATACTGCATCTTCGACGTATGGAAGCCCGATACCAATCATCGACACCGAGTAAGATATCGTACTATTTACGTGGGGCAAGGTGACATCGTTGGAAGGCTACAAGACCATGCAAAAGAACCACGGATAAAAAAGTACGCCCCACTACTCGCAACTTGGGCAGAAGCAGACGGTAGAAAACTCGATGGAATTGAACGCTTTTTAGCAAACGAGTTGGACCCTATTTTCCCCACACATCCTAAAAAGGCTAAACCCATAATGGCGTACCTTCCTTATTAAGACGTAGACGGTATAAAACTCTCTAAATGCCTATCAATACTTCCAGCGTCCTGTGATAAATCGGTAGCCAATTCCACTATAGTAAGACTTACTCCAAAAGGTCCGTTAATAATGCTTTCGGAGAGTGTTATTATATCACTCATGTTTTTTTGAAGTTCTTTTAATTCTTTTTCATACACCTTTTCATATTTCTCATAATAGTAGTCGAGACATTTCTCGCGTGTCATCTCCCATCTATCTCCGAGTTCTTCGCTCTTTTTCCTTACTTCCTCTGTCATTTTTCCTCTCACCTCCTTTGCTTTGCTAAGGGGATAGTTCCCTAAATTATTACTAAAATAAAACATTTTTTCGCTTATCATCATAGTACTTCAATAAAAAGAACAATAAAAATAATAAACGCCTTTGTAGCGCGAATTTAACGCGGCCGGAAAAATATTGCGCAGCGGGTTTCTTTCTGCTATAAATTGGCTGAAAAAAGTCATATATCTTAATTTAGTTCTCGGAGGTGGCAATATGAAAAAGGTAAACGTCGGCCGGTGGGCTGTCGTAGTGATGACGCTGCCGTTCGTCGTCGGCGGCGCCGCGCAGGCGCAAAAAATCTACGACGTCGACCCCATCCCTCATCCTATAACGAGTTGGGGAAAGGCCGGCGGCGAGAGCGCCCAGTGGCGGGGCCGCGAGGCGGAAGCGAAAGCGCTGGTAAAATATTACAAACCGCCGGTGGGGGAAGGGTCCGTTGCCGACCGCGTTAACGCGTTGGCCTCCCTTACGAAAGGTACGGACTACGAAATCCGCACCATCGTGGACTGGGACGCCGAACAACAATACGGCTCTTACTACGTCGTTTTCTACGAGATCAAGACCCAAAAGGGCTGGCACGACTTCCTCTTCCTGGCGGACCTGTCTAAGGGCGCCGTCGAACCCATAACGCTGCCGGCGCGTATGCTTTGGTACGGTGAAATGCCGGAATCGCTAGCCGCCCAGGCCGGCGTAGTAATCCGGCCGGCCAACGAGGAGACCGCGGCCTTGGCGCAAGCTCCCCGCACGATCGCCGACGTTGAGGAAGTGATGGCGAAATACCAGAAAGACATCGTGAAGCTTTATAAAGCCCAATTGAAAAAGGCGCCGGATATCGCGGGCCGCGTGCTGGCGGCCTTCGTCGTCGCCGCGGACGGGAGCGTCGCCGAGTCGTCTATAATCGAGAGCACCACCGACGACGACGCCTTCGACGTGGCGTTGGGCAATCTCCTCGAAACCTTTGAATTCCCGGCCGTTGACGCCGGCGACGTAGAGGTAATCTACCCCTTCGTCTTCTCAAGCGGAAGAGAACCGAAGAACGTCGAAATCGTACCGCGCCGCATAGGCGAGAAATAACCGCCGCGCGCGAACCCGACTAAGATGAAGACGCCCGACGCCGGGCGTCTTTTCGCATGACCCATTTAATATACTCTTCGGTTCGACCTCGTTCGCGTGTTAATGTATAGTACACTCGTAAACAGGGGCGCAGTAGGAGTTGACAGCACGTCTGCTTTGGTAACGGCAAAGCCCCGAAAAACGCCGTCGTAACCGCAACAATAAAAATAAGTTGAGGCGCCCATAAATTTGGGCGCCCTATTTTTTGCCTTATTTTTGCGGTTTCAGTTTAAGCGTCCAGGATCGCCTCTACTTCTTCCTTATCGACGTCCATGACGTACGGGATCCCGCTGATCGCGGCCGCCTCCGGCGTAAGCGCGGCCAGGTCGTCGCGCGAGACGTACTCCAGCGCGAACTTCCGGCTGCCGCACATCAGCTGGCGCAAGCCCTGGGCCAGGCGCTCGTAGTAGGTATACAGGCCGATCGCGCCGGGGGGTAGCTTCTCGAACTCATCGTCGCCCAATTCCTTGCGGAGTTCCGCCGCCGTTACGAAGATCTCATCGAGGGAGTCGCCGAAGCGCTCGACGTAGACGGGCAACTGGTGCTCGGCAATCGCTCGGCCTATCGTCTTGCCCACCATCGCCGCGGCGATCGGGCCGCGGGCCATGCCGACGATTTTGATGAACGGCGCGCCCAACGCGACCGCCTTGAAAATATGGTCTTCGAACGTGAAGCCGCCCGCGGCGACCAGCGGCGCCACGTACTCGCCCTTATCCGCGAGACGCTTAGTATACTGGTACATCAACGAATGGATTTCGACCGGCGGCACGCCCCACTCGTTCATCATACGCCAGGGACTCATACCGGTCCCGCCTCCCGCGGCGTCCACCGTCAACAGGTCCAGCTTATATTTGGAGGCGAACTTGACCGCCCGGGCGAGGTCGGCCGGCCGGTACGCGCCGGTCTTGAGGAAGACGTACTTGGCGCCGGCCTTCCGGATCTCTTCGGCCCGCTGCGCGAACGACTCCTCGGTCACCATACCGACGCGCGAGTGCCGCTCGAACTCCTTGAACGACCCGCGCTCGAAGGCTTTGATGACGTCCGGGTCCGTCGGGTTGGGCAGGACGACGTAGCCTCGTTCGTACAACAGCTGCGCCTTCTTGAGGTCGCGGATTTTAACCTCGCCGCCTATGTCCTTGGCGCCCTGGCCCCACTTGAGCTCCACGCACTCCACGCCGAGCTCTTCGATCCCGTACTCCTGGACGCCGAGTCGCGTATCCTCGACGTTGGCCTGCAGGACGATGGCGCCGTAGCCGTCGCGCTGGTTGTCCTTGAACAGCGCTACGCGGCGTTTTAGGTCCACCGTATCCACGACGCGGCCGTTCTTGATTTTGCTCTCCGGGTCCATGCCGACGACGTTCTCGCCGATGGTAAGGCCCGTCCCGGCCAGCGCGGTGCCGATTGCGAGCCCCTCCCAGTTGTTTTTTGCAATGTTGGTCGAGCCGATGCCGGGGATCATAATCGGCAGGCGGAATTTTATACCGCCGTCGTGACCGAACGTAGTCTGCAAATTCACGGCGGGGAAAACCGCCTTGTCGCTGTCGGCCTCGATCCCGTGAGCGCCGACGGCGGTTCCCATAATGTTGAAGTGCGAGTAATCGACCGGGTAAACCTTCTCGGCCGCGGTGGTGATGACGCCGAAGGGTTGGGGATAGATGACCTCGTGGCCTCGGTAGGCCGACTTCCCGATCTCGCACCTGCCGATGCAGCCGTCCACGCACGTGACGCACATCCCCGAGAGGGGGACGATCGAATCTTCGGTGCGGTTCTTGGTCAGCGTAGCGGCCGAGGCGTTAACCCTGGACAGTGACATCTTGGTACGACTCCTTTCCGATCGTTACTTCTTTTCGATCTCGCAAGCGACGCAAGGGTCCATATAACACATCATGTCGTCGAACTGTTCCTTCTCAACACACGGCGGCGCGAGGTTGGCGCACGCGCCGCAGATCGCCTTCTCGGGCTCGGTGTACGTGCAACGGAGCTGGCAGGCCGGACATATATAAATGCAACCCCCGCAGAGCCGGCATTCCTCGGATTTGATGTCGAACGGCGTGCCGATGCTGCGGCGTTCACCCCGGTTGCGGAAGCCGATGGCCTTGGCCATCATCTGTTCCTCGCATATCCGAACGCACAGGCCGCACATAATACAGTCCTCGTACTCCTGTTTGAAGCGCTGGCGGCGGATGTCGTGGGCGGAGGCGAGGTCCTGGATTACTTTCGATTGCGGGCACGAGGCCAACAAAAGCTCCAGGACCATCTTGCGCGCCCGGAGGACGCGCGTCGAGGCTGTCCGCACTTTTAGGCCTTCCTCCGCCGGATAGGTACAAGAGGAGACCAGCTTGGCCCGCGGCCCCTCGCCGATCTCGACGACGCACAGGCGGCAGGCGCCGTAGGGCGACAGGCCCTCGTGGTAGCAGAGCGTCGGGACCGGGAAACCATAAAATTTTGCGGCTTCGAGCAGCGTGGTACCTTCTTCTACCTGGACGTTAAGGCCGTTGAGCGTAAAATTAGTCATTCCTGTTTGTCTCCTACCGCTACGACTTCTTCAGGTTCCGCTTCGGTTTGCGTAAACTCGAGGTCGCATCGGAGGCACCGTCGTGCCTCTTGTCGAGCTACCCCTTCTGTCAAACACTGGTCCACTTCGGCGAAGTTTTTAACCCTCGCCTCGACGCCGAGGTGGAGGACCGCGGCCCGGCCGGCCCCGGCCTCCTCCTCCTCCGCAACCTCCGCGGGCGCGACGAAGACCTCCGGCAATCGGACCTCGGGCGGTATCGTTAATTCGTAGCCGCGGAGGTAGCGGTCGATGACGGCCGCCGCGTTTTTACCGTCCGCGAGCGCCTCGACGACGGTGTCCGGGCCGCGAACGACGTCGCCTCCCGCGAAGACGCCGGGCCGGCCGGTTTCGAACGTCTTCGGATCAGTCCGCAACGTTCCCCATTTCGTCACGTCGAGGCCTGCCGCCGCGATACCCTCCGTCTCCGGTTCCTCGCTGATCGCGACTATCAACGTATCTAACGGCGCGACGTATTCGCTGCCGGCCACGGCGACCGGCCTACGCCGCCCGGAGGCGTCGCGCGCGCCGAGCTCGTTCTTTATAAATTTCACGCCGGCCAGGCGACCCTCGGCCTGCTCGACCTCGACGGGCGAAACGAGCGTAACGAGCTCGACGCCCTCGTCCAGCACGGCCTCTATTTCCTCGTCGTACGCCGGCATCTCTTCCCGCGTCCGGCGATAGTAAATCGTCACGCTCTCGACGCCCTCTTGCCGCACGGCCACCCGGGCCGCATCCACGGCCGAGTTCCCGCCGCCGACGACGCCTACGCGGCCGCGCGCCAGGCTCTCGCCGTGTAGGTTAAACGCCTTCAGGAAACGCATGGAGGGATATACCCCCTCCGCCTCTTCGCCCGGCACGCCCAGCTTTCGGCTCCGGTGCGCTCCCAAGGCCAAGAAGACGGCCGCGTAGCCGTCATCGAGGAGGCCGTCGATCGTTACATCTCGGCCGAGCGCGGTGTTCAGCTCGAGGGTTACGTTATCGTCCAACAGGGCTGCGATCTCCCGCTCCAACACGTCACGCGGGAGGCGATAGGCCGGGATGCCAGCGATCAGCATGCCTCCCGGTTTATCCTCCGCCTCGAAAACCGTAACTTCATGGCCGGCGAGCGAGAGGTAATGGGCCGCGGCCAGGCCGGCGGGGCCGGCGCCCACGACCGCTACCTTCTTCCCGTAAGCGTCGGCCGCCCGCGGCGGCGCATAGGCCGCCGGGTCGGCGCGGTCCGTCACGAAACGCTTTAGCGCCCGAATACCCACCGGCGCCTCCCCGGTCGTACCGAGGCGGCACTTCTCCTCGCACGGATGGTTGCATACGCGCGCGCATACGGAGGGGAGCGGGTTGGGTTCGCGAATAACGCGATACGCGCCTTCGTAATCGCCCTTCTCCAACAGCGCGACGTACCGCCACGCCTCGGTTCCCAGCGGGCATGCCGCCTGACAGGGCGCCCCGACCAGGTCCTTACATACAAACGCGTCGCACTTTTTATCGTAAATATGCCGCTCGTACTCGTGGCGATAATACCGGAGCGTGGTCAACACCGGGTTGGGCGCGGACTGGCCCAGGCCGCACATCGTCGTGTCCTTGACCGCCAGCGCGAGTTCCTCCAGCAACTCGAGATGTTCGGGCGTCCCCCGCCCCTTCGTGATGTCGTCGAGGAGCTCGTACATCCGCTGCGTTCCCTTGCGGCAGGTGAAGCATTTTCCGCAGGACTCGTCCTTTAAAAAGTTCATAAAGTACCGGGCGATGTCCACCATACAGGTGGTCTCGTCCATGACGATCATCCCGCCCGAGCCCATAATCGACCCGACTTTGGCCAGGCTGTCGTAGTCGACCGCAAGGTCGAACATGGAAGCCGGGATGCAACCGCCGGAGGGGCCGCCGGTCTGCACGGCTTTTATTTTCGCCCGGCCGGAGGGGCCGCCGCCGATATCGTATACTATTTCGTCGATCGTAATCCCCATCGGGACTTCGACCAATCCGGTATTCTTTATCTTACCGACCAGCGAGAATATCTTCGTCCCGGTACTGCCGGGGACGCCCACCCGGGCGTACTCCTCGGCGCCGCGGTTGATTATCACCGGGACGTTGGCCCACGTCTCCACGTTGTTAATACACGTGGGGTGGCCCCAAATCCCCTTCTCGATGGGGTACGGAGGCCGCTGCCGCGGCTCTCCTGCTTCGCCCTCGATGGACTTTATCAACGCCGTCTCTTCGCCGCAGACGAACGCGCCCGCGCCGCGGACAATCTCGACGTCGAACAATAAATCCGTGCCCAAGATATTATCGCCCAACAGGCCCAATTCGCGCGCTTGCCGCAGCGCGATGACGAGATGCTTTATAGCCAGCGGGTATTCGCTTCTCACGTAGACGAAGCCTTTGGTGGCGCCTACGGCAATGCCGCCGATTATCATACCCTCGATTATCAGGTGGGGATTGCCCTCGAGGAGGCTACGGTCCATATAGGCGCCCGGGTCGCCCTCGTCGGCGTTGCACACAACGTATTTCTGCTCGCCCGGCTTACCGGAGGCTCGGCCCATCTCCCACTTTTTACCGGTCGGGAAGCCGGCGCCGCCGCGGCCGCGAAGGCCGGAAGCCTTGACTTCATTTATAACCCTTTCGGGATCCGCGTTTAACAAAACCTTTTCCAGCGCGCCGTATCCGCCGCGCTCGACGTAGTCGAAAATCCTTATCGGGTCCAGCGTCTGGTTGTTGCCGAGGATCGTCCGGGTCTGTTTCTGAAAAAACGGAATATCGGCCTGGGAGTGGTAGGTTCGCCGTTCGCCGGGCTCGTGGTAGATAAGGTCTTCCTCCACGTACCCGCCCAGGGCGGCCTCGATTACAGGGGGGACGTCTTCCATCTTCAACTGCGGATACAGGTGCTGCCCCGGCTCCACCACGATAAAGGGGTCCATCTCGCAGAACCCTTGACACCCGGTGATACGCAGTTTGATTTTTTCGTGCAGGCCGTGGTCCAGGATGTAACGCTTAATGACGCGTATGACGTCGTTGGAGCCGCTGGCTTGGCCGCCCGTGCCGGCACAGACGACCAACGTCAGCCCCTCCGTTTCATCCTCGGCTTTTTTTAATACCCGGCGACGAAAATCCACGAACTCGTCTACGGATAACAGCTTTTCCATCAGGTAACGTCTCCTTATAACGCCGGGGCCCCAGCCGTTATGCTACCGCCGTACCGCTCACGTCCAGCATGTGGCCTTTACAACCGCGCCGCGAACAAATCTGTACGACGCCGCCACCGCGTACGACCATCGGCACCATCGGCGCGCCGCACTCCGGGCAGGCCGCGGCGCCCCGCAACTCGGCGTGACAGTGCGGGCAAAAGAAGTTAACTACGGCATCTTTCGGGGCCTCGTGTTCGGCCTCGACGTTGTAACTGCCGTAGAGACTCGATAATTTTAACCAACCGTGGGTGTGGCCGTGCGATACCGTGACGCGGATAGCGGGGTAGCCGTCGATGAGATGCGAAGGGTCCATTAAGCTGTGGTTACACCGCGGGCAATTAACTTCGATCGGGAAGATACGCCGGTCCCCTTCCACCTCTACTTTATCGAGGCCGGTAAGCGTATGCGCGAGGATATCTTCCACGTCCTTTATGCCGACGTGGGGGAAATAGTGGCCGTCGACGACCACGACCGGCCCGAGCGCGCACGCGCCGAGGCAATTTACGGTATCCAAAGTAAATTCACGGTCGTCCGTCGTCTCGCCAGCCGGGATGCCAAGGTGGCGTTCGAACTCTTTCGCGACGCCGGGGCCGCCGCGAACGTGGCAGGCCGTTCCCAAACAAACGGACACGAGGTGCCTTCCCCGCGGTTTCAAACTGAAGGCCCTATAGAAGGTGGCGACGGCGTAGACGTCCACCATCGAAGCCCCCGTATTTTCAGCCACTACTTGCAACGCGTGCGTAGGAAGGTAACCGTACTTCGCCTGTATTTCCTCGAGCATAGCTATGACTGCGCCGCGTTTGCGTCCGTGCCTCTCAACGATCTCGAGAAGGCTCGGCGTCTCGTAGCTCTCAAAAAGGTCGCACTCCCAGATGGCGACCTCCGTGCTCTTCAATCGGTACGCGCACGTCGGCGCGTGGATACAAGTCGAACAGATCCCGCGATACGTCCCGAGCGCCGCGGGAGCCTCCGCCGCCCTGGGCGCCCCCGACCTCCCTCCGCGCGTCTTCGTGGGTTGCATCCCGCCTCCTAACTTAGCGTCGGCGATGGGTTTCTCCAGGAGGTTCGTTCGCGCTAAAGGCCGTTACGGCTACTGGTATTCCTCGCAGTGCCACACGCCTCCGGCCGGCCGCGGAAAAGTGCATTCGTCGCGTGTTTCGCAGTTTTTACACAGGCCCTGGTACTCGACGGCGTCGAATTCCGCCCGGCGGGACTTGGCCGGTGCGGGAACGACTTCGGAAAGGCCGCCGTTCACCGACGTCCCGCTGAAGTGCACGTAATCGTCGTAGTCCTCGCACTCCCAGATCGCGAGGTCCGGGTTCCGGAGGCGGTGGGCGCAATCCGGGGCATAATTACAGGTGGAG
>JAUWLW010000021.1 GCA_030613505.1 Candidatus Zixiibacteriota bacterium
CTCGTGCGCGTTTTCAGCCGGCATAGAGCTCTACCCCCTCGCACGCGGCCTCTTCGTAGATTACCCCCGGGATGTCGCCGAAGCGAGCCATTATATCTTCCGTTGCCACGATAACGTCGATCGGTTTCCCCAAACCGCCGAGCGCCCGATGGATCTTTATGGCTAAATCCCGCCGCGACGGCGTCTCCTTGACCACCACGAGCAAGTCGACGTCGCTATCGTCGGCCGCGTCGCCGCGAGCGTAAGAACCGAATAAGATAATCCGCGTCGGCGCCGCGACTTCGCGGACGCGCCGGACGATTTCTTCCCGTAGGTCTTGGTCCAAAGTCATCACCGAATATTACGTTAAAATGCCGCCTGGTTCAAGCGGCGTGTACCCTAAGCTAACCGCCGAATGTCCCGGTTAACCGGCCTTTACGCCCCAAACCGCCACCCCGCCCAGCGCGAAGGCCGCGGCCTGCGCCAGCGTCTGGAAGAAGATGGCGCCGTTCGCGAGCAGCGGCGACTTTCCGGCGAAGCCTATCAGCATGAGGAGAAAGAACGCGACCGTGAGGCCGAAGGCCAGCGCGGCCAGCCGCGCCAGTTTTTCCCGCGTGCGGTAGAACGCCAGCGCCCACAACAGGAACCAGGCGTAGGTCGCCAGCATCATCGGGAGCGCGAGCGCCTCCGCCATCATGTTGAACAGCAGGATTAGGTCGCCGGGCGGCACGAGGGCGAGCAGCGACGCCTCCCCCTCCGGCGCGGAGGCGAGGTTGAACGCCGTCACCTCGATGAGATAGGCTATAAGGCTCACGACCACCGCGAGCGCGCCGACGGCCAGGCCACCCCAGGCCAGCCCCGGCGTCCGCCGCGCCAGGTAGAGGGCGAAGGCCGGCAGCGTCGCGGCCAGCACGAACCACGCGACGACCTCCAACTGCATCGCCGTCGCGGCCGAGCGGCTGCCGTACACCTCGAAGAGCGTGGAGGCGGTGGGGGTGGCGAGCTCGTAGAGGGCGGGGCCGAAGGCCGCGGCCAATAGCGCCCAGCTTGCGAGGAGAAGGCCGGCGTAGGCAATCGCCAGGCCGCCGGCCCACTTAAAATAAGTGCGATAGTGCTCCATTATTAATTAAGACACGTCAACTTATTATGCCCAGCCAGTCGCGGAGGAGGAACGTGAGCCGCCCGATGAGTAGGCTCACGCGCGCCATGACGGTGTAGCCGAAGGAGGCGCCGAAGCCGATCATAAGGAAGACGATGCCGACCCTGGCGACGCCGCCCACGACCCCCTTGTGCTCCGTCGAGAAGAAGAAGTACGTCAACGTGCAGATTACGCCGACGATCATTAGCGGCCCGGATGTCGCGAGGACGAACCGTGCCCAGCCGGGGTCGCCGAAGAAATTGCCGAAGAGCGTGAGCGAGAAGACCGGGTTCGCGGCCGTCACGAACGTTCCGTAGATCTGGGCCAGGATAAACGCCTGCATGTAACCGGTGATGGCGATCCCCTGGAATGCGCCGAAGTAGAAGCCGATGGCCCACCGGCTCATCCAGGCGATTTTGGGGATGAGTCGGGTCAGGATGATAAGGCCCAAGATGCCGGGTACCAACGCGGCGAGGTCGCCCGTAAGGCCGCCTCCCGTGAATAGCGTTACGAAACCATTTTTTACGGGCGTCAGGAGGTTGGGGACGATAAGGTTCCAGAAGTATATGACGAAAAAGTACCCGGCCGAGACGCCCACCAGCAAGTGTTCCGCGAACTTGTAGAACGGATTATCCTTGTACAGGAACGAGTAGATACAGAGCGTCAGGGCCGCGGCGATCCATATCCAGATATCGGTCGATACGTGCATAAAGTTTCCTCCGCGCGGGAGGGCCGAAGGCCGTCCTTACGCCTCGCGCCTCTTAGCCCGTTGTCCTAAGATGTAAGCGACGTTGCCTAAGACGATGAAAACTACGATGAGGAGGTGGACGATGGTCTGGGCGTCCATCCCCTTGAGGCCTTCGTCGGGCCGCTCGATGAGCTTCTCGTATTCGGCGGCGCCCTTGAGGCCGCCAAGGAGGCCGACGAGCTGGCCTGTCTGGAGGAACGGGTAGTAATCCGCGGCCATGACGGCCGTCACGCCCGCGGCGACCTTCTGGCCGTAGCGTTCGTGGCCGTACGCTACCCACATATCCGGGAACGTCGAGCCGGAGAGGGTAACTACCAGGCCGATGTCGTTGTAGTTCTTGATGTCCTTCATCAGCGGGATCTTGTCGATCGGCGTATTGAAATAATCGGCCGGGAAACTAACGCGGAAATCCTGGCCTATCGAGAGGATGACCGCGGACGAGCCGACTTTGTAGCCCAGGAAGACGTAATCTTCGCCATATACAGCGCCCGCCTCTTTCGATATCCGGTCGGATATTTCGAGCGCGAGGCCCGGGCCGCCGGGGTGCAGGACCGTTATGATTACCGGGAGGTCCCGGGCGAAGCAGTGGCGTAAAATGGCCGTCGTCATCGGCGACAACTCCGGCTGCGTGGAGGGGTCGTAGTCTACCGAGACCAGGACCGGCGTCCCCGGCTCGAGGCTCTCGATTTCGTTGTAGACGTTCTCGACCGGGGGCGACGTCGTAACGGCGAGCCCGAGCGGGAATAATAACGGCACGATCACCCCGACCGCTACAAGAATGAAGATGTAACGCCGGTCGATGTGTAGGAATTTTTCTATTATATTCAACGCGTTACCTCCGCGATAAGAGCCGGCGAGGCTAGTCGCCGCCGCCCAACCAGGAGCGTTCGATTCCCAGGATGATTTTAAGGGCCATCGAGATGACGCCCAGGCCGATGCCGATCATAATGCCGCGCTTCGCCGCCATGTTCGGGTAATCCAAAATCCACTCGGCGAGGTCCGGCAACCATCGGCCGACGACGGACTCGAGCGGCACCCGCCCCAACATGACCACCACCGCGGCTACCAGCAGCAGCGTGGCTTCCAGCGTCCGCGCCCGGAACGTCCGGAAGGCGGCCGAGGCGATGAAAAACGCCAATAGCGAGAACATCGTCGCCTGCATCGGGATCTGGACGTAGTCGTAGAGAACCATGAACGGGCTGTCGGCCTCGATGCCCCACCCGAAACCCGTTACGAGGGAAGCCGAGATGCCGAAGAGCGCGACGATGCTGTAGAGCCAGTCGCGCCGCCGGTGTTGGACCTTTTGGGCGTGGAGTTTGATGAGGTTTAAGATCCCCAGGATCATGGCGAAAGTCAGGACGATGATGAGCCACTTCAACATATTGTCGAAGAGCCATTGGGAGTAGGCGTGCGGGATGAAGAACTGCACCGTCATGATGATGCCCATTATGAAACAGATGGCGAGGGGTAATTCTCTACGCATAGATGCCTCCGGACGGCGCTAGCCCGCCGTCTCAAATAATTTCGCGAACCGCAGGCCGAGGTCGGTTGAGAAAATTAATAATATCGTGCCGAGGATTAAAAAGGCCATTATTACGCCCTTGGCCCAATCCTGCCCCTTGAGGCTGCCCAGGAACAGGGGGTCCCGCCCGAGGTACGCCGTCGCGGCGTACAGCTCCTCGCCCATCAGCGTATAGTCGCAGGCGGTGATGAAGAACGGCAGCTGCGTTACGCGGTCGGTCCCGGCGATTTGGATGGCGCCCGTCTCGGCGCCGGTCTCGGCCAGGATGAGCGATTCGGCGTAGAACGCGCCCATGTAGAAGTTGGTCGCCGGCTTCTCGCGGAGCATGATGCCGTCCACCGCGGCCACGTAGCCGAACTGGGATTGCGTAACGAAGAAGACGGAGTCCTCGTCGAAGGCGTCCGGCTTGCCCGCCTCGGTGTAAGCCTGTTTCACCATCTCCTTCTCGACGATCATGACGATGGGGTCGTAGCACGGGACGATGAGCGGCGTCTCGTATTCCGCGGTTTTCCGGGCCACCTTGGCCAGGATCGTCATGGCCGCGATGGTCGCGATATCGGAGGCGTCGCCGAGGCCCGTGACGTAGAGGATAGGCTTGCCCATCTCCGTCGCGCGGCCGATGGCCTCGTCTACCGCTTCCAGGCCGGCGATCTTGCGGACGAATAGCTCGGCGCCGCCTTTGGCGCGGTAGATGAAGAAGACGATCACGGCCGTAACGAAGATGACGCCGATCAAGGCGTTGGTTCGCGCCGTATTGAACCACTGGCCGGAGGCCTTGGCCGAGGCCGTGCCCAGGACGACCGCTTTTTCACCGGCCGCCAGGGCCTGCACCCGGTACTCGTACTCGACGCCGTCTTCAGCCTCTTCGTCCCGGAAAGCGAGTTCGCCCGGGGCGGTCCGGTCGACCTTTACGAATTCTTTTTCGCCGGAGGCGCGGCGCTGGACCTCGTAACCCGTGAACGCCGCCTCTTTTTCCGCAGCCGCCGGCTCCCACGCGACGTTGACGGCGCCGCCGGCGTCGTTGGGGGCGTCGCGGGCGGTGACGGCGGGCGCCGCTTCCTCGGCCGCGGCGCACGCGGCCGCGCCCCACAAGAGAAGAGTGGCGAATGCTAGCGATAGTCTTTTCATAGCTTTATCCTTTGGCGGAAATTAACGCCGGCCCGACTCGATAAGCTCGACGTTGGCGCGCGGGATGACGTCCTTGCCGCCGGCGTCGAACTTGACGCCCAGCACGCGGACTTTGGATTCGGATTCCAGGACTTGCAGCTCCACCGGCAGCGACGTGACCTCGCCCAGCTTTCCGAAGTACGGCTCGCGGATGACGCGGACGCGCGAGCCGACCTCCAGGTTGGACTCGTCTTCTTCTTCGGCGCCCACTTTGGCCATTATTTCGCCCGGGCGCGGAATTATTATCTCCGGCCTGATTACGCCGGCGCGGATCTGCGTGGCGCCGTTTATCGAGGCGAACATGCCCTCGCAGCAGGCCAGCAGCTCGAAGGTGGCCTCCGCCATCGGCATCTCGCCGAACCCCTCCGTGACTACCAGCGTGACGCCCAGCGTCTCGTGGCCCGTTATCGCGACGCCGAGGTCGAAACCCAGGAAGTCGCGCAGGTCGCGGTCGTGGAAGCCGCCCGCGATGACGCCCACCGCGCCCACGGCGATGGCCTTCTTGAGCGCCGCCGCGGTGGCGAGGCTGCCGCCGAGGATTATTTTGCCCTCGCACTCCGGGCCTATGTCTTCCGGGGCGAGGACGTCGCGGGGGCCGGAGGCGACGGTCTTCACCTCGCCGTACGCCTCGCCGCCGATGCCGAAGATCCCCTGGACGAAGGTCCCGACGCACTCCACGTCCACGCCCTCGCTGCCGACGACGTCGACGACGTCGCCGTCAATATAGGCCGTGACGGATACCGCCATCGGCGGCTCGCGGACGATGACCTGGCCCGTTATGTTGGAGACGGTCTCGACCGTTCCTTTGACCGGCGACGCGGCCTTGGAGGTGAAGAGGCCGAAGAGCTGTTTCATCCGGGCGATTACCTGGCCCTCTTCGATCTGCGTCCCTTCCTCCACCAACATGTACTTCGGTATGTCCTCGGGCGGCATGCCGAGCTTGTTGGCCACGTTCACCGTCTCGACGTTGCCGGGCAAAAAAGTGCGCGCGACGACGTCCAGCGCCTTGACCTTATCGCCTTTTTCGACCAGCACTTCCCCGGCCAGCGGCAGCCGTCGCTGTTTACGCACCAGCGCCGTCTCGACTACTTTAAGACCCGGGGTGTACGCGTGAGCCATAACGAAATCCTACTATATGCAACCGGCCGAGAGGCTATGAAGCGTGAGCCGGGGACTTTCGGTTCATTACCGCGATCAAGGTCGGGCCGAGGCGGCGTCGGTCAACTCCAGCGTCACCTTGCCCAGCGGCGTTTTGCCGACGCGCTTGACCAGGGAGCCGTCCTCGGCGAACCAGAACGTCGCGTCGCCGAAGCCGCCCTTGGCCCGCAGGACCTTCGTCGGCACGCTCTCGCCCTTGGCCTCCAGCGTCTGGTCCGCGACGTACTCTATTTTGGTTTTGCGGACCTTTCCCTTCTCCAAATCGAGCGCTCGGATTTCGATTTTGCTTCCCGGCGCCGCGAGCTTGGCCAGCGCCTCGTCGGCCTCGACCATGCCGAAAGACGCCTCGGGAATATCCACCGTTTTGACCTTTTCGCCTTTGGTAATGGTGAACGAGAACCCCTGGGCCGTACGCGTGGCTTTGACTTCGGTCGTCTTGCCTTTCTCGGTTACGGTCGAAGCGTAGTAGACCAGCGTATCGCCGCTGCGGTAGCGGTCTTCGGTCTGCATGAACGTATATTGGCCCGCCTTATCGCGCCGGGCCGCGGTTACCGTGGTGAATCGCTGCACCACCGCGCCCCCCAGGTTGGCGCTGCTTGCGACGACGTGGCAGTAACCCACGTGCTTGTCGCCGTCGTATACGGCGTACCACCAGTCGGCGGCCGCAGGCGCGGCGATTAAGCACGCGAGCACTAAAAAAGCGAACAACGAACCGTATCGGGAAGTCATGACGTCGCCCCCTGATTCATGCGGCCTCACTCGAGCCGTGGTTCGGATAAACGTCCAACGCGGCCAGCCACCGCTGGAGGGCGTCGACGCGCGCCGTCTCGTCCTGGGGCAGGTTCAGCGGCCGCCCCCGGCAATCGAAGATGACGCCTGCTACGCCTCCCTCCAGCTCGGCCTCCAAGGTTTGCCCTTTCCCGTGGCCGAGGTCGAAAGGCCGAACCGGGTCCAGCCGGGCCTTCACCCTCTCGTCCACCGCCAGCGGCAAGCGCGCCATCTCGCCGTATTTTACCTCTTCTTCGACGTGGCCGCGCCCCGGCCAATCGGCCGTGATTTTCAAACAGGTTTGACCTTTTTTACCGTTGCCCACCGGCGCCACGCACGAGCCCAACCGCACCAGGCAATCGCGCTCGAAGACCTGGGTCGCGGCGTCGGGCATAACGGTGGAGAGAACGCCGAGTTGCGGCATCATGAATATGGAGTCCACCGCCAGGAACGTCACCGCCTCCGGCCGGAAGCCGTCGATGAGCATGAGCGCGGCCTGGACCCGCCGCGGCGCGTGCGACAACGTCCCGCCCGAGCCGACCAGCATATCGAGCGTAAGCATATTGACCAGCGTCTCGCCGGTCATGGTCTGGGTGAAGGCGTCGGAGATGGTCCGCTCCTGCTGGATACCCTTCAGGCCCACCGCCAGCTCCTTATGCTGGACGAAGGCCAGCCGGAGCGCCTCCCGGGCGATGGCCTGTTCGATGACGAGTTCGGTCAGCGTCTGCGGTATGGTGGTGGGCCGGATCATCTTGTTCCGGATGCGGTCGCGCAGGTCGCGCTCGTCGAGCTGGGATTTGGGGAAGGGGACCCACCGTATTATGTCCGGCAGGCCGGCCTCGGCCAGGACGTTGGAGATGGAGTACGACATCCCCAGGTTGGCGGACACCGTGCGGTTGAACACTTTTTGGAAGACGGAGAAGATGTCGGTCGTGGCGCCGCCGATGTCGACGCCGATGACCTCGAAGCCCTCCCGCTCCGCTATGGTTTGGATTATGGCGCCCACGGCCGCGGGGGTGGGCATTATGGGCACCGCGGTCCACGACATCAGCTTGGAATAACCGGGCGCCTGGGCCATGACGTGTTCCATGAAGAGGTTGTGGATCTCGTTGCGCGCCGGGCCCAGGTTCTCGCGTTCCAGGACGGGCCTGATATTGTCGACGACGTAGAGGGAAGTCTTTTCGCCGAGCGTTCCCTCGATAATAGGCCGCGCGACTTTGTTGCCGGCGTAGATGACGGGGAGTTGGAAGCCGGCGCCGAAGCGCGGCCTGGGGTCCGCGGCGCCGATGAGCTCCGCCAGCTCGACGACGTGGCTTATGGTCCCGCCGTCGATGCCGCCCGAGAGTAGTATCATGTCCGGCCTCAGCCGCCGGATGGCCTCTATCTTCTGGTGGGGGAGGCGGCCGTCGTTGGACGCCAGCACGTCCATGACAATGGCGCCGGCGCCCAGGGCCGCGCGTTGGGCCGACTCCGCGGTCATCGTCTTGACGACGCCCGCCACCATCATCTGGAGGCCGCCGCCCGCCGACGAAGTGGACATGTAGATGTCGACGCCTTCGTCCTTGCCTTCGGCGACCAGGACTTTGTGGTCGGCGATGAGTTTGCGGCCCGTCAGCTCCTCCACTTCGCCCACGGCGTTGAGGACGCCGCGGGTGACGTCCTCGGCCGGTTTCTCGACCGTGGTGGGGGCTTCGCCGCGAACTTGCAGGCGGTACTCGTCGCCCTCCTTTTTTATCAGGATGGCCTTGGTGGTAGTGCTGCCGCAGTCGGTGGCCAGTATGGTTTTTACGTCGGAAAGTTCCATATCTTCAACGGGTACCGGTGTTCCCGGCGGCGTTGGGGCCGTCTCCCCGCTATCGCTTTTTTCGGCGTTTTTTCTTTTCTTCTTTCATCTTCGCCCGCCACTCGGCGTCGTAGCTTTCGATGGCGGCCAGCAGGCGTTCGACGTTCTCCCGTTCTTCCAGCGCCAGCCGTACGTCGTTGTACCCTCGCAGGTTGAAGATCGACCGGACCAGCGGGTCGAAGAAGACCATCACTTGTGAGCCGATAAACGAGAGGGGTTTGGTGGACTCCAAAAAGAAGATCGCGGGCGCCGTCAAGCTACGCTCGACGATGGCTCGGGCGATTTTCCCGATTAACTCGTCGCGCCTCTCGGTCGAGAGTTCGCCGTAATCGGGTTCGCCGGTGGCTTCGAAAAGGCGAGGCATAAGCGCGGTTGTTAGGCTTGCGGCGGGAGAGCCGACTTTACGTTATTCCCGTCCTTACAACAATCCCAGCGCTATGAGGGTCTCTTTTATCCAGTCGTCGATCAAGAACTCCATGCGGCCGATGAGGAGCGAGATGCGGGCCATTACGGTATAGCCGAAGGCGGCGCCGAACGAGACCATCAGGAACCAGATACCCAACCGCGCCGTTCCTCCCAGTAAGCCTTTGTGTTCCTTCGAGAAATAGAAGTACACCAGCGCGCTCACGACGCCTATTATCAGAAGCGTATTGGCTACGGATGCCCCCCAGTCGAAGTGCCACCCGGTCGCGCTTTCCGTTATGACGATGGGCGACAGCTGGACTGTTCCCCAAATTTGATAGATGCAGTTGGCCTGGAGGTATACGATGAACATCAGGCCCGCGCCCAACCCCACCGAGAACGCGATGCCGTACCGCGAGACCCACGCTACCTTGGGGAAGAAGCGGAACAGCATCGTTATGCCGAGGAGGCCGGCGATTACGGTCAGCAACCGGATGTCCAGCTGGCCTTCCCGGACGAGCTTCGGGAACGCGCCGTCGGCGCCGAAGAGCGGGTCGATCAGGTTCGGCACGAGCAGGTTGTGGAAATTGTACGCGATCCAGAAGCCCGCCGAGACGCCTATGAAGAGGTATTCCGCGAACTTGTAGAACGGGTTGTCCTTATATAGGAACGACAGGATGCACAGCGTCAAAAACGCCGCGATCCAAGTCCCGAATAACGTAAGGCCGTCCATGGTTGCGCCTCCGAGGGGGAAACCCGCCGCCGGCTTCAGGCCGAGGTCGGCGGTCGGGCCGTCGGCCCTCCGCTCCCCTCCTCGCGTTTCCTGCGCAATATAAAGTACGAGATGTTCGCGAACAAGATGAAGACGATAATGACGACGTGCGCCACCGACTGCGAGTCCATGCGGGGCGAGGCCTTGCCGGCGTACGCCGTCACGGTTTCGTATTCCGCGGCGCCTTTAAGGCCGCCCAACAGGCCTATGAGTTGCCCCGTTTGTAAATATGGGAAGAACTGCGGCGCGGACACCGCGGTGCAACCGGCGGCGGTTCTGGTTTGGAAGAGGGCGTTGGCGATAATTACCCATTCCGTGATGCCGGGGACTCCCGCGGAGAGGTCCATGACGAGGTCGACGTCGTAGAGGTTGCTTACATCCTCCATAAGCGGCAACGTCGCCGTCGACCGGCCGGCCATGTCTTTCGGGAAGATTTCCGCGAAAGAATTCCCGAGCGATTTGATGACGATGGCGCCGCCGGGTTTGTAGCCCAGGTTGACGTAGTCGCGGCCGTACTCCAGGTCGAAATCCCGGTTAATTTCGGCCATGGCGCTCACCGCCATCTGGGCGCCTTGCGGCCACAACGCCATAATTATTACCCTGTGTTTTTTCTGGAAGCAGTGGTGGAGGAAGGCCAAGGCCATGGGGTGGACTTCAGGCGCCGCGGCCGGGTCGTAGTCGAACGACACCAGGACGTTCGACCCCCCCGGCAGATTTTCCACCTCGTCGTAAATAGTTTGTGTCTGGGGGGTTACTTTCACGCGCATGCCGAGCGGGAAGAGGAGCGGGACGACGACGGCCACGGCGATTACCACGAAGATAATACGGCGGTCTATATCGGCCAGCCAACGGACGAATTTCATCGGGGGCAACCTCCCGCGACTCGTTGCGAACCGCTCGCCACGGTTATTCTTCTCCCAGGTACGACCGCTCGATGCCGAGTAGTATCCGCAGCGCAGTCGATACCACGCCCAGCGACGCGCCGATCAGGATGGCGCGCTGGCCGGCGGTGTTGAAGATGTTCATTATACGGTCCTTGAGCCAGTCCGGCGTCAGGAAGACGAGCGAGTCCGGCCACCACGACGGCACCCAGATGGAGCCTATGGGCACCTGGCCCAGCATGACGATGACGGCCGCGACGAGGAGGAGCGTCGCGTCTACGGTCCGGGCCCGGAACGCCCGGTACGCCGCGGAGGCCACGAAGAACGCCAGGAGCGCGAACATGGTGGAGGACATGGGGAACATCAGGTAGTTGAACAGCCAGTCGAAAACCGTTCCTTGTCCGATCCCCCAACCGATGCCGACGATTGTCATAGCGAAGAGGCCGACGATGAGGACGATGGAGTAGGGCCAATCGACCCGGCGGCCCCGCACCTTCATATAATTCATGCGAAGGAGGTTAAACGCGCCCACCAGGATCGCGAAAGCTACCACGACCAGGTACCATTTCTGGAGTTGACCCGCGACGTTACGGAGCGTCGGTACGAAGAACTCGAGTATTATTATTACGCCCGCGACGAAGGCTACGATCATCGGTATCTCGCGCCGCATACCCGGCCTCCTTGCCGGAGAGTTCCGCCGCGAAAAAGCCGCCGGAGAGCGGCTACTTCACCACGAAGAGTTGTTCCAGGGCGATGGATCGCCCGAAGATCTCGACGCCGAATTGCGCCAGGAACGCCGTCACGACGCCCAAGATTATAGAGATTAGTATTACTACCTTACCCCAGTCTTGCCCCACCAGGCTCCCCAAGAGCCGGGGTTCGCGGCTGAGGTAGGCGCTGGCCGCGAACAGCTCTTCGCCGATGAGGGTGTAGTCACAGGCCGCGATGAAGAAGGGGAGCTGCGACGGCATCGCCGTCCCGGCGATTTGTATCGCGCCTATGGAGTGGCCGGTCTCGGCCAGGATGAGCGATTCCGCGTAGAACGTCCCGAGGTAGAAGTTGGCGGCGGGCTTTTCGCGCACCATGATGCCGTCCACGCCGGCGACGTAGCCGAACTGGTCGTCGGTGAGGTAGCTGATGTTTTCGCGGCGGTAGGCGTCCGGGCGACCCGCCTCCAGGTACGCTTCTTTGACCACCTCTTGCGCGGTGGACATCACCAGCGAGCGGGAACACGGCACCAGCAAGCTCGCGTCGTACTCCGCCACCATAGTGGCCACCCGGCCCAGAATCGTCACCGCGGCGATGGTCTGAATGTCGTCGATATCGGCGATACCCGGCACGAACAGCACAGGCTTGCCCATCTCCGTGGCGCGGCCTACCGCTTCCTGTACCGCTTCCAGGCCGGCGATGCGGCGGATGAAGAGCACCTTACCGGCGCGGGCCTGTGAAATGTAATACAGGATGAACGCCGAAAGTAAAACGGCGGCGATGAGCATGTTGAGGCGGTTCGGATGGAACCATTCCCGCGTCGCCTTGGCCGGCCCCACCGGCGCCGTATCTGTGCTCATCTCCTCGCCCCGTACGCGTACTTTATAGAAGTACTCGACGCCGTTTTCGGCCTCTTCGTCCGTAAAGTTATAGCTTTCTTTGCCGGCCTCGACGTCGGCCAATTTCTTGTAATCGCCCGCGGGGCGTCTGGCCCGCCATACCTCGTAGCCGAGGACCTTTACTTCGGCCTCGAGTTCGTCCGGCGACGGCGCCCACGTTACGTCGATCGAGCCGCCGGCGTCCACCGCTTTGTCCGCCGCGGCCGCGTTCTCGGCGGTACGCAACGTCTGACCGTGCGCCGCGGCCGTTAACGCCACAGTCAATAATAGTACGGCGTACGCCGACTTCATACCAAGCACCTCGAGCTCTCGGGAAGACGCGTTCGGCGTTCCCGTTGCGAAAATCGGTGCGTCAACCTGCTTCGGAGCATTTTGGAAAATCTATCACGGCGCCCGTATCGTGTCAAGGGTTAAAAAAAGCCGGTTGCGGCGGCCGCGAGCTCGCGGGCGTCGTCGCCGTTGCGGCTCGCCTTCGCGCGACGAGTGCCCTTCCGAAATAGGAGTTGACACCCGACGGGGCGGATGTTAGATTTCATGGCGTCTTCGGTTAAAGGGTTTAATCACTCCATTATCTAACGCGGCGGGCTCGTTATGGCACGGAGATCCCAGAAGCGGCGCATAGCCGACGTAGAATACGGTTCTTACATCGCGAACGGAGCCGAGGTTCGGGGCGCGTACCGTGGAAGAACGAATTTGCTCATCGCCGGCGCCCTCCGCGGCGACGTGGAGGTGGACGGGACCGTTATGATCACGACGCCGGCGGGCGTGAGCGGCGGCGTCTCTGCGGTAAACGTGGTCGTTTCCGGCCGCGTCGAGGGGGACGTTAACGCCCGCAAGGTGGCCGAGATACGGCGGAAGGCCGTTATAAAGGGTAGCGTCGTAGCCCGGGAAGTGTACGTCGAAGTGGGCGCCCAGGTGGGGGGCGAGATAATCGCCCACGGTAAACGCGGCGTGACGTCTTACCGGGAGCGACGCCGCGCCATGGAAGCGGCTCGGGCCGGGGGCGAGTGACCGAAGGCGATTAATTGGAGCTAAGGAGATACGCTTGACAGTGGAACGCCAGGCCGTGGAAGATATCGTCGCGAGGGCGCTCGAGGCGTCTCGGGCCGATGAAACGTTATTACTGGTCGAGTCGTACGAACGCGCGCTAACGCGTTTCGGCGAGAACGAGATTCACCAGAATATAAGCGAGGACCACCTCCGCTTGACGGTCCAGGCCGCCTTGGGGAAGAAGGTGGGCGTCGCCCGCGGCAACGTCAACGACGCGGCGGACGCCGGCCACGTGGCCGAAATGGCTCTCGCCATCGCCCGCGTCCAGGGGGAAAAAGAGGACTACGCCGGCTTGGCCGAACCCCGCGACATCCCGGCCGTGAAGGGCTACAGCGAGGCGACGGCCGGTTACACCGCCGACCAGCGCGCCGACGCCGCGGGCCTCGTCATCGGCGCGGCCCAGGCGGCCAAGATGAAGGCCGCGGGGTCTTTCCGCACCGAGGCGGGGGTACTGGCGGTGGCCAACTCCAAGGGCGTATTGGTCCACCACCCCTTCACCGAGGCGGAACTGGTGGCCGTTGCCATGACCGACGACGCGAGCGGATACTGCGAGGGCGGAGGGTGGGACGTAGCGACGGTGGACATCGAGGCTCTGGCCGAAGACGCCGTGAGGCGGGCCGAACTCTCGAAGAATCCGCGGGAAGTGGAACCGGGTCAGTACGACCTCGTCGTCGAACCCTACGCCATCGACGCCCTTTTTAGCTGGCTCGCTTTCGTCGTTTTCGACACCCGCGCCTGCCAGGAAGGCCGGAGCTTACTCTCGAAGCGGATGGGCGAGAAGATAATGGGCGATAACGTCACCGTCGTCGACGACGGCCTTTCCCCCGAGACGGTCCCCCTCCCCTTCGACTTCGAGGGGGTACCTCGCCAACGGGTAACGCTGATCGACCGGGGCGTCGCGAGCGGCCTGTGCTACGACCTGGCGACCGCGGCCAAAGAGGGTAAGAAGAGCACCGGCCACGCGCTGCCGCCGGGCATGACCTTCGGCCCTTTCCCGCTCAACATGGCGCTCGAGGCCGGTGACTCCTCCGTAGAGGAGATGATAGCCTCTATGGAACGCGGCCTCTACGTCACCCGCTTCCACTACGTCAACGGCTTCGTGGAACCCATGCAGGCGGTCTTTACCGGGATGACGCGGGACGGCACTTTCTGGGTCGAGGACGGCGAGATCAAATACGGCGTTAAGAATTTACGCTGGACAGAGAGCATGCTGCGCGCTTTCTCCAACGTCAAAACGCTCGGGCGGGATCGCAAACTAGTCGGCGTGGCGGACGGCATACGGACGGTGGCGCCGGCGGTGTACTTTAAGGATTTCACGTTCACCGGCACGACGGAACACTGAACGAGGGGGTTCTATGGGAGGAGCGCAGACCAAATCCGTTACGGTGCGGCTCGAACTGGGCATTAACGACAAACTCGACCGCTATTGCGCCGACGCTGCGCTGTCCAAGTCGCTCATCGTCAATAGCGCGTTGTCGCATTTTTTGCGCGCCAACGAAGCGACGCGGACGGAGATAGTACGCGAGTACGTTAAGCGCGCGAAGAGGAAAGGGTAGCGGGCCGCAGGGTCGTCGGGTGCTTGAAGGCGGGGCGTAGCCGCGCATAGGAACGCCCGTTGGCATAAAAAAGGGTACGGGGCATCCCCGTGCCCTTTCATATGGGCGGCGGGACTAGCTCTCGTACGTAATTCGATAAATGGCGCCCGCCTTGTCGTCCGATACGAGAAGCGCGCCGTCGCGCATAACGAGTACGTCGACGGGTCGGCCCCAGGCCTCGCGCCCCTGCAACCAGCCCTCCGCGAACACCTCGTACGAGATCGCGCGATTGCCGTCCAAGCGGACCAGCGTTACGCGGTAGCCGACCGGCGTCGTCCGATTCCAGGAGCCGTGCTCGGCTATGAATATCCGGCCGCGATATGCGGGCGGGAACATATTGCCGCCGTAAAACCGCATTCCTAAAGAGGCCACGTGGGGCCCGAGCTCCTTGGCCGGCGGCGTAAACCTCGGGGGCTTTCCCTTCTTGCCGTACTTCGGGTCGGGGATGTCTTTCCCGTGGATGTACGGGAAGCCGAAGTGCAGGCCGGCCTCCGGCGCCCGGTTAAGCTCGTCGGGCGGTGTATGGTCTCCCATCCAATCGCGGCCGTTGTCCGTAAACCACAGCTCGCCCGTCCGGGGGTGCCAGTCGAAGCCGACGGTGTTGCGCACGCCGCGGGCGAATACCTCGAGTTCGGAACCGTCCGCGTTCATGCGCATAATCGATGCGTAGCGCTCGTCGTCCCGTTCACATACGTTGCACGGCGCCCCCACCGGGACGTACAATTTTCCGTCGGGGCCGAAGCGGATGAACTTCCAACCGTGATGCTTGTCTCGCGGGAAGGTGTCGTTGACCACCGCCGGCGCGGGCGGGTTTTGCAACCGGTTCTCGACGTCGTCGAACCTGATTACGCGGTGGATTTCGGCGACGTACAGCGCGCCGTCCCGGAACGCGACGCCGTTGGGATTGTTGAGGCCTTCGGCGATCGTCGCGACGTCGTCGGCGCGGCCGTCGCCGTCCCGGTCGGAGATAGCGTATACGTTGCCTTTTTTACGCGTCCCGACGAAGAGGGTCCCCCTTTCACCCACCGCCAGCGAGCGGGCGCCCGGTACGTCGTAGGCGTAAACGTCGATCCGGAAACCGGGCGGGAGCTTTATCTTCTCGAGCGGCAGGCCGTGTCCCCAATCGTCCGCCGCGACGGCCGCCGTACCCGCCGTTAGAGGAGCGGCGTCGTTAGGCGGAGGGGTCCGGCCGCAAACCGCGCACGCGGCGACGAGCCCCGCCGCGGCAACGCTTATAGAAGGGACTAAATAATTCCTTGCCAAGATATTTACTCCCGGCCGTCGGAACGAGTGGGCGTGGGAGCTTGACTAAATATTATTTACCGTACGTCGCGGTGAGGTATTCCATTACCGCTTCGCGCTCGGCATCGTCCAATTTGGCGCCTTTTTTAATCATATGGTCGACGGTCTTTTCCCAGCCGGCCCGGGCCGCCTTTTTCTTTTGGACGCGCTCGAGGGTGTGACAAACGGTGCACCGCGTCTCCAAGAGTACTTCGCCGGGCGCTTCGACCTCGGCGCCGGTTTCGGCTTCGGCCTCGTACGGCGCGGCGGTCGAGGCGGGTTGTTCGCCGGCGGTTTCGGCTGCTTTCTCCTTCGCGCCGCAACCGGCGAACGCGAAGAAGGCGGCGAAAGCGGCTGTCAACGTTATTGTAGCAATCCGCGGCATTTGATGACTCTCCTTTCGTAGTCCTGGTCCAGCGGCGACGATGAGAAGTTTGCTTGAGCGGTACGGCGAAAATTTACGTCGAGGGCGGTCAAACTAACATAATTAAAGGGCAATATAAACTCGAAAACCGGCGGCTCTGGCAAGACGTTCTTGACAAGGCCGGTTGCGGGTGTTAACATCCCTAATTAAAAAACGGCTGAGGAGATGAAATGAAGTCTTTCACGCTTTTAATATTGACGTGCGCCGCTTGCGCCTGGGCGGTTCTTCCGGGCGAGTTGCTGGTCAGCAGTCCCAGACTTGTCGAGCCTTCCGCCGAGGCGGGTATTTGGTACTTGGCGGAGACGCCGGCGGGGTACTTCTACCTGGCGGACCGGCGGGCGCTGCCGAGTCTCGAGCCTTACCGCGTTTGGCACGACGACCCGGAGACGTCGACGTACTATATATTGCAGGAGTATTCGCCGGGCGAGGCGACTCGCGCGGGCGCCTACGGCGACGTGACCCCCCTGGGCGACGGCGTTTACCTCCTGGCCGCGGCGCGCGGTCGCGAGGCGGATTTGAGTTTGGCCGGCTTGCGGGTTCAACTTATGCGCCTGTTGCCGACGACGCGGACGCTGCGCCGCGACGCCGGCGAGGAACCGCCCCCCGCGTACGACGCCAACGTCGACGCGGCGCTCAAAACCGTCACCCGCAAGGAAGTTAAAAACTACCTCTTGACGCTCCAGGATTTTAAAACCCGGTTCTCGTACGCCGAGGGGTACGCCGACGCCGCGGCCTGGGCGTACGACTTCTTCGACGACCTGGGGTACGAGACGTCGTACGACGAGTTCTTCGGCGTCGATTTCGGCGCCGTCTCGACGCCGACCGACGGCCGTAAAACCTGGGTCGTTACCGACGGCGGCACCATCTACCACACCAAGAACCGCGGCAACACGTGGAAAAAGCAGGATGGCCCGGCCAAGGGGTTCCTGTGGAGCGTCCAGTTCGTAAACGAGAGCGTCGGCTATACGGTGGGAGCCGGCGGGACTTGCCTCAAAACCGCGAACGGCGGCGCGACGTGGGCCGCGCAGCGCGTTCCGTTCGATAGTTATCTTTTCGGCGTAAACTTCGTCGACGCGCAAACCGGTTGGATCGCCGCGGACGGCGGCCGGATATTTAAGACGTCGAACGGCGGAGCGTCCTGGACCGGGCAGGCCACGCCCACGAACCAACGGTTGTACGACGTCGCCATGGCCGACGCGACGCACGGCTGGGCGTGCGGCCGGGACGGCGTCATACTACGCACCGAGGACGGCCGGACGTGGACGAAGCAGATTAGCAACACCGTCACCAGGCTTTACGGCATCTACGCCGTGAGCGCCGACGAGGCGTGGTGCTGCGGTTGGTCGAAGATGCTGCTCCACACCACCGACGGCGGCACTACCTGGACCCGCGTAAACTTAACCGAACCGACTTACGCGTACTTCACCGACGTTCGCTTCGGCGACGCCCGACGCGGGTACGTCGTCGGATGGGACGGCGCGTTTCTGTATACCGATGACGGCGGCGCCAACTGGAAATATAAAAAGGTCGGGCCGGAAAGCTTCCAGGGTTGCGACTTCACCGCGGGCACTTTCGGCATACTGGCCGGCGCCACGGCGCTGTACCGGACCGCGGACGGCGGCGGTTTCTTCGATTCGCTGCTGGATAGTTTCGACGACGAGAAGTGGTCTAACGTCGTCGCCGAGAAGAAGGGCAAGGTTAGTCCGGACGAGATCGTCATTCTATGCGGCCATATGGATTCCATATCCGAGAGGCCGCTGCAGAGCGCGCCCGGCGCGGAAGACAACGGCTCCGGCACCACGGCCACGCTGGCGGGGGCGCGCGCCCTCGCCGGCCTGAACTTCGAGCGGACGCTGCGGTTCATCGCCTGGTGCGGCGAAGAACAGGGCCTTCTGGGGAGCGCGCATTACGCTCGGAGAGCGGCCGAAAACAAGGAGAAGATCGTCGGCGTTGTCAACCTCGACATGGTGGCGTACGACGAGGAGAAGGGCAAGCGCGACGATACGTCCGACTTCGCCAACGAAGCGTCGACGTGGCTCGCCCAATACCTTATAGATGTAGGTGGTATATACAAAATCGACCACATCTTCGACCTCGTCGTGGACCCGCGCGCCGGCGGCTCGGATCACGCCTCCTTCTGGAACGTCGGGTACGACGCTATATTCCTGATCGAGGGCGAGACGGGCCCCGGCGGCGTTCTCGAGTACCCCTACTATCATACTACCCAGGATACCGTCGACAAACTGAGTATGAAATTCCAGGTCGATTGCTCGCGCGCCGCCACGGGTACGGTCGCTCACCTCGCCCGCGTATACGGCATGGCCGGCGTACCCGAGCCCGCGCCTCCAGCCGGCGGGCCGGCGGCGTTCGCGGTCTATCCCAACCCCTTCAAGGCGGGCTCGGGAGCTGATTACATCCGCTTCGACGGCCTTGTCGGCCTTTGTACGATAGGGGTCTACGACCTCTCGGGCCACCGGATCTTCTCTTACTATCACACCGCCGAAATGATGTATTACGATTGGCCGGTCGTATCGGATAACGGCGAGGCCGCGGCGTCCGGCGTATACTTCTACCGCGTAACGGGCGACGACATGGACGAGAGCGGCAAGCTGGCGATTATTCGCTAGCCGTAAAATTATAACTCAGAAGAAAGCCGGCCTACGCGGGCCGGCTTTTTAATTTGGGGAAATTTCAGCGCCTAGCCGAGTTCGGTGGTGGGCGCGGCTTCGGGGTTGTAGGAGGGGACGAGTTCGCCCAGAAGCTTCGCCGTCAAGTCGCGGTCCATCGCCGCCGCGGCCTCTTCCAATTGCCGGATTTTAGGCGTTACCGCGTCGGCCTTGGCTTTTATGGGCGGTGGGATAGCCATCATGATCTCGTCGATGGGGGTCTCCTTCAGGTCCTCGTACGAGGCGAAGAGGTCCTCGCTCAACCGCTCGCCGGGTTTTATCCCGATGAACTCGAGCGAAATATCTTTCTCGGGGACGTATCCCGAAAGGCGTATGAGGTCGTACGCCAGGTCGACGATGCGGACCGGCTTGCCCATGTCGAGGATCATTATCTCGCCGTTTCGGCCGATGGCCGCCGCCTGGATGAGGAGCTGCACGGCTTCGTACACCGTCATGAAGTAGCGCGTCATGTCGCGGTGAGTTATGGTCACCGGCCCGCCTTGCGCGATCTGCTTCTTGAAGAGCGTGATCACGCTGCCGCGGGAGCCGAGGACGTTGCCGAAGCGGACCGTGACGAACTCGGTGGGGCCCCGGTCGCGTATGCACTGCACCACCAGCTCGGCGACCATCTTCGCGGCCCCCATGGCGCTGACCGGATTCACGGCCTTATCGGTGGATATCAGGACGAAGCGCCCCGCGCCGGCCCGCAGCGCCTCCTGCGCGACGACGTGGGTGCCGGTAACGTTGTTCTTGACCGCTTCCTCGATGTTCCGTTCCATCAGCGTTATGTGCTTGTGGGCCGCGGCGTGGTATATGATGTCGGGTCGGTAGCGCTCGAATATCGCCCTCATATGCGCCCGGTCGCGGATGTCGCCCACCACCGGGACGGCTTTCGCCGCGGCGAATTTCTGCTCGAGCTCGAGGGCGACGTTGAAGATGCTGTTTTCGCCGTGGCCCAGCAGTACCAGGAGCGCCGGGTCGAACGACGTGAGCTGGCGGCAGAGCTCCGAGCCGATGGACCCGCCCGCGCCGGTGACGAGGATGCTTTTGCCGGTCACGCTCTCCCGAATCGACTCCAAGTCGAGGTCGATGGGGTCGCGCTTGAGCAGGTCTTCGACCTCGACCTCGCGGAGCTGGCTCAGGCGCGCGTCGCCGTGGATGATCTCGAAGATGCCGGGTAGGATGCGGTACGTGACGGCGGCGGCGATACACCGTTCCGCTATCCGGCGCACGACGGCGCCGCCGGCCGACGGCATCGCGATCAGGACCTCGTCGGCGCCGAGCCGTTCGGCCGCGGTGGTCACTTCGTCCGTGACGCCCACTACCGGTATGCCGGCGACCTCGCGGCCGGTCTTGCCGCGGTCGTCGTCCAGGAAGGCGACGACTTCCAGGCCCAGGCGGGGGTGCTTGTTTATCTCCCGGGCGATCATTTCGCCCGCCTCGCCGGCGCCGCATATAATTACCTTTTTAATCTTGCTCGAGGTGGGAAAATCCATAGCCGTCAAGGCGTACGTTGAGCCTTAGGGCACCTCCGTTGCCACCGTATAGTCGTCGCTGATGATGATTTTAACGTCGTAGGCGGGCGGCTCGAGCCTCTCGTCGCCGAGGCCGAAGAGCGCCGCGGCGCGGAGTGCGGCCTCGCGCTCCGCCTCGGCCGCTTCGATAACGGTCTCTTTGTAGTCGAAGGTGGCGGCGTTGCCCACCGCTACGACGGTGTAGCCGTTGGCCTCCAGCCGTTCCCTCATCTTGGCCGCCGCGCCTTCTATGCCGCACCCGTTCAAGACCTCGACGTTGGTACCCTCGGGCGCGGGAACGTTCTTGGCCAAAGCTTCCAGGATGAGCTTCGAGATATCCTGGCCGCATATTATCGTGACGTCCACCCGCTCCCGGGGAATGTCGGCGGCCAGCGCCGCCGCCAGTTCCTCGGCCCAGTCGTCGAAGCCGTCCCGGTAGTACACCGACGATTCGCCGGTATACGCGAATTTAGGCCTGTACTGCTCGATGCGTACCGCGTTTCCGCTTTCGACGTTGAAGTCTTCCAGCGCGGCGAGGGCGTTGCCGAACCGCTGCGGGACGTTCGTGCCGTTGACGATCAGCGCCAGAACTTGCTCCGCGGCGGGCGTCACCGCCTCGGCCGTGGCCGCCGTGGGCGGTGCCGCGGCTGTTTCCGCCGTCGTCGGCTGCGGTTCCTCCGCTTTCTCTTGTTTATATTTGTGACGGAAGGCGAAGATGATGACGACCACTACTACGCCCGCGGCCACGACGCCGAGCACGATCCGCCACTTCCGGCCCCGCCGCCGTCGTGCGACCCTGACCAGCCTTCCCGATGATGCGCGTTTTTCAGCCATAGCTTCGCGGCCGCTCGACCCATGCCTTTATAACATACTTGGGGCGCACGGGCAAGTTAAGGCGCGGCGTTCTCCTCGCTCAACTTTAGGTAGTGTTCTACCACGGCCGCCAGGTCCTGCGGCGTGTCGACGCCCCGCGAAGTGAAGTCGCCTACGACGACGCGGACTTTAAAGCCGTGCGCCAGCGCGCGCAGCATCTCCAGGCCCTCGGTCGCCTCCAGCGGCGTGGGTTCCAGCGTGGTGAACCGCAAGAGGAAATCGCGGCGGTAGGCGTAGATGCCCACGTGCCGGAGGTAGGGGAGGTTGACCTGCGGCCGGTATCGGAAAGGTACCATCGCCCGCGTGAAATACAGCGCGTCGCCGTTTCGGTCGACGACTACCTTACAGACGTCGGCCGAAGCGAGTTCGGTGGCCGCCGAGGGCGGGAACGGCCGCGCGAGCGTCGTCATTTGGACGCCCTCGTCGTCGTCAAACGGCCCGGCCACCGCGTCGACGGCCGCGGCTTCTATGAGCGGCTCGTCCCCCTGAATGTTGACGTATACGTCGCCGGCGGTTTGGGCGGCTACCTCCGCTACGCGGTCGGTACCGCTCGGGTGCTCGGCCGCGGTCATGACTACGTCGTCGGTGAAGGCCTTCGCGGCGTCGAATATGCGCCGGTCGTCGGTCGCTACGTACAGCCGCCCGAGGCACGCGGCCTCGGCGCACCGCTCGTAAACCCGTTGGATCATGGGCTTGCCGGCGACGTCCGCCAACGCCTTGCCCGGAAACCGGCTCGACGCGTACCGCGCCGGGATGACGCCTACGACTGTCAGACGTTTAGTCGCCACCGTCGCCTCCCTCGCACCCACGGCCTTTTATTATGCGTTCGATAAGCGCCGTCGTGGAATACCCCTCTACATACGGCAGCGAGAGCACCTCGCCGCCCGCGGCGGTAACGACGTCGGCGCCGACGATGTCCCCCGGCGGCCAGTCTCCGCCCTTGACCAATACGTCGGGAACGAGGAGTTTTATCAGCTCGAGCGGAGTGTCCTCGTCGAAGACGGTGACGAAGCTTACGCACCACAGCGCCGCCACGACGAGGGCGCGGTCGTCCGCGGCGTTGAAAGGCCGCCCCGGGCCCTTTGCCAGCCGCCGCGCGGAACGGTCCGAGTTCACCGCCACCACCAGCACGTCGCCCAGACGGCTCGCCTCCTCCAGGTAGCGGACGTGGCCGACGTGCAATATGTCGAAGACGCCGTTGGTGAAGACGGCCTTTTGCCCCGCGGCCTGGAGGGCCCGGGTATGGTCCCGAAGTTCGGCGGCCTCCAAAATCTTGGTGTTATAGTCCATTTCGATATCCGCGAACGCCGGCCCTTTCTCGTCTCGTACGCGTCACCGGCCCCATATCATTCGCGATACGCGCTTGCGCGCCGGTTCGAAGAACCACGTCAAAAGTGACATCCCGCGCGGCCGCCGGACCATCGATAGCTTCAACAGCGGCGGCGCCAGAAACGTCGTGAGCGCCATGACGACGACTATCGCGGCGAAGAGGTCCCCGGTTACGATGCCGGCGCGGCGGCCGACTTCGGCGAAGATTAGGCCCACCTCGCCCCGCGGCGCCATCCCCACGCCGACGGCGGTAGAGTTGATGCGTTTGTCGAAAACCGCAAACCCCGATAGGACCTTTCCCAGCATGGCTATTACGAAGAGGGAGCCCGCGACGATGAGGACGGCGTGGTTGGCTTCGTTGAAAGGATTGAAGTACCGCACGTCCACGTCGGCGCCGATTTTGACGAAGAATATGGGCGTGAAGATAAACGCCACCGGCTTGAGCTCCGTAGCTATAACCTCGAATTTGCGGGTTCGGCCGAGGGCGAGGCCCGCGGCGAATGACCCGACGATGGCCGCCAAACCGACCACCTCGGCGCCCAGCGACCACAGGAAAGCGAACGTGATCGAGCCTACGATAAGGGTCCCGCTGGTGCGCATTTTTTCGATAATCTTTACGAGCCGTTTCGCGAATATATTGCCGACGACGATGGCGGCGATGAAGAACACGACGGCGAGAGCGGTGATTTGAATTATTTTTAACGGGCTTACGTCGCCCCGCAGGCCGAGGTCGCGGACTACGGCGAGTATGATTAAGGCGACGATGTCGTCCGCCACCGCGGCCGCCAAGATTATCTTTGCCTCTTTGGTTTTTAACTTGCCCAGGTCCGCAAGGACCCGCACCGTAATGCCGACGCTGGTCGCGGTGAGGGCCGCTCCCAGGAATATCGCCACCAGGTTGGTGTAGCCGAAGGCCACGGCGAAGACGAAGCCGCCGACGAAGGGTAGGATTACGCCTACCACGGCCACCCCCAGCGAATGCCAACCCACTTCCAGGAGTTCCCGGATGTCGGTGGCCAGGCCGATCTCGAAGAGCAGGATGATTACGCCGATGTCGGCGAGAAGGATTATTACGTTGGCGTGGGGGTCGATCAGCTTGAGGCAGCCCACGCCCAGGATGACGCCGGCGACGAGCTCGCCCAGCACCGTCGGTTGGCCGACGCGGTTGGCCAACTCGCCGAACGCCTTCGCGCCGACGAAGATGAGGATTAGCGTTATGAGGAGATGCGTGAGGTCCATAGTGTAAGGCCGATTGACGTCATTCTATAATAAATCGGTCGCATATGGCAAACCGATTTTAACGGAACGCGCCTGCGCCGGGGGGTATCGAAAAAGCGCCCGACCTCGGCGCTTCCTTTTTCCTATGCTGAGACTGGCCGCGCCTTCTACGACTCTTCCGCGGCCGGGACCGTGAAAGTGAACGTGGAACCTTTGCCTTCCTCGCTCGCTACGTTGATGGCGCCGCCGTGGGCCTCGATTATCGCGCGGGCTATGTACAAGCCAAGGCCGGAGCCGCGCACGCGCCGGTCGCTGTCGGTCCGGAAGGTTTTAAATTTTTCGAAGAGGTGGGGGATGTCGGCCTTCGGGATCCCGACGCCGGTATCGGCCACCCCCATGGTGACCATCCCGTCGGCGACGCCCCCGGCGAAGATCTTCACCGAGCGTCCGGAGGGCGTAAACTTAAGGGCGTTTCCGACGAGGTTGGAGAGGACCTGCAGTAGCTTGGCCTCGTCGCCTACGATCATCGGTAGGTTGGGCTCCACCGACGTTGTGAACTTTACGCCCTGCTTGCCGGCGATAACTTTGGCGCCGTCGTACGCTTCGCGGACGAGCTCCTCCACGGAAATAGGCCGCGGCGTCACTTTTATGCCCGCTTCCTCGAGGCGGTAGAAATCCAAAATATTGTTGATGAGGTCTATGAGGCGTTTGGACTCTTTGGGGATGATGCGGACGAGGTTCATTATCCGCTCGTCGACTTCGCCCACCAAGAGCTCTTCGATAATTTCGCCCGAGCCGAGGATCCCGGTCATGGGCGTGCGGAGGTCGTGGACCAGCATGGAGACGAAGTCCGCCTTCATCTCGTCGAGGCGCCGCAATTCTCTGTTGGCGCGCTCCAGCTCCTCCGCCTTCTGCGTAACCTCCTCGATGAGCATCGAGTTGCGAAGCGCCACCGCTACCTGCCCGGACAGCGTCTCGAGCGCCGCGACGTCGGCCTCGTCGAACGCGTTGGGCCACCGGCTCTCGACGTTGAGCACCGCCATTACCTCGCCGCCGATCTTAATGGGCACGCCGAGCTCCGAGAGCATGGGCGGTAGGAAATCCACTTCCCGGAAGTCCTGGTCGCGCGTCGTGTCCGGGACGAGCGCCGTTTTACCGGTGCGAACGACGCGGCCGCATACGCCCGAGGTGATGCTCTGGTGGTAGTCCACGCTCAGCGCCCTCGCCGCTCCTTGAACCTTGTACGCCTGTAGGACCAGCGAATTGCTTTCCCTGTCCACGGTGAGCAGCGTTACGTTCTGGAAGCGGAGGTCGTTTTGCACGCGCTCGACGACGGTGGGGTAGAGTTCGTTTATGTCCAGCACCGAAGACAGGAGGTTGCCGATGGCGTTGAGGTCGTACAATTGGCGGGTGCGTTGGGCCGCTTCCTCGAAGAGCCTGGCGTTCTGCAGCGCCACGGCGACCTGGTCGGCGAACGTGGTCAGGATGTCCAGGTCCCCCTGGTGGAAGGTGCCCGCCTCATCGTGCGACACGCCGATGCAACCCAAGCTCCGGCCTTCGTAGACGATGGGGGCGTAGATCTCGGAACGGGCGTCGTCGTCGCCCTCGTCCGGGAAGCGGCCGTCGGCCTCCGTGTCGGCGACGAGCAGCGGGCGGCGGTTTTCGACCACCCACCCCGGCCGGCGCCGGTGGGCGGTCAGCTCGGCTATCTCGGCGTCCTCGGCGCTGAGGTTCAAACTGGCTACGATTTTGAATTGGCGGTGCGTGTCGTCGTAGAAGTAAACCGCCCCGCGGAGGAAGTCCAGGAAATTCCCCAGTTCTTTCAATACCCGCACCATCAACCGTTCGGGTTCGTGGATGGAGTTGATGACCTTGGTGATGTTGGCCATGGCGTGGAGGCGTTTGGTGCGATTTTTGAGCGTGTCGACCGCGGCCGCTTCCTCCGCCACGAGCGCCGCGTAACTCACGAAGAGCTCCAACATGAAGAGGCTTTCGTCGCCCGGCTTCTTGTTTTCGATGGGGCCGTCCAGGACGACGTAGCCCACGGCTTTACCCTCGCGGCCGTACATCTTTACCATGAAGAGGTCGCGCGAATCCCAATCGCCTACGCGGCCGCCGCCCTCCAGCGGCTTCACCAGGCGTACGAGGTCCGCCGTTTCGGCGCTGAAGGGGACGTGGTAGATGTTGCCGCTCCCGTACGGCCGCAGCGCTTCGCTTTCCAGCGCCTCCTTCGTCTGCTGCGCCGACTCGAGCGTATCGGCGAGAGCTTCGATTTCTTCGTCGCCGTAACCGACGGAGGCGGTTTGGGCCGGGCCGGCGCCCGGGCCGAAGACCTTCAGATAAACCTTCGCCCAGCCCAACCCCTTTATTCCCTTCACGATTAACTGGAACTTATCGGCCAGGCTCTCGTGTTCGCGGATGCGGCCCGCGACGCGGAAGAGGTGAGCCAGCCGGTTGCGCTCGAAGACCAGACGGTCCGTTTTCTCTTCCAGTTCCTCTTCCAGCCGGACGTGAGGGGTGACGTTGTCGTTTATAGCGACCAGGCCGACGACGTGGCCTCGCAAGTTGCGCAGCGGCGAAATCCTGAGGTCGAGGAACTCTTCCCGGCCGAAGCGGTCCTTGTGGCGGAAGCGCTCTATACGGTAGGGCTTGCCCGTCTCCAGCACGTCCCGCAGCCTTTCGCGGATTTTCTTGCGGCCCATCTGCTCGAGCTCGAGGTTGGGCAGTAGTTCGAATAAATTGCGGCCCAGCGCTTCCTCTTCCGGTATCCCGGATTCTACCTCCTGCCCCTGCGACCAGTACGTTATCCGAAACTGGCGGTCGCAGGCGATGATCCCCACGGGGAGGTTGGCCAGGAGGTATTCTTGGGGCGGCCCGGTCGGGCTTTCGCGCTCGGTTTGGACGGTCGCGATTAGTATCTCCTCGCCGTCCGCGGTGACGGGTCTGGCGTCTAGGAACGCGTCGGCGACGTCGCCCTCGCTCGATATAATTTTTACGGCCGCGGCCGCGACGCCTCCCTCCGCCCGGGCGCGGACCCACAGCTCGTCCACTTGGCCTTCGCCCCCCGTCAGGATGCCGGCGAAGCGCCGGCCGACGATATCGGCGACGTCGTAACCGAATATCGTCCCCGCGGCGTTGGCGGCGGCGGCGATTATGCCGTCGGCGTTGACGATGAACGCCGGCTTCCCGCCCAGGCTGGCGGCGTGTGCCAATGCGCCCGCGAAATCCGCGGCGGGGCCCCTTCTATACGAGGTAGTCGCCATCTTCGGTTCGCGCAAACGCCGGCCGGCCGCGGCCTTCCGCGGCCGTGCGAAGCCCTTTTCCGGCGCTGCTTTCGTTAAAAATTATAACACTTTCCGGTTAATACGTCAAACAAACGCTTTAACCGCGGGGTAGTTTATATCAGGTTCGCAAAGGCTAAGCTCTTTATTTCCAGGCCGGTGTGATAACGGAGGTGGGCGTGGATAAAGGAAAGGGCTTGTTCGACGAGTTCGGGGCCGGCCTTGACGAAACCGACCCGCGACGGCTCGAGCGACGTTAACGTATTTACGTATTTATAAGCCGCGGGCGACAACGTTATAAGGTCGCCGACGGGCGGTTGGCAATCGCGACATACGACTGTCCCCTCTTTGAGGACCAGCGCCACTCCCTCCCGGGGCTCCGTTCGGCCGCAGCTCGCGCACTTGCCGATGTCCGGTTTTAATCCCAGCTGCGCCGCCAGCTTGAATAGGAATTGCGAGAGCAACGCCGCCGGCGGCCCGCCGCTATCGAGCGCCGCGAGCGACGACGCCACGAGTTCGAACAACGCCGCGTCGGCGTCGCCTTCGCCGCTCAGTTTGTCGGTGGCTTCTATTACGGCCAGGCCGAAGGGGAGGCATTTCGCGTCCTCGCGTATGAAACGCCCCGGCCTTGTGATCGCGGTTTCGGCGAGCGTGAACAGCTCTTTACTCTCGCGCCAGTAGAAGACGAACTCGCCGCGGCTCAAGGGCTCGAGCGCGGCGCCGAATTTATTTTTAGGCATACGCGCTCCCCGGGCCAAAAGTTGGACCTTGCCGGCGTCGCGGGTGTAGACCACGGCGATGCGCGAGGACTCGCCGAAGTCGCGCCGCCGGAGCACGACGCCCTCGGTTCGGATTATTTCCGTCACGGCCGCTTAGCCCAGATAACCCATGCCCTCCAGCCGGGCGCGGACGGCGGCGTCTTCGCCGTCGGCGTAGCCTACGCCGCCGACGTCGTAATCGAGATAGGTCGGCGGCGCCGCGGCCAGGAGTTCGGGGTTTACGATTTCGGCCAGAACGCGCCCGTCCAGCCCCGCCGGCACGGCCTCTCCCATCAGGTACATCGCCGTCGGGTAAACGTCGGCCAGGTTCGCTTCCGCGAGCGCGGCGCCGGCCGCTACGGCGGGCCCCCGGACGAATATGATACCTTCCCGCCGGTGTTCGCCCGGGCGCCGCCGCCGCGGCGCGACCGCCGGGTCGTCGGAGAATTCCTTTAGGCGAACGCCGTCCTCCCACAGCGGCAGGTAGACGTCGGGCGCGTCGTCCAAGGCCGGCCCGTAGTACACCTCTTCCCGGCGCAGCGCCCGAGCGGCCAGGCCCGGGTACAGCTCGTCCAGGCTCGTTATCAATTCTTCGCGGACCCTTTCGTAGTCGGCGCGGCGGACGATGCCCTCGCGCTCCCGGCCGGCGACGTTGAGGTAGACGCCGTACTGGGTCGCGGTCCCCGGGAAGGCTTTCGTTTCGCTCCAATCCACCGCGGCGAATACGGAAAGGCGCTCCATAATTCGGCCCCGCGCCGCGGCGCGCCAGCGCCGCGGCAGCCGCTTGCGGAGGTTGAACGCGTCCAGTTTGGCTACGGCGTCCATGAAGCGGCGCGGCGACGGCCCCTTCTTTTCGTGCAGCGTCATAAAGCCGCGGCTGACGAGGTGCCCGGCGAGGTCGACCTCGCGCTCGGCGGGGCCGAAGCCGTGGTCGGAGACGACCAACGCCGTAACGTCGGCGCCGCCGGCTTCCAGGAATTCGCCCAGCGCGCCGTCGAGCCACTCGTAGTGTTCGCGGACGAGCTCGAGCCGGTCCCAGTAAAAATGCATCAAGCGGTCGACGCCCGTGAAGACGACGGCGAAGAGGTCCGGCCGCTTCGATTCCCACAGGTGAAGTGCCACCCTCTTGCGCGCTTCCTCGACGCGGCGCAGCTCCCGGAGAAAGTCCTCCTCGCCGACCTCCTCGAAGTAGGCGGGGTCCATATCGACGAAGTAGTCGCCCACGGCGCGAATCTCCGCGCCGAGGGAGGGGGGATAGAGGTATTCGTCCGCGAATTTCGGCGTGAGCATCCCCGGGACGACGAAGCCGTTGACGGGGCGCGGCGGAAAAGTGAGCGGCACGTTCACGGCGCCCACCGTCCGTCCGGCCGACGACAACGCGTCGAAGATGCGCGCCGCCCCCAGCGCCGACGCGTTCTGCAGGCGGCGATGGTAGCCGAGCCTGGGCGGCGCCAGGAAGTCGAAGACGCCGTGGCGCCCGGGGTTAAGGCCCGTCTGGAAGGTGGCCCAGGCCGGGGCCGTCAGCGGCGGATACACCGTATACAATACGCCGGCCGCGCCCTCCGCCTTCAGCCGGGCGAGGTTGGGCAGGCGCCCCGCCTCGAGCAGGGGCTCGATCACGTTGAACGTCCCGCCGTCTATGCCGAATATGAGGACCCGGCTTTTCACGTGGCCCGGGGCGCCTCCGTTCGCGACGCCTCCCACCGCTGCGCCGCCACCAGGGCGCCGGCGAGCGCGTACAGTATGGCCATAATTTCGTAGTCGCCGAAGGTATACTCGAAGAAGCCCTCCACCAGGAACCCGGTCGTGGCGCCGATGCCCGCCAGGCCCAGGACCCGCGTCGTCGGCGAGCGGGCTTGCCGGTAGCCGCGCGCGAACAGCTTGAAGAGCGCGACTATAAAGAAAGTGAAAGCGGCTAGGCCCAAAACGCCGCGCTCGACGACGAGTTGTATGTAGTTGTTGTGCGCGTGCGGCACCTGGCTCTCGACCGACGTTTCGTCTTTATATTGATCGTAGAGGTATAGCGTGTTATGGACGCCGACGCCCGTTAGCGGGTAATCGCGGGCTATCCTCAGCGTCGTTCGCCAGATGTCGACCCGGAATTCGGGCGGCCCTCCGGCCTCGGCCGTACCGCGGTCGGTAGCGGCGTTTAGGATGGATTCCGCGCGCTTAATGATAGGGCGGGGCGCGATGAGGACCGTCAGCAATACTACCGCCGGAAACGCCCACAGCAGGCGGCGGTCCGCGATCACCGCCATGACGAAGACCGCCGCGGCCAGGCCCACCCACGCCGAGCGGACCAGCGACACGGCCAGGCCCGCCAGCATTATCGCGAACAGGACGCCGAGGCCCAGGCGGCTCCGCGACGAAAGGCGGCCCCGCAGGAAGAGCGCCAGCGCCACCGTCAATACGAGCATCATCACGCCGCCGTACGTCATGTAGAACAACCGGCCGCCGGGCCGGACCGTGAAGACGTCCGCGCCTTCGGCGACCGCGCGTGCGAATTGGATGACGGCGTACGCGGAGTTCGCCGCCGCCCCCGCGAAGAAGGCGACCAGCATCGCCTTGGGCAGCCAACGCGGCGGGTCCGTCAAGCCGAAGGCCACGGTGTAGTAGACCAGCGGCGCGGCGAACGTGAACGTCCAGAAGAACGAGCGATTGCCGAATTCGGCGCCGCCGACGAGGTAGGCCGTCGCCGACGAAATTACCATGGAGCCGTAGAGCGCCGCGAAGGGCCAGTCGAGTCGCGTGTGGAACAGGGGAGGTTTACGCGTCAGGTCGGCCTTTATGATGAGCGGCAGCAGGACGAACGCGAAGATGGCCCAGTTGCACAGCGAGATGGAGAAGGCCAATCCCGCGGCGAAAAGTATCCACCCCGGGTATTGCCACCTCCGCAGGAATCCGAGGACCCGGCGGAAGGCGGGACTATCTTCTATGGATGTCGGTACGGCCACGGATTGAATTATAGATTCCTCAGGATGCCGGTCTGACGCTGCTCTCTGCGGAAATCGCTTCCGCCGAGGGGAACCGTCTTGCACATTTCAAGCAAGCGCGAGCGGAGCCGCGGGCCTATTCGTTCGGCCAACGTTTCCTCTCGCCGGGCGAATTCGGCGAGCGTTTCTCCCGTGGGAGGTTCGTCGAGGTAGTTCGTTGTAGCGACTACTATGCGGCGGTTAACGTAACGTTGGTTAATGACGTAGGAGAGGAAGTCGAGGGTCCAATCGCGTATCTTCATCGAGCCCAAATCGTCGAGGAGTAATACTTCCGCGCCGACGAGCGGCTCGAGAATGACGTATTCGTCGAACGTGCTGCCGGCATACCTTTTCTTGACCTCGGCCAGCAGGTCGGAGAAATCGCACCAGCGGCAGCCGGCTCCTTTCTGCTCCGTAAGGGCTTTTACGACCCCGGCGGCGAGGTGGGTCTTGCCGACCCCCACCGGGCCCATAAAAAGCAGGCCGGCGTCCACCGCGGGGTAGTTGTCGACGAAGCTCTCCGCGAAGCGCTTCGCCCTTATTACGCTCTCGTGGGTGAAGCCGGATACGATGTCGAAATTGTCCAGCGAGCACTCCCGGTAGCGGGCCGGAATGCCCGCGGCTGCGGTCCGGCGCCTGGTCGCAAGGCCGCGCTGGCAGTCGCACACCCGGCCTCGCCGGACGCCGTCCTCCTCCTCCACCACGACGCCGGCGCCGAAGCACTTGGGGCATACTTTCACGTCGTCGTCGAACTCGACGTCCGGCAATTTGAATTCCAGGCGGTCGTCTTCGGCCGTAGTCATATCGTAAACGACGGGAGGCGGAACCGCTCCCGCAGTTTCCGCGTCGTTATCGCTCGTACCGTTCGCCGGGCGGCCTCGGCCTCGAGGTCTCGGCCGCGGAGTTGCGCGCGCGCGTCGCGCTCGAGGCCGGCCGCCTCATCGGCCGTGAGGGTTTTCCTTATCTCGGTAAAAAGCTCGTTCTCTATCTCGTCCAGCTCGTTTTGTACTTTTACGGCGTTCCCCGTCTCGGCGCCCTCGGCTAGTTTTCGCGCGGCGGCCGCGGCGTCGTGGATAGCGGCCTTGGCTCGGGCGTCCGCGGCGTCGCGCGCCGCGTCTTCCAGCGCGGCCTCGAGCGCGGCCAGCTTTTCGTCGAGGCTTTTTTCGCCGAGGCGGTCGTCGCCCGGGCTTCGGGCGCCGGCCTGGCTACGGCGGCGCTCCTCCTCCACCGCCCAACGGCACTGGTGCAGCGAGCGGATTTCACCCCCCCGCCGGAACGCCTCGTCTATTCCCCGAATGGCGGCGGCGGCGCCGACGCCGGCGCGCTCCCAATCCGCCAGGCAGGCTAAATCGGCGGGCGAGAGCATGGTCCCGCGGCCGCGGCGGTTGACGAAGTGTTCGGCCACGGCGGCGATGAAGTCGCCGTCAGCGGCCGCTTTCATCTCGCGCTCGCTCGAGCGCGGGTTTTTTCCGCTCGTGCTCTCTCGCACGTCCGACGAACCACAGCGTTATGGCGCCGGCGAGGAGCGCCGCGGTTACGAGCGAGGCCGGGAGTATATGGCCTTCCACGAGATTCAGCGCCCGCATCAGGACGTGGCCGGCCGCCAGCGCCGCGGCGAAGAGAACCGCGTCCGCGAAGCTCGCCCCCGGCGCGCGGCTGAATAATAACGAGAAGAAACCGCCGACGGCGCGCAACACGCGGCGGCGTTCGGCCAACAGGACCTCGGCCGCGGCCAGGAATATCATCAGGCACGCGAAAAGGAAAGGCCAATTTCCGAATATGCCGTAGATGCCGACGCCCACGGCGCTGAACCATTCGAGCAGAAAGGCGGCGACGAGCGGCGCCAACACGTTGCGCGTTCGCTCGCACAGGTAGGCGAGCGCGAGGGCTTCGGGCAGCCGCCAGGCCAGGAACGCCGCCCACGGCGCGTATCCCCCCAGCCAGTACGCGCCGCCCACGGCGGGCCATATCGCCGTCGTCGCGGCCAGCGTCGCCGCCGCGGCGAGGCCCGCGCGCCGACCCAGCGCGCCGCCCACGAACCCCTGGACGTACCCGTAGAACAAGTAGGCCGCGGCGACGCCCAACAAGACGCGCGCCATAATGGCGAAGGGGCCCTGGGCGAGCAACGAGGTCGGCAGCGTTGTGAAAAAGTCCGTACCCTTGAAGTGCAGCGCTACCAGCAGCGCGGCGCGATACAGAGTCAGTACGACGGCCGCGGCGAAGCCGTAATATAGCGTTCGGCCGAACGACGAGCCGCCCGGGCGGTAAAACGGCGCGCCCGGCCCGGGCCCGGGCAGAACGAGCCGCAGGAGCGCGGTGCCGGCCAGCGCCATCCCGAACAAGAACGACGCCTTTATAAGGCTTGCCGGCGCGCCGTACATCGCCGCCAACGAGCCGGTAGGGCAGAAGGCCAATACGACGGCGAGCACTTCGAAGAAGACCGCGAAGGCGAGGAGCATAGAGATGTCTTTCCGGTTGCCGGCGTTCATTCAGCTCCTTCGGGAACGACGCTTCTTCTTGGCCTTGGTTTGAAGTGGGGCGCTCGGCTCGCCCGGGCCGCCGCGCAGCTCGCGGATGCGGTCGCGGAGGGCCGCGGCCTTCTCGAACGCCAACTCCTCCGCGGCGCGCCGCATCTCGTACTCCAGGAGCGCCAGGAACGCCTGGACGTCGGCGGGCTCTTCCGGCGCGGGCGCGTCCTCGAGCCGGCCGGCATCCGCCACCAACGTCGTCGCCAGTACGGCCTCCACCGACTTCACGATGCTCCGGGGCTCGATGCCGTGCTCGCGGTTGTACTCGAGTTGGGCCCGGCGCCGGCGGCTGGACTCCCGCACCGCGTTCTTTATGGACTTCGTAACGCGGTCGGCGTAGAGGACGACCTTGCCGCCGACGTGGCGCGCGGCCCGGCCCGCGGTCTGGATAATGGACCGCTCGTCTCGCAGGAAGCCCTCCTTGTCCGCGTCCAGGATGGCCACCAGCGAGACCTCGGGCAGGTCCAACCCCTCGCGCAGCAGGTTGATGCCGACGACGACGTCTATCTCGCCCAAACGTAAATCGCGCAGTATCTCCACGCGCTCGATGGCGTCCAGCTCGGAGTGTAAGTACTTCACGTTGAAGTCCAGATCCGCCAGGTACTCGGCGAGGTCCTCGGCCATCCGCTTGGTGAGCGTCGTGACCAGCGCGCGCTCTTTCCGGGATACGACGTCGCGCAGCTCGCCGACGAGGGCGTCCACCTGGCCTTCCGCCGGCTTTACCACCACCGGCGGGTCGACCAGGCCGGTGGGCCTGATGAGCTGGTCCACCACCTGGGTGGAATGTTCGAGCTCGTACGGCCCGGGCGTGGCCGACGTGTACACGAGCTGCGGCACGAGCTCCTCGAACTCGTCGAAGCGGAGGGGCCGGTTGTCCAAAGCCGACGGCAGCCGGAAGCCGTGCTCCACCAGTACTTCTTTGCGCGCGCGGTCGCCTTTGTACATCCCCCGGACCTGCGGCAGCGTAGCGTGCGACTCGTCTACGATGCAGAGCCATTTCTTCGGGAAGTAGTCGAGCAGGCAGTAGGGCCGCTCGCCCTCGGCCCGGGCCGCCAGTTGCCGCGAGTAGTTCTCGATTCCCGGGCAGTAGCCTATCTCGCGCAAGAGCTCGACGTCGTGCCGCGTCCGCGTCTCGAGGCGCTGCGCCTCCACGACTTTATCGCGCTTCCGAAACCACGCCAGACGTTCCTCCAGCTCGCGTTCGATGGCCACCAGCGCGCGTTCCATCTTGTCCCGGGCGGTGACGAAGTGTTTGGCGGGGTAGACGGCGACGCGCTCGAGAGGCTGCAGCTTGCGCGCCGCTATCGGCTCGAGGCGCCATACGTTCTCGACCACGTCGCCGGCGAACTCGACGCGTAGCGCTTCGTCCTCGTACGCCGGGAAAACGTCCACCACGTCGCCGCGGACGCGGAAGGTCCCGGGCTTGAATTCGACGTTGTCGCGTTCGTAGCGGATGGCGGCCAGGTCGCGGGTCAACTCGTCTACCTCGAGCCGCTGGCCCCGTTCTATAAAGAGATGAAACTCGCGGAATTCTTCCGGCGAGCCCAGGTTGTAGATGCACGAGACGGAGGCGACGATTATGACGTCGTCGCGGGCCAGCAGCGAGGCGGTGGCGCGCAGCCGCAGGCGGTCTATCTCCTCGTTTATGTCGGCGTCTTTCTCGATGTAGACGTCCTGGGCCGGCAGATAAGCTTCGGGTTGGTAGTAGTCGTAATAGGAGATGAAGTACTCGACGGCGTTGCGGGGGAAGAACTGGAGGAACTCGCCGTAGAGCTGCGCGGCGAGAGTTTTATTGTGGCTTAAGACGAGGGTGGGGAGGCCGACGCGGGCGATGACGTTGGCCATGGTGAAAGTCTTGCCGGAACCGGTCACGCCCAGGAGGGTTTGGTGTTTTTGGCCGGCGCGGATGCCCTCCGCCAGCCGCTCCACCGCCTGCGGCTGGTCGCCGGCCGGGCCGAAGTCGGCGACGAGCTCGAAGGGGGAGGTCACCTTCGGTCCCACTCGTGTAATTCGGTTTGGTCCATTTCCTAGCCGATTTATCGTACGTCGTATGGCGAGGTATCGTTGCGGTTCTTATTGCCAGGGTATAGGTAAGTATATTATTAAAAAGGTAGCGAATAATACGGACTTTAGATTTTTAGTAAAAGGGTACTTGAACCGCCTCTATTCTTGTTGTTCTGTTTCCGGGAGCAACCGCGTTATTAGGTTTTCGAAAACCAGAGCAATGACAACGCCCAAGGCTAAAAAGAAAACGGCCGTTAATCCCACAACCGATAGAGATAATATAACTTGCCCAGCTTTTGCTAAAGCGATAGCGTGACCGCCAAGCCATTCGGCTACGGCCCCTACGCCGACGCCTATAGCTGCTATGACCGCGACGGCTTTTACGCTCCTTCTAACCCGAATATATTTTAACCTTTTCGCGTCTTTTAATATATGGTTCAGGAATTCTATTTTAATTAGATTGTTGATTAAACCGGTGAGGAGATGGGCGTAAAATTTACCGTCGTGTTTAGACGAAGCTCCCGTGTCAAACTCCCCATCGGCGTAGAAAATTATTTTCGTATCGATCGGGACTATTTTACAATTTGGTAGGACCTTACGCGTGTGATTTTTGCGTTCCTCCATCCCTGAAGTAAGTCAATTAATTCCTTGCTCCTGTACGAATAAAGTCCGAGCTTATATTTGAATCCTAGGAAATTTTTTTTTAGGTTTTCACGCTTTTGTGTATCTAAACACAGGTTTTTAGAGTAACTCCTTACTGCTTTTCCTAAATCGTTAAGCGTGAAAATTTTACCTTTGACATCCTGTTCTGTGATTACGTATTTTTCATTGTATAGAGCGCGAAGTTTGGCCATTTCTTCTTTATTAGCGTACCCGTAATCAGCAAAGATTACATGGGGCATTTCGTGGCATTTTTCGGCTAGTTCTGCTAGGGTTTTGGTCGATATTAGGAATCCACCGTTCGGCCGATTTTCGATTTTTACGTGGACCGTTTGTAAGTCAATTCGCCAAATCCGCCCTTCGAATTCACGTTCTTCCGTGTTTACTTTCCCTGGTAATTCTTTTAGGACTTCATCATCATCATCTATTACGAGAACCCTAAAATTGCGTACCATAGTATTGTTTCCTCCTTCCGTTAGTTAATTACTTTACAAACTTCCCTCCGCCGATTCGTCCAGCGACACGCGCGCGCCGGTCAGGCCCTCCTTGAGGACGTCGAGTTTCAGCAGACGGCGGATCTGGTCCTCGCGGTAGCGGCGCTTCTTGAGGATCTCCAGCTCGTTTTTGAATAACGTTATGAGCGTTTTGAAGGGGACGTCGGCGGGGGCCGCGGCCGAGACCTCCCGCAGGAAAGAGGCGACGGTCCGCGCGATAGTGGGGTAGGCGTAGAACTCGAACGGCCGGCCGTCGGCGGGGAAACTTTTTATTATCAATAACTCGTCGGCCGGCAGGTACAGCGCCGGGTGGAGCAGCTGGCCTTTTTTAACGACGCCCTTACATTTTCGCAAGACGAGTATGCGGTTGTGGACGACGGCGAGCGCTTGCAGCAACTCCGCGAATTCGACCGGCGCCTCCCACGACGCGAGCTCGAGTTTGATTACGCTGGCCGGGTACCGGCCTGTCGCTCCGAATAGGGTTTCCACCGGCGGCTTTCCCTAAAGCGCGTCCGCCTTCCCGTCCACCTTGTCGCCGCCCATGCGGTCCCGCAGCAGCGTGAAGATGACGTGGCCCAACGCCATGTGGACGTCCTCGACGATTTGCATGTTGGAAGACGGTACCAGGACCGCGACGTCGGCGTGCTCCTTGGCCTTGCCGCCGTCGCCGCCCGAGAAGAGGACCGCGGTCCCGTCCAGTTCCTTTATAACCTTGAGGGCGTTGATGACGTTGGGCGACATCCCGCTGCCGGAGAAGGCTACGGCGACGTCGCGCTCGTCGGCCAGGTTGTAGAGCTGCTCGCCGAAGGTGTTGGTGTAGTCCGTGTCGTTGGCCCAGGCGGTTATTACGGCGACGTTCGTCGAGAGTGACAACGCCTTTATGCGCCGGCGCCCCACGGCGGCGGTCCCTTTGGAGAGGTCGCACGCCATGTGCGCCGAGGTGGCCGCGCCGCCGCCGTTCCCGAAGAGGAATATGGTGCCGCGCTCCCGGTACGCGCGGTCGAAGAGGTCCACCACGTCGCGCACCGCCTTGGCGTCCACCCGTCGAACCACCGCCGCCACCGACGCCAAGTATTCGTTTATTTCTTTTTCAACTCGCGACATATCGACCTAAACCTCGTCGTCTAAGGCGCGGACGCCGTCGTAGTCGAACCCGAAGTCGTACCGTTTGAAACCCTCTCCTTCGAGGTACGTCGCGACGCCGTCCTGGGCGGGGGGCGGCGCCATCACGAGGTAGAAGCCGCCGGCCCCGGCGCCGGTAACCTTGACGGCCCAGGCGCCGAGTTCGCGGGCCCGGGCGCAGGTCGCCGCCGTCTTCTCGTCCGCCACCCTGGCCGAGACCTCTCTCTTGGCCAGCCACGCCTGTTGCATGTGCTCGCCGAAGCGGGGCCAGTCGGCTTCCGTCACGGCCGCGCGCATCTCGCCGGCCAGTTCCTTCATACGGTGAAGGGCTTCGACGGTTTGCCGGTCGCCCGCGGCGACGCGGGCCCGCTGGCCGGTGAGGACCTCGGCGGAGTCGCGGCGACGCCCGGAAAAGAATAACATAAAATGGCGTTCGAAGTCGCGCCGTTTTGACGCGGGAAAGTTTACGGGCTCGTGGCTTACGCCGTCGCCGTCGAAGCGGAAGTAGTTCAGGCCGCCGAAGGCCGCGGCGTACTGGTCCTGGCGGCCTATGGGCCGGCCTAGCTTTTCAATCTCTATGACGGACGCGGCCTCAGCCACCTCTTCCTTGGCGGGGCGGCGGCCGGCGAAGACGTGGAGCGCGTACGCAACCGCGACGCCGACGGCACCCGAGGCCCCAAGGCCCGAGCCGGGCGGTAGGCCCGTCCGGACGGTTATTTCCACGCCCCCCGCGGGCCTGAGCTCCGCCAGGGTCCGACCGACCAGCGAGACCTCGGCTCGAGGGTCATTCAGGATTTCGGCCGGGTCGCCGTAGTCGGCGCGTATTTCAAAGTCGTCCAGGATAAGCGCTACGGTGCGGATGTCGAGGGGGCGGACCCGCACGCGCGCGCCCAGGCTAACCGCGGCCGAGAGGACCGCGCCGCCGTAGCGCTCCGCGTACGCCGGAAGGTCGGTCCCGCCGCCGGCGAAAGCTATGCGGCAGGGGGCGAAGGCGGTCACTATTTCCGATTTCGTGGCCATAAGACTCAAGCGGGCGTCGCGACGTAAATTACGCCGCTCCCCTGTTTGAACCATAAAGCGAGCGTTTGCAGCGCGGGCCGCAGGCCCAGTTTATAGTATATAAAACGAGCGGCAGTCTCCAGGGTGGAACCCACTCGGATTTCCGGCGGCGACAGGTACTTGCGGATGGTTCCGTAATTGCCGCTGTAGCGAGCGAGGACGGCGAAGCCGTTTCTTTGGAGCATCGCCTTCAACGTCCGCGGCGTGAAGAAGGTGACGTGGTAGGGGACCGCGTCCGGCGCGACGGTCCCCGGCCTTTTCCTCTCCCATAGCGCCTGGCCGATTTTCTCCCAACGGTAGAGCTCGTACGGGACTTGGACCAGGATGACGCCGCCCGGTTTGAGGGCCGCGCGGACGTTGGCGAGGGCGGCGCCCGGGTTGTAGAGGTGTTCGACGATGTCGACGAGGTAGGCCGCGTCGAAGGACGCCGGCTCGAGCGCCGCCTCCTCCAACGGTGCCTCCACGACTTCCAGGCCGAAATGTTGCCGGGCGTACGCCGCGGCCTCGGCGGAGACGTCGTTGCCCGCGACCTCCCAACCCTGCCGCCGCAGCCACTCGAGTTGGAAGCCGTGGGCGCAGCCGCACTCCAACAGGCGCCCGGGCCCGGCGACGTAACGACTGAGCAGCGCCAGCCGCTTTGCGAAAAGGCGTTCGTATACGTCGCGGAAGCGCTCGAAGGTCTTCACGTAATCGTCGTAGCCGCCGGCGGCGTAGTACGTCGCGTCGTACAGGCGACGCGCCGCTTCGCGCGTGGGGCGCGGCGAAAGGCGGACCAGGCCGCACCGCCGGCACTTGACGACGCCGAAGCGCCCCTGCTGCGTCGATAGGAGGCGGCCGTCGTCGGCGTCGCACAGCGGGCAGGGCACTTCTTCTACCGGTAGCGTCGCGAGCTCGAGCGGTGGTTGTGCCATCGCGGGTCTTCTTAATCCAACTCCTCCGGCCCAAGGAAGTCGTCGAGCGCCACGGCCTCGTAGTGTTCGATCTCGTAGCCGCTTTTTCCCTTCACGGCGACCAGGAAGTCGAAGCGGAAGTCCGGCTCTTCCGCGGGGCGCTCCTTCTCGAGGAAGTGGAGCGCGGCCCGGTATACGCGCGACACTTTCCGGCGCGTGAATTGGGAGCGGGGGTCCACGCTCGCGCCCGCCCGGGCGGTCTTTACCTCCGCGAAGACGAGGCTGCCTTCCTTCGACGCGACGACGTCGAGTTCGCCGAAGGGGGTGTGGTAGTTGCGGGCGACGACGTCAAAGCCGCGGCGGCGTAAAAAATCGGCCGCGGCGTCCTCGCCCGCGCGGCCGAGCGTTCGGCGCTTCGCGGCCCGGCGTTCGCCGTCGCGCGTCATTGCCGGAAGAGGTCGCCGGCGGCCTCGCCGAAGTAGCGGGCCACGGGCGCGAAGCTGCGCCGGTGGGCCGGCGACGGCCCGAGCGCCGCCAACGCCTTGAGGTGGCCCGCAGTACCGTAGCCCTTGTGGACGGCGAAGCCGTATCCCGGGTACTTGGCGTCCAGAAGCGTCATAAGGCGGTCGCGGTAAACCTTGGCGATTATGGACGCCGCGGCGATGGAGACGCACCGCGCGTCGCCCCGCACGATGGTCTTTTGCCGCACCACCATCGGGACGGGCGTATTGCCGTCAACCAACAATAAATCGGGCGCCGGCGTAAGCCGCAGGCACGCTTTCTTCATCGCGAGCAAAGCGGCGTTTAGGATGTTTACGTCGTCTATGACTTTGGCCGACGCCACGCCCACGGCCCAGGCCGAAGCGCCGTCGGCCAGCGTCGCGAAGAGCTCGTCGCGCGAGCCGGCGTCGAGCTGCTTGGAGTCGCGGATGCCGGAGCAATCGAACCCCGGCGGCAAGACGACCGCCGCGGCTACCACCGGCCCCGCCAGCGCGCCGCGGCCCGCTTCGTCCACCCCCGCCACGTGTGCGAGACCCTCCTCCCAGAAGCGCCGCTCGAATTCTTCCAGCGCGAGCGGCCCGTCGGGCGAGGAGGGCCCGAAAAACGTCGGCGCGTCGTCCGCCATAATTTAGGACGTATCTTCGGCGGTCGTCTCGTCCTCCGGCGCCTTTTTCTCTGCGGCCTTGGCGCCGGGGCGGCGTATCCTGCCTTCCTTCACGCGTGCCTTCTTGCCGACCTTGCGGCGCAAGTAGTACAGCTTGGCCCGGCGCACTTTGCCGTGGCGCACGACCTTCAGGTTCTTTACCCGCGGCGAATGCAGCAGGAAGATTCGCTCCACGCCCACGCCCGAAGCTATACGCCGGAGCGTAATGGTCTCGCGCGGACCGGCGCCCTTGCGGGCGATGACGACGCCTTCGAAGGGTTGGGTTCGCGTTCGGTCGCCTTCGACGATCTCGACTTCTACCCGGACGGTGTCGCCCACCTTGAAATCCGGGATATTATCTTTGAGCGCCGTCTTCTCTATTTCGCGAACGGCGGGATGCATTTCGGACACCTCGTTGCGTTGGCTGATGTTTTATATGACAGCTGGTATCAGATGCTACAGTTTGCTCGAATTTAGGTTGCCGTCGAGTATGCGGTAGACGTATATAGCGACCGCGGCCCTAACCGGGAGGTGGTTGAAGTCACCGCTTCCCGAGATCGGCTCGAGGACCGCGTCCGCGGCGAACAATATATCTTCCGTCAGGCCGGAGCCGGTGCCGAACAGCAGCAGCACCGGCCGCCCGCCGGCCGCCGTCCACAAATCTTCGGCCGGCAAAGCGTCTTGCGTGCGCCGGGCCGTAGTAGCGACGACAAACGGCTCTCGGCCTTCCGCCGCGGCCACGTCGTCGAAGGCGGCTTCCACGGTCGGGACCATTTTCGCCGTCGCGAGCGCCCGCTTCCGCTGCGGGCTGTGCTCGCCGCCCACCCCCTCGCGCCAGTGGTAAATTATTTCTTCCACCAGGCGTCGCTGCGACTCGTACGGGTTCGTGACGTAATATCCGGCGGCGCCGTACGTCAGCGCGATGCGGCCCAGGTCGTGCAGGTCCAGCGGCGTTACCGACGTGGCGACCGTTTCCCCCTCCCGGTTGTATACCGGCCAGTGGACGAGCGCGACGTACAGGTTACCCTTTTGGGCACGTTTGGGGGCCACGGCCGTTCGCCCGCCTTCTTTAATCTTTACCTTCCAGCAGCTCGGGCCGGACGGCTCGCGTCCTCTTCAGCGCCTGCTCGCGGCGCCATTTCTCGACCTCGCCGTGGTTTCCCGAGAGCAGGACCTCGGGGACCGCCATTCCCCGGAACTCCCGCGGCCTGGTGTAGTGCGGGTGGTCCAGCAGGCCGGTGGCGAACGAATCCGTGGCCGCGGAGTCCTCGTCCCCCAGGACGCCCGGGACCAGCCGCGCCGCGGCGTCCACCACCGCCAGCGCCGCGGTCTCGCCGCCCGAGAGGACGAAGTCGCCTATCGATATCTCCTCGTCGGCCAGGCCCTCGCGGACGCGCTCGTCTACGCCTTTGTACCGGCCGCAGAGCAGTATTAAATGCTCCCTTTCCGCGAGCGACCGGCAGACCTCCTGCGTAAGCGGTTTGCCCTGGGGCGTGAGGAAGACGCGCCAACCCCGGCCGAACTGCGCCTCCACTTCCTCCACCGCGCGGAAGAACGGCTCCGGCTTCATGACCATGCCGACGCCGCCGCCGTACGGGTAGTCGTCCACCGAGCGGTACGCGTCGTCGCTGTAGGAGCGCAGGTCGTGGACGCGTACTTCCACCAGCCCCCGCTCGAGCGCCTTGCCCAACACGCCGACGGCCAGCGCGCCGTCGAAGAACGTCGGGAATATCGTCGCGATGTCGAAGGCGAGCGTCGGCGCCATACTATCCCTCGCGGTGGGGTACGACGACGATTTTTTCCCCCCGGCGAACTTCCGCTACGTGGGCCCGGACGAAGGGTACGTCGTACGTCCTCTCGCCGGCCTCGATTACCAAAACGTCGTGCGGGCCGGCGCTGTAAACGGCGACCACGGTGCCCGCGGTTTCGCCGGTCGTAGTTTCTACGGGCAGGCCGACGAGTTCGAACTCGTAGTAGGCGTCGGACGGCGCTGCGGGGAGGGCCTCCGCCGGTACCGCGACCCTCCAATCTCTGTATTTTTCGGCCGCGGTGCGGTCGTCGATGCCGGCGAGCTTCGCCAGGAAGCTGTCGCCCCTGGGCCGCCAGCCCTCTACCGCGGTCGCCACTTGGCACGTCGGCCCGAGCAGGACTACCGCCAGCCCGGGCCCCGGCACGAAAATCCCTTCCGTGAAATCGGTAACGACGACCTCGCCCTTAAGGCCGTGGGGTCGGCGGATTAAGGCGATGGTGATTGCGCCGCCCACCGGGCGTTATTCCAATATCTCGAGCGACGCGCGCTTGTTCTGTTTCATCGCCGCGGCGTTCAATATCGTCCTGAGCGCCCGGGCCGTCCTACCTTTCTTTCCGATTATCCGGCCGATGTCCTCGCGGTCAACCGAGACCTCTATTATCGTCGTCTTCTCGCCCGCGACCTCGTGGACCACTACCGCTTCCGGCTTCTCGACCAAATTCTTCGCGATGTATTCGATCAGGTCTTTCATCTCGGCACCTCCTGTGCCTCGAGCTCCGGTTTGGGGTTTAGGACTAATATCAGAAATCGAAATGACAACTAATCGAAACTGATCTGGTCTTAAGCCTTGGTCGAATATTTAATCGGCCTTTTAGCCGGTTGTTTTTCGTTCCGCGAACTTCTTCAGTACGCCGGCCTTCGACAAAAGGTGCTTCGCCGTCTCGGAAGGCGTCGCGCCCACCGAAAGCCAATACAGCGTTCGTTCCTCGTTCACCTCGGAGACCGCGGGGTCCGCCGTAGGGTCGTAGTACCCCAGCATCTCGATGAAGCGGCCGTCGCGCTTGGCGCGGCCGTCGGTTACTACGAGTCGGTAGCGCGGCGCGTTCTTTGCGCCCGTGCGTCGAAGTCTAATGCGAACAGCCAAAAAATTCCACCTCCGAGCCGACGTGTTTTCGGCTCTAAGAGTCGAGTGCCGATTGAAGTTCCGTTATGGCCGCGGCGGGATCCGGCGCGCCGAAGACCGCGCTCCCGGCGACGATCACGTCCGCGCCGGCGTCCGCCACGCGCCTAATATTATCACTTTTTACGCCGCCGTCAACCTCAATTAATACCTCGCGGCCTGAGGCGTCGGCCATTTCCCGCGCCCGCGCGATCTTGGCCAGGCCGCCCTCGATGAACGCCTGGCCGCCGAACCCCGGGTTGACCGTCATTATTAATATAAAATCGGCCAGGCCCAAGACGTCTTCCAATACCCCGAGCGGCGTCGCCGGGTTGACCGCGGCCCCGGCCCTCTTGCCGGCCGCCTTTATCTGCTGCAGCGCGCGGTGAAGGTGAGGCGTGGCCTCGGCGTGCACCGTCACGACGTCGGCTCCCGCGGCGGCGAAGTCGTCGACGTACCTTTCCGGTTTCGCCACCATCAAATGCGCTATCATGACGAGGTCGCCGGCGTCGTCCCGCAGGTCGGCCACCATCTTGGGGCCGAAAGTTATGTTGGGCACGAACTCGCCGTCCATCACGTCGAAGTGCACGTACGTCAGGCCCGCGTCGCGGACGAGCTTCGTCGCCTCGGCCATCAGGCCGAAGTCCGCCGATAAAAGCGACGGCGCGAGTTCCGCTTTTCGCTTCGCCATAGTTTTAAGGCGCGGGCGGCCCGCTCGAGATGACGAGGTCCACCGCCTCGCCCTTCTTTACCTGCTCGCCGATGTCGGGCGCCTGGCGGATTATCCGGCCGGCCGGGACGATCGTCGACGGCTCGGTGGTGACGCTGCCCACGGCGAGCTCGTATTCCTTCAGCGTTTTGGCGGCCTCGTCCACCGTGAGGCCGACGAGGTTGGCCGGCATTAGTATCGTAACCTCTTCCGAGCCCAGGCTTACAAGCAGGTTCACCTTGGTTCCGCGGTTTACCTTCTCGCGCGGCTTAGGCGTCTGGTCGATGACGTGGTCCTTGGGTACGGTGTCGTCGTGGACGTCGGTCACCTCGCCGATGTTAAGGCCGATGCGCGTGAGGACCAGCTCGGCCTGGCGCAGCGTCCGGCCGACGACGTTGGGGACGTGGACCTCGGCCAGGCCCGCGCTAACGCGAACTTTGACGGTCCGCCCCTTGCGCACCTTGATGCCCGGCTCCGGGTCCTGCTCGACGACGAACCCCTCGGGCAGCGACGAGCCTTTGGCGACGCCCATTTCCTTCATCACCAGGCCGGCGTCGGCGAGCATCATTTCGGCCTCGTCGACATTGTGGCCTATAATCTCCGGCACTCCGACCTCCTCGCCGCCGGCGACGAACATACGGCCGAAGCCCACGACGAGGACGAGATACCCCAACAATATCGCCACCAGCGCCGCGGCCACGAGGCGCAGGAAACGAAGGAGCCCTTTTACCAGGTCGACGCGTCCGATTTTCAGCTGCATAAATAAAACGCCCCGCGAAGCGGGCGCGGCAAGTCGTAATTTTTAACATAAAAACGTTTTTAAAGCAAGGTTAAAAGGCTTTTGGCACTTTGAATTAGAGTTAAAAAAGACCCCTCGGGCGTTTTCGACCCCGGTATTCCCTGGTATTTAACACTGTACGCGCAGAACAAGCCCCGGCGGCGCTTAACGCGCAGGTCGTTTTCGTCATTCCTCCGGGGGGATTTCCTTAAGCGTCACTATATCCGGGAGGTTGCGGTATTGGCCGGCGTAGTCGAGGCCGTAGCCGACGGCGAAGACGTCGCCCACCTCGAAGCACACGTACCGGAGCGGTACTTCGACGCGCTGCATCGCCGGCTTATAGAGCAGCGCGCAGATCTGGATGCTGCGCGGGTCGCGGATGCGGAGGTGGTCCACCAGGAAGGCGGTCGTCAGGCCCGTGTCGACGATATCCTCGACTATCAGGACGTCCCGGCCTTTCACGTTGACGGCGACGTCCTTCGTCAGCACGACCTCCTCGGCGATCTCCGTGCCCTCGCCGTAGCTTATTATCTCGGCGAAGTCGACCGCCATCGGCAAATCTATTGCGCGGATGAGGTCCGCGGCGAAGACGAACGCCCCCTTGAGTACGGTCACTGCGACGAGGTCCTTACCGGCGTAATCGGCCCTTATCTGTCGGCCCACCTCGACGACGCGGGCCGCCAGTATGTCCCGGTCATACAGGACTTTATCTATGTTCTTTTTGTAATCCATGATAGGTCCTTTCGCGGCTCGCGGGCGGCGCTGACGGCTCCAGCCGTCGCATATGGACCGCCGGCTCACCCGCCGGCGCCCCGGCGCCCTCCGCCAACACGATCCCCGGCACCCATAAAATGTCCCGGCCCGCGCAAACTACGGGCCGGCGCCGGCGTTCCGAAGCCGGCACTTTGGCGTCTACGAATATATCTTGCAGTTTTTTAGTGCCGCCCAGGCCGACGGGCCGTACGCGGTCGCCGTCGCGCCACGCCCTCACATATAGCCGCGCCGCGGCGAAGCGTTCGTCGAGCCAGACCTCGCCCAGGCCGCGGCCGCGCAGCTCCTCGGGCGCCCGCGCGAGAGTCGCCACGATTTCGACGCCCGCCGGCGCGACGTGCGTCCGCCCCGGGACCGCTACCTCGGCCGACCAACGCCGCAGCGCCGGCCCGACCCTCGTTCGCTCGAAGTGCACGCCGCCGGCCGTGCGCCGCGCGGTGACGCCCGCCGGTAGGCATACCGCGCCGTCCTCGCGAAGCGAGAGCACATCCTCTACGTGCCGGCGGTCCAAACCCCGCCTCGAGCCTGCGAGCTCGCCGTAAAGCTGCCGCACCGCGCGGCCGCGGAGCGCCTCGGGCAGAGCCGCCGGGAAAGCCGGCGCGAGGCCGATCCGGCCGTCGCCGCGGCCTACTACCAGGCGCGAGAGCAGCGCCGCGGTCTTTCGCTCCAGCGCCGCTTCGTCGGCTCGAGCCGAGGCCGCGAGCGCCGCGAACGACTTCCGCACGCCGGGCACGCGGGCCTCCAGCGTCGGTAGGACCTCGAGGCGGAACCAGTTGCGTAAAAAAGAGGGGGCGCGGTTAGTCGGGTCTTCGCGCCACGGGACGCCCAGCTCATCCAGGTAGGCCAGAACGTCGGCGCGGCTTCGCGCCAGCAGCGGCCGGACGAATATACCCGCGGCGGGCGGCATCGCGGCCAGCCCCAACGTCCCGGCGCCGCGCGTCAAATTTAGGAGGACCGTCTCGGCCTGGTCGTCGACGGTGTGGCCCAACGCGACGGCGTCGAACTCGCGGGCGGTGCGTCTGAGAAACGAGCGCCGGGCGAGGCGGGCGGCCTCTTCGGTTGAGCGGCCGACGCTGCCGGGAAGCGACTTTACGTCGACCCGCGCGCTGAAGAACGGGAGGCCCAGCGACGCGGCCTGTTGCCGTACGAACGCGGCGTCGTCGGCGCTTTCGGGTCGCAGCGCGTGGTCGAGGTGCGCTACCGCGAGACGCCACCTCCGGCCGGCCGCCAGCGCGCCAAGGGAGTACAGTAGCGCCGTCGAGTCCGGCCCGCCCGAGGCGGCGACGAGCGCCGACGCGCCCGGGGGCAATATGCCTTCCCGCCGGCACCACGCCAGCACCTCATCCTCGAAGCCGGCACCCATTTTTACTTCGGCGTCATAGTCGCGACCGGCAGCACCAGCTCCGGCAGCGAGACGCCGCCGTGATAAAATCCCCCTTCGAAGCGCCGGTGGTACTCGCGCAGGTGATGGGAGAAGACGAGGTGATGGCTGCCCTGCGCCAGTACGTACGTCTTGGCGAGGTAATCGTCGGGGAGGCCGAAGGCCTCGGGGTGGCGCACCAGGAAGGCCCCCTCGCCCTCGGGGCGGAGGTCGCGGCCTACCCAATACCGCGGCGTCTTAGTCGCGTCCTTGTCGGCGTACACCACAGCCGGCGTGTCGGTAAGCGTCGAGCCGTGGTCCGAGGTAAGTATCACCGTTGCGCTCTTATCCTCGGCGATTTTTCTTAGCAGCTGCTCGAGCGGTGAGCCGAGGTACCAGGTGAGGGCGAGGCGGGGTAGCGCTTCGGCCGTGGGGACGAGCGAGTTCAGCGCGCCGCCCGGGCCCGACTCGTGCGTAACGGTGTCGATGAAATTGAAGACGAACGCCGTGAAGGGGCGCGGCGACAGCGTGTCGATTATCTTGCGGGCTTTCTTCTCCTGCTCGCGGTTGGCGAATTTGTAGTAGCGGATCTTTTTGGCCTTGGGTGCGTGTCGCGCGGTGTGGTCGGAGAGGAATTGTTCCTCGTAGCGGTTCAGCGACTCCCCCTGGCCGCCCTCTTCGCGGAAGTTCTCCTTATACGCCGCCGCGATCTCTGCCGGCTTCTTCCCGGCGAAGATGGCGTTGCGGGCGTACAAGGTAGACGAGGGTACGGCGCCGCAGTATAACGACCGCTCGATGCGGTACAGCTGCCCGAGCCGCTCCTCGAGTAACAACCATTGGTCCAGACGAAGGCAGTCGACGACGACGAAGTAAACCGGGCGCCCGGTCGCGATCTGGGGGAGGGCGAACTTGTCCAGGACGTCCCACGAGAGGGGTGGCGCGTCTTCCGCCCCCGCCACCCACGACGGGTATTGCTCGCACGCGAACGCGGCGAAAGTCCTGTCGGCCTCCGCAACCAGCTCGTTTTGCAAGGGCGCCAAAGCCCGGAGTGTCAATTCGCTTATCTCGCGTTGGGCGCGGCATATATCCAGGTAAAGGTCGGCCCAGTCGCGGAACGTGGCCGCCGGGTCGTTTATGACGCGCTGCGCCCGGTTGTAGTATTCTCCCCACGACCCCACGAACCGGTCGCGCCGGAGCTGTTCGATGTCTAGGACTTTTTTAAGCGAAGACAGGATCTGGTGGGGGTTCACCGGTTTCACCAGGAAGTCGTCGATCTCGCCGAAGTAGGCGTCGTCCATCAGCGTCTCTTCGGTCGACTTGGTGACCATAATTACGGGCAGCGACGCGTCCACCGCCTTGAGCTCCCGCAGCGTCTCGATGCCGTCCATCCCCACCATTATCTCGTCCAGGAGGACGGCGTCGAAGGATCGCTCCTTCACCAACGCCACGGCGTCCGGGCCGTTGGTCAACGTCGTCACGCGGTAACCGTGGTTCTCCAGGAATTGGATCTGTGACTTCAACAGGTCTATCTCGTCGTCGACCCACAGGATTTCGGGACGTCGTGCTTCGGCCATATTTCTACTTGCCTTCCGGTTCTTTTTCTTTGAGCGATAGGCCGAGCTCGTCGAGCTGCTCGCGCGCTACCGGCGCCGGCGAGCCGTCCATCGGCGACGACGCCCGCAGCGTCTTGGGGAACGCGATGACCTCGCGAATCGATTCCTCGCCGCACATCACCATGATCCAACGGTCGAGGCCGGGCGCGATGCCGGCGTGGGGCGGCGTGCCGTACTCCAGCGCCCGCAGGAAGAAGCCGAACCGCGTCTCTATCTCGTCGTCGGTATAGCCGAAGGCTTGGAATACGCGGCGCTGCAGCGCGGCGTCGTGGATACGGACGCTGCCCGAGCCGAGCTCGACGCCGTTGACGACGACGTCGTACGCCCGCGACATTACGTCGAAGGGCGCGGCCTCCAACTTATCCACGTCCTCGAGCCGGGGCGACGTGAACGGGTGGTGGGACGGCACCGGCTCGCCCGTCGACGCGTCCCGCTCGAAAAGCGGGAAGTCCGTGACCCACAGGAAGTGAAAGCCTTCCTCTTTCTTGACGTTCGACATTTCGGCCAACCTGAGCCGTACGGACCCCATAGCGGCGGCGGCGGTCTCGAACGGGCCGCCGCAAGCGACGACGACGTCACCCTCCTCCGCGCCGGTTTTCGCGAGCAGCGCCGCCGCGGCGCCGTCGTCGAAGAACTTCGCCAGCACTCCGGAAAGCGCGCCCCCCGGGCCCACTTTGAGGGAGGCCAGGCCGCCGGCGCCCTCCGCCTTGGCGGCCGCCTCCAGCTCGTCGAGCTGCTTGCGACTCAATCCGCCGGGCACCCGCAGCGCGAAGACGCTGCCGCCGGCGTCGACGATTTTGCGGAATATCTCCGCGGACGTTTCGGCGAAGATATCCGTCGCGTCGTCGAGGAGGAGGCCGAAGCGGGCGTCGGGTTTGTCGCGGCCGTAGCGCGACATCGCCTCCCGCCAGCTTAGCCGCGGCCAGGGCGTCGCCAACTCGACGCCGACGCCGTCGCGGAAGGACGCGGCGAAGACGCCCTCGGTTATCTCGAAGATATCCTCCTCGCCCGCGAAGGACATCTCGACGTCGAGCTGGGTGAACTCCGGCTGGCGGTCGGCGCGCTGGTCCTCGTCGCGGAAGCAGCGCGCTATTTGGAAGTAGCGGTCCACGCCCGCGGCCATCAACAGCTGCTTGTATATCTGCGGCGACTGCGGCAGCGCGTAAAATTTCCCGCGGTGGATGCGGCTGGGGACGAGGTAGTCGCGCGCCCCCTCCGGCGTCGACCTCATCAGGATGGGGGTCTCGACTTCCAAGAAACCTCGAGCCGAGAGGTAGTCGCGGATGGCCTTGACGGCGCGGTGGCGGACGGCGAGGTTGCGCTGCATGTGCGGCCGGCGGAGGTCCAGGTAGCGGTACTCGAGCCGGAGCTCCTCGTGCACCTCGAGCTCTTCTTCCGCCAGGTTGAAGGGGGGCGTCTGGGCCCGGGCCAGGACCTCCAGCTCGCGCACGCGGAGTTCGACCGCGCCGGTCGGCGCGTCGTCGCGGCGCTGCTCCTCGGGCCGAAGGCGCACCTCACCCGCGACGCGGACGACGTACTCGCCTCTGAGCTTCGAGGCCGCCTTGTGCAGTCCCTTACCGACCGCCGGGTCGACGACGAGCTGCGTGAAGCCGTAGCGGTCGCGGAGGTCGACGAAGAACAGGCCGCCAAGGTCGCGGCTCTTCCAGACCCAGCCGCACAGCGCCGCCTCTTGACCTACGTTACTTTCGTTCAGTTCGCCGCAGGTGTGGGTGCGTAGCATATCGTATTTCTTCCTGGTAGCGTCGGGTATTGGTATGGCGCCGGGTGGCTTGATTGGCGGCGGGGTGGAACACCCGCCGACCCCCTTGCCCGGAGGTGGGAATCAAGGCCGCCCCCGTGGAG
>JAUWLW010000040.1 GCA_030613505.1 Candidatus Zixiibacteriota bacterium
CAAAACAGCTTTAGCTCGGCGCCGTTTTAAATTGAAATTCTTGGCGTTTACGCTTGCGCCGGCGGCCAGTAATAACTTGACAGCGGCACTTGGCTCTGGTATTCTGTAATATTAAGTAGGTATTCATTAAACAAATAAATCGTCGCCACAGCCTATCAACGAAGAGGGCTAATATGAAGGCAACGAAACGGATTACGCTGTTCACGCTCGCGGCCGCGCTCGTCGCGGCCTCGGCCGCCGCCCCGGCGTTCGGCCAGTCCGAGATGGAGATCCGCAACCGCGCGCTGGAGTCCTTCGAGGAGGGAATGAAGCTCTTCGAGGCCAGCAAGTTCGCGCGCGCCGTCGCCGTGTTCGAGGAGGCGCTCGAGTTCTTCGACTCCATCGGCGACGTCGAGGGCGTCGCTCGCGCCAACAACATCCTCGGCTCGGTATACGAGGTCCAGGGTGAGTTCGACGAGGCCATAGGCTTCTACCAAAAAGCGCTGAACGACTTCGCGGCCTTGAAGGACAACGCCGGCCTGGCGCTGGTCAACAAAAACCTCGGCTCCACCTACCAGGCCAAGGAGCAGTACGACCAGGCGCTCACCTACTACGACGAGTCGTACGGCCTCTATAAAAAGGCCGCCGACGTCACCGGCCAGGCGCGTGCCCAGGCCGCCATCGGCTCGATCTACTTCGCGCGCGGCGAGTACGAGCTGGCGCTGAAGGCGTACGAGGAGGCCGCCGCCAAATACGCCGGCGCCGCCGACGAGAAGATGAAGGGCCGGATGTACCTCGAGGCCGGCCAAATCGTCCTGGACAAGGGCGAGGTGGACCGGGCGCTCGACTACTTCCGCAAGGGCCTCTCCATCTACGGCAAGCTCGGCGTACGCGAGGGCGAGGCCGAGGGCGAGATGCTCGTAGGCCGCGTTTACCTGGAGAAGAAGGACTACGCCGGCGCGCAGTCCCAATTCGAGAAAGCCCGCGAGCTCTACACCAAGCTCGGCAAGCAGGACGGCATCGCGCGCTGTTTGAAGTACTCCGCCGACGCCCTCCGCGCCCAGGGCGACGCCGCCAATTCGCTGAGGTACTACGAACAGGCGCTGTCCATAACGCGGCGCCTGGCCGATTGGGAGGGGACCGCCGAAATCCTGAATTCCATGGGCCTCGTCTACGCCCACGCCATGAAGAACTACCGCAAGGCGGCCATATACTTCAACGACGCCATCAAGCAGTACCGCGAGATAAAGAACCAGACCGGCGCGGCCGACGCGGCCCACAACGTCGGCTACGCGTACGAGATGCAGGCCGACTACCGGTCCGCCCTCGAGTCGTACAACGAGGCGCTGCGCATCCGTCAGGCCCTCGGCCACAAGGGCAACGTTGCCGATACCACCATCGCTATCGCCCGCGTCTACAAGACCACCGGCGAATACCCCAAGGCGCTGCAGACGTACGAGCAGGCGTTGGACATCGTAAAGGGGCTGAAGGACAACGCCCGCCTCGCCAAGGTTACGTGGGAGATAGGGACCATTCAGGTGCGCCAGGGTCAGCTGGTGGAGGCGCGCAAGTCGCTCGAGCGCGCGCTGTCCATCTACGAGGGCGAGAACATGACGGCGGAAGTGGCCGGCGTCCAGCGCGACCTCGGCGTGGCCCTCCAGATATTGGGCGACCAGGACGGCGCGTTGTCCCTCTTCGAGCAGTCGTCCCAGAACTTCGGCCGGGAGGGCGACGAGACGGGCAAGGCGCTCTCCCAGATGAAGGTCGGCGACATCAAGTTCGACCGCGGCCAGTACGGCGAAGCGCTCAGCAATTACACCGGCGCGTTGGATACCTTCCGCCGAACCGAGGACCGCACGAACGTCGGGCAGGCGCTCAACGCCGTGGGCAAGGTCAACACCGCCCAGGGCGATTTCGACCAGGCCAATAGCGCGTTCAACGAGGCGCTGGCGACGAACCGCCTGCTGCAGAACGAACTCGGCGTGGCGCAGACCATGGCCAACGTGGGCCGTATGCACTACGCCAAGGGCGACTACAACTCCGCGGCCCGCTATCTGGACGAGGCGCTGCGCATCAACCGCGCCCAGGACTACAAGCTCGGCGTCGCGGAAGTGGAGAACGACCTGGGCCTGACGTACGTCGCCAAAGAAGACTACGATACCGCGCTTCACTACTTCGACGACGCGCTCGCGGCCTATTCCGCGATAAACGACCAACTGGGCAAGGCCCGGACGCTGATGAACCTCGGCGCCGCCCACATGGCGAAGCGCGACTACCAGAACGCGTCCGCCAAGTTCTCGGAGGCGCTGAATATCTACCGGACCGTCAAGGACCCCGCGGGCGAGGGGGCCGCGGCCGCGGCGCTGGGCGACGTGAAGTATCGCCAGGGGAACTACGACGGCGCCCAGGAGGATTACAAGGCCGCGTTGAGCGCGATGAATAAGGCCGGCAACACCAAAGACGTACCGTCGGTCTACAATCGCATGGGGGTCGCGTTCGTCGCCGCCGGCGAACAAAAGAAAGCTCTCGCGCGGTTCGACAAAGCCCTCGAGTACGAACGCGCGGCGAATACCAAGGCCGAGATAGCCGAGACGTCGGTTTACAAAGGCCAGGCCCACCTCGAGCTGGGCGAGTACGACTTCGCCAACCAGGCCTTCGGCGAGGCCCTCAGCACTTATACGTCCCTGGGAGACAAGAACGGCCAGGCGGAGGCCACTTTCGGCCGGGCTAAAGGGCTGCGGGCCCAGGAGAAAAACGACCAGGCGCTTAAAGATTTCGACGCCGCGCTCGAGCTCTTCCGCGGCGCCCGCAACCAGATGCGTACCGCCGACGCCGGCATCGAGATCGGCGCCATTCAGTTCGAGAAGGGGCAGCACAAAGAGGCTATACGCTCCTTCAGCGAGTCGCTACGCATCTACCGGACGCTCAACATCGAGAAGGGGTCCGCGCTGGCGATGAACTGGATCGGGCGCGTATACGTCGTCCTTAAGCAGCCGGACAGCGGCCTGAAGTATCACAATGACGCGCTGGCGCTGTATCAACAGGTGCAGGATAAGATGGGCGTAGCCGAGACCCAATACTACGTCGGCGAAGCCCAGGAGACCAAAGAGGCGTTGGACGACGCGCTGTCCGCTTACAAGTCGGCGCTCGCCGGCTTCACCGGCCTCAACGAGGTGCACTGGACGGCGCGCACCCACCGCCGCCTCGGCGCCACCTACGAGAAGCAGGGAAATCTCAGCCAGTCGCAGGCCGAGTTCCAACAGGCGCTGGACGGCTTCACCGAGACCAAAGACGACCTCGCGGCGGCGGATACCGCGGTGGACCTGGCTCGGGTCCGGTATCGCGCCGGCAACGCCGACGACGCTCTCGCGAGTTACAAGAAGGCCGAATCGATTTATAAAAAGCTCAACGATAACGCGGGCCAGGGATACTGCGAGCTTCAGATGGGCATCATCGCCTACGACCGCTACGACTACAAGAACGCCGAGAAGAACTTCGACCTCGGCCTTCAGTTCTACACCGCCGCCGGCGACGACGTGGGCCAGAGCCGGGTCTTGATCCGGCGCTCGACGCTGTTCGAGGCCGAGCTCCTCTTCGACCGGGCGGTGGAGGATGCCAGGAAGGCCCAGGCCCTCGCCGAGCGCGCCGGCGAGAACGCGTACGTCGCGATGGGGCTGAACGCGCTGGGCCGGGCGGAACGCCGGAAGGGCAACGCCGACGCGGCGCTAGCCGCGCACGCCCAGGCGCTGGAGACGTACCGGGAGCTGCACGACCAGCTCGGCATTGGCGAGTCGCAGCGCCAGCTGGCTCAGGCGCGGCTGGCCTCGGGCGACATCCGAACCGCCGCCCGCGAGTTCAACGAGGCGCTCCGCATCTTCAACGCCTTGAACGACGAGGCCGGCAAAGCGCGGGCGCTCGTCGGCCTGGGCGAAGTGTTCCTCGCCCAGGGCGATACCGCGACCGCGGCGAAATATTTCGGCGAAGCGGAGGCCATATACAAGACCGGCAAGATAGGCGCCGGTAAGGGTGACTTTTACTACAGCCTCGGCTTGACGCTGGCCGCCCAGGACGACTACGCCGGCGCGGTCCAGCGGTACGACAACGCGCTGGAGGTTTTCCGCGCTACGCTTCGGCCGATGGCGGAGGGCGACGCGTTGCGGGCCAAAGGGCTCGCCCAGGCCGAGCTGGGCCAATACGAGGTCGCGGCCAAGTCGTTGAGCGAGGCCGTAAGAGTCCAAAAGAAAATACAGAACACGCCCGCCGTAGCGCGGCTCTACGTCGACCTTGGCCAGCTCGCGCTACGGCAGGGAGCGCTTTCGAAGGCGGAGAAGAACTTCACCACCGCGCTCGGGACGGCGACACCCCTCAACGACAGGGGCTTCACCGCCGAGATTAAAAACCACCTCGGCTACACTAACGAGCTCATCGGCGTATCCAGGATAAGCCCCCGCGTCGCCGCCGAGGACCCCACTTATTTCCAGAAAGCGAAGACGCTGTACAACGAAGCGCTGGGCGCGTACCGCTCGCTCGACGATAAAGCCGGCGTCGCGACGTCGTTGAATCATCTCGGCTCGGCGCAAGCGCGGCTCGGCGAAGCGGAAGCGGCGAAGACGGGCCAGGCTGAGGCGCTGGCGTTGTGGCGCGAGCTCAGGCGGCAGGAGGAGGTAGCGCGCTCGCTCGTTTACCTAGGCGCTGCTAACTACGAGCTGGGCGATTACAAGGAATCCAACAAAGTGCTGACGGAGGCGCTGCGCATCTGGCGCCGCGAGGCCAAGAAGAACGAAGAGGGGACTACGCTGCGGATGATAGGCCGGGCGTTGGGCGCCCAGGAGAACTACCGCAGCGCGTTGAAATACTGCGACGACGCGCTGCCCCTCTTGACGGAGGCCAAGAACCAGAAGGAAATCGGCGAGACTAACTACGACGCCGGCGTCTACCGCCAGGCGCTGAAGGAATACGGCGAAGCCGACTCGTCGTACAACAAGGCCAAGCAGGCTTTCGCCGCGGCCGAGGACGAGGAAGGCCAGCCGCGGTGCCTGCGCAAGCTGGGCGACGTGTACACGGCGCAGCGCCAGTACGACAAGGCCAAGACCAGCTACACGCAGGCCGTCGAGGCTTATAAACCCCTCAAGAAGTATACCTCCGACCTGGCCTACTGTTACCGCGCGCTGGGCGACGCCGAGTTCAACACCGCCAACCTGGCCGCCGCCGCGGCGGCCTATAAGAACGCGTATAGCACGTACTCCAAATTGGACGATAAGGAAAATATCGCTTTGTCGGCGAACAAGCAGGGTTTGGTGGAGGCCGGCTTCGGAAAGTTCGAGGCCGCCGAGGCCAAGCACAACGAGGCGCTGAGCATATACCAGGGCCTGCGGGATGACCGCGGCCGGGCCGACGCCCTCTACAATTTGGGGCACGTCGACGAGAATACGCAACAACTCAAAGCGGCTATGAAGAAGTACGAGGAGGCTCTGGCGCTCTACAAGTCGGTCCGTGCCGCGCTCGAGGTAGCGAATACGTTGAACAAGTTGGGGCTCCTCTACAATCGAACCGGCGACACGGAGAAGGGTCGGTCGTACTTGGACCAGTCGCAGCAGCTCTTGCGTTCCATACGGGCCGGCCGCTGACGCCGGGAGACCGATGGCAGGTACGGACAGCTATATTTTCGGCATCGTTGCCAACTGGAAGCAGAAGGACGCCGTCAACGGCGTAGCCTCCTGTTTGGAGGCGCTCGAGAAGCGCGGCCAGCGGTACGTCATCGAGGAGCGGACCGCCGTTTGGGGAAACTTGAAGGGCGACCGGGTGGCCATAACCGAGATGGGGAAGGCGTGTGACCTCGTCATCTCTTTCGGCGGCGACGGGACGTTGCTTTCCGTAGGACGGGTGGTGGCCGCCAACGAGGTGCCGGTCCTGGCCGTGAACCTCGGCGGCCTCGGCTTCCTCTCCGAGATGGACATCAGCCTGATGGAGACCGCCGTCGACGCCATCTTGACCGACCGGTTCCTCGTCGAAAGCCGCATGTTGCTCTCCATCCGGCTCGAGCGATCGGACGGCGAAACGGAGCGCGACATACTAGCGGTTAACGACCTCGTCCTGGGACCCAAGGCTATCTCCCGCATCGTAATCGTGAACGCCTACATCCACCGCGAGTGCCTCTTCTCGTACCGGGGCGACGGCATCATCGCCGCGACGCCCACCGGCTCGACGGCCTATTCGCTGTCCGCCGGCGGCCCCATCGTCGACCCGCGCGTGGACGTACTGTTATTGACGCCGATATGCGCCCACTCGCTCACGGTGCGGCCCCTTATCATCCCGCCCACGCTCGAGGTGGGCATTGAACTCCGGATGCGGGGTAAAGAGGAGGCGGTGATGACGGTGGACGGCCAGGCCACCTACACCCTCGCCGAGGACGACCGCGTCTACGTCACGCGCGCCAAAAAGCGCCTCCGCCTCATACGTCTGGAGGAGAAGGACTTCTACAAACTTCTACGGGAGAAATTGGGGTGGGGAATCCAGGAGTATGTCCCCGAGCCGCGCGGCGAAGGATAGGACGAAACGTTACTACAGTATCAGTAAGGCCGGCTACGCGCCGGCCATAACTTTTTCCGTCAGGCGTATCCGCTCCAGGTTTTCCGGGTCGTCCGGATCGAGCTCGTACGCGCGGCGGTATTCCCTTAGCGCCGCCTCGTACGACCCGGTCGAGAAGTAGTACGACCCCATGTAGGTATGGGCCGTAGCGTTGTCGGGGTCGACGACCAACGCCCGTCGGAAATGGGGGCCGGCTTCGTCGTAGCGTTGGAGTTGTGCCAGGCAATAGCCGAGTCGTAATTCCGCGTCTTCGTAGTCGCGGTGGAGGCTGAGAGCGATGCCGAACTGCGCCGCCGCGTCCGACCACCGTTTCGAACGCTCCAGCGCCAGGCCCCGGTTGTAATGATCGCCCGCGCGTTCGATAGCGGCCACAACCTCCCGAAGGTGCTCGCGCGACGGCAACCCGGGAAAGAGGGAATTGTCGAAGTAGGGATGGTAGCGCCTGGCGACGTAGCCGCCGTACGGCCGCCCGACCTCGAAGACGCGGAAGGTGTACGTTTCGTGGATGATACGGAAGCGCGTCAGCGACTCGGGGTGGAATTGCATCATCATGCCCACGGCGTCGGCCGGGGGGTGAGGCGTGGCGGCGAAGTACCGATCGCCCGGCGGCTGGTACACCAGGAAGACGGGGGCGTTGAAGACGACGTACGATACGCGCCACCGGCGGCAAAGGTCGTAGAACTCGTCCTCGGGTCCCACGTACCCGCGCGAGGTTTCAACGATCTTTGTCCTGATGTACGGTACCTCGTACATGGGGTGGAGCGCCACCGGGCGCTCGCTCCAATACATTATCGACGCGCTCAGGCCGAATTGGCCGAGTAAGGCCGAACCCGCCGGCGTACGGTCTTTCAACCAGAAGAAAATCTCGTTGTCGCTTTTGCCGTAATCCCACAATGGGTCTTCCTTCTTCGGCAGCAACTCGAGCAGGCGCCGCGGAGCGCTGGGCCGGCTGTAATTCGTCGCCCAATAAAATTGGAACGCTAAAAGCCCCGCGACCAACGCCGCGGCGACGGCTTTGGTCCACGGCCGGCGGGCCCTCGCCGCCGGGAGCGTCGCCCATAACGCCGCCCAGGGCGCAAAGAAAATGGTCAGCCGGACCAGAAGCCAATATAGAAAGGCCGTGGCGACGGTCATCGCCGCCGGGAAGAACGGCGCCCCTCCGACCGGCGTTTTCCTCCGCCGTAAGTACTTCCCGTAAGACCAGAAGAAGACCGCCGTCGCTACCGGGAGGAGGGGGCCGTATTCGATGAGGGCGCGCTTCAGCGTCGTCGTGTCGTACGGGCCCATCCAGAATATGCGCGCGTCGACCGGCAGCCGCGTCGGGTCGTCGGGGTGCACGCCCGCCAGCCGCAGCTTGGCCCAGATCAACGCGTACGCGTGGCCGTAGGCGCCGGACCCGACGGCCAGCAGCGATAAAGCCACCAGCGCCGTCGCCGACCCGGCCAATGCCAACCTCCAGCGGACGGTCGCCGGCTGCCGCACCATCCCCCACGCCGCCAAGGCCGCCGCCGCGGCGACGGTGGGGGACCAAAGGACGCCTTTCACGAAGAGCGGTTTGTTGAGGACCGCTGCGGCCGCGGTCCCCACGAGGAACGCGACTCCTATATGACCGTACAGGCCCCGCCGGCCGAAGAACGCCGCGAGGAACACGACTACCAGGAGCATGTTGGCGTAAAACTGGGCCATATGCCAGCAGCTCAGCGCGTAGAGGACGCACGCGCCCAGCGACGCGGCGACAGCGATTCTCTTGCCGCGGCCGTTCGGCTTTTCCTCCAGAAGCAGCCAAACCAGCGCCGACGCGGCCAGCAGCGCCGGCGTAGCGAAATCTTCGCGCAGGTAGTTCCCGGCGGCGCGGAGAAACGTCGGGAGGCACGTGGCGTAGAGGGCGGTGGCGGCCCAAGCCGGCCACGGCCGCCGGAACATTACCCAGAATAATAGGAACGCCGCGGGGACGTACGCCGCGGCGTAGAAGGCCATGAAGTACCGGAGGTACGCGTAGCGGTCGGCCGGACCGAACACGTCGTTCCATAGCTTATAGCTCAAGCCGACGGCGTAGTCCGGCAGCGGCATTATCATCTCGTCGCGCGGAAAGCCCTCCGGCCACTGGACCATCGGGTCCGAACGCGGCAGCGCCCGGCCCGTCATGACCATTTCCGCGTACCGGAACCGAACCAGCGATTCCGAATACATCTCGTTGGTTTTGGGGGTGAGTTTAAAGACGAGGTCGACGCGGGCGGCGGCTACGGCGACCAAGGCGAGCGCCGTGGCGGCGAGGATTATACCCGGCCGGCGCGCGGCCGCGGCCCAGAGCGAGCGGGCCCGCGAAACGACGAGGGAAGGGAGGGCCGCCATAGGCTTAAAAAAAGCCCCCGCCGCCGGGGGCCTACTGCGGCCGCTACGATTTGCGGCCCGCGGTTCGAATGAGGTCCAGCGCGATCACCTGCCGCTGGATTTGGTTCGTCCCTTCGTAGAGCTGCGTGATTTTAGCGTCGCGGAAGTACTTCTCGATTGGATACTCGCGCATGTAGCCGTAGCCGCCGAATATTTGGAGGGCGTCGGCGGTCACCTCGACGGCGACGTCCGAGGCGAAAGTTTTACAGATGGAAGAGTAACGGCTAACGTCGCGGGCGCCGGCGTCTATCATTCGCGCCACGGCGTACGTCATTGCGCGCGCCACCTCGGTCTTCGTCGCCATGTCGGCCAGCATGAACTGCAACCCCTGGAAGCTCGAGATGGGCTGGCCGAACTGGCGGCGCTCTTTGGCGTAGGCCACGGCGAGCTCGAGCGCGCCCTGAGCGATGCCGACGGCCTGCGCCGCGACGCCGGGCCGCGTCCGGTCGAAGGTCCGCATCGCCGTTATGAAGCCCGAACCTTCTTTGCCGAGCAGGTTCGCCGCCGGCACCTTGCAATCGTCGAATATCAGCTCCCGCGTCGCCGACGCCCGGATGCCGAGCTTGTCCTCCTTTTTGCCGAAATCGAGGCCGGGGGTGCCCTTCTCGACCACGAACGCGCTCAGGCCGCGGACGCCGCGCGCCGGGGCGGTGCTCGCGATGACGACGTATATTTCCGCCTCGCCGCCGTTGGTTATCCATTGCTTGGTCCCGTTCAGGATGTAGTGGTCGCCGTCGCGGCGCGCCCGCGTCCGCACCGCCGACGGGTCCGAGCCGGCCTCGGCCTCGGTAAGGGCGAACGCCGCCAGCGCTTTGCCGGCGGCGACGCGCGGCAGGAACCTCTTCTTCTGCTCGTCGGTCCCCACGATTAAGATTGGCTCGGTGCCGAGCGCGGTCCCCAGGAGCGCGAGCGCGATGCCGGCGCACGCCTTGGACAGCTCCTCGGCGACGATGCACAGCTCGAAGACGCCCATGCCCAGGCCGTCGTATTCCTCCGGGACGAAGACGCGGAAGAGGTCCGCCTGCGCGAAGACCTCGACCACGTCCCACGGGAATTCTTCGTGGCGGTCGTAGTACTCGGCCTTGGGCGCGACGGCATTACGCGCTATGTCGCGAGTGAGCTTCTGGAGCTCGCGTTGCTCTTCGGTTAGTAAATAGTCCATCGGCTCAATTCACCGCCGGCGAGCCCGGTTAACGGGGTGCGCGTTGGCGCTTCCTCGACCTGAGCAGCTGCACCGTCTTGTGCGCCGCCCTCATCTCGGCGTCTTTCTTGGAGCGGCCGCTGGCTTTGCCGTATATTTTACCTTTGATCTCTACGCCCACGACGAACTCGGCGTTGTGCTGCGGGCCCCGGCGGTTGAGGACGCGGTAAGTCGGGTTTTCGCCGAACCGTTCCAATACGACGCGCTGCAGCAGCGACTTGTAGTTCTCGAGGTTGCCGTGCGCGACTATCTTTTGTATGCGCTCTTCCAATTGCTTGGTTATGAGATCCTTGGTTTCGTCGAGCGTCGACGAGAGGTAGAGGGCGCCCACCAGCGCCTCGAAAGCATCGGACAGTATGGACGGTTTGCGGCGGCCGCGGCTCAGGACCTCCCCTTTGCCCAGGTGCAGGAGCCGGTTCAAGCCCAGCTTGGTCGCCACCTCGGAAAGCGCGGCCTGGCTTACGACCTCGCTTTTTATCTTCGTCATGTCGCCCTCGTTCATACCGGGGAAGGTGTTGTACAGGTTTTCCACGACGACGAGGCTGATGACGGAGTCGCCCAGGAACTCGAGCCGCTCATAGTCCTTGGTGTCCTGCTCCGACTCGTGGGCGAACGACGTATGGGTTAAGGCCTGGTCGATGAGCGACAGGTCGGCGAGGTAGATGTTGTGCTCTTTACAGAAGTGCTTGAGCTCCCGGAGACGTTCTTCCGGGAGCTCGTCGTCGAAGAGGTAGCCCTCCAAAGGCCCCTGGCGACCGAATAATCTTTCCACGAAGTTTGCCATAAGTATCGAGCGGGGGCCTGCTGCTACGCCTGTTTGAAAGCTAGCGTAACGTTTTGGCCCCCGAAAGCGAAGGAATTCGTGATAGCGAATTTTACGTCCGCCTGGCGCGCCTCGTTAGGAACGTAGTCGAGGTCGCATTCCGGGTCGGGGTATTCGTAATTTATCGTCGGGTGGATTACGCCTTTTTTTATGGTAAGGATGGTGGCGACGCTCTCCGCGCCGCCGGCGGCGCCGAGGAGGTGGCCGGTCATGGATTTGGTGGACGAGATGGGGAGCTTGTACGCGTGGTCGCCGAACACCTTTTTAATGGCTATAGTCTCGGCCACGTCGTTTAAGGGCGTGGAGGTGCCGTGGGCGTTTATGTAGTCGACGTCTTCGGGGTTCAACCCGGCGTGGTCGACGGCCATCTTCATGGCGCGGGCGCTACCGTCGCCGTCCGGGTCGGGCGCCGTTATGTGGTAGGCGTCGGCGGTCAAGCCGTAGCCGACTACCTCGGCGTATATGTCCGCGCCCCGCGCCTTGGCCCGCTCGTATTCCTCCAGGATAACGATGCCGGCGCCCTCGCCGATGACGAAGCCGTCGCGCTCCCGGTCGAAAGGCCGCGAGGCGTGTTCGGGGTCGTCGTTGCGCGTGGTCAGCGCTTTCATCATACAGAATCCCGCGAAGCCCAAGGGCGTTATGGCGGCCTCGGTACCCCCCGCGATCATGACGTCGGCGTCGCCCCGCTCGATTACGCGGTAGGCGTCGCCGATGCAGTGGGCCGCGGTGGCGCACGCCGTGACGACGCAGCTGTTCGGGCCTTTGGCGTCGAAATATATCGAGAGTTGAGCGGAGGCTATGTTGGAGATAAGCATCGGGATCAATAACGGCGTTACCCGGCGGGGCCCTTTCTCGAGCAGTACGGCGTGCTGTTTCTCGATGACGCCGATGCCGCCGATGCCGGAGCCGACGATGACGCCGATGCGCGTGGCGTCGAGGTCGTCGTGACCCGTTTTAAAGCCGGCGTCGTCCATCGCCATTACGGCGCCGACGAGCGCGTATTGGACGAAAGTGTCCATCCGCCGGAGGGCTTTGGCGTCGATGTGCTCTTCGGGTTTGAAGTTCTTGACTTCGCAAGCCACCTGGCTCGAGAACCCGTCGGCGTCGAAATGGGTAATACGCCCCGCGCCGCCCTTGCCGGCGACCAGGTTTTCCCAGTACTCGTGTAAGGTGTTCCCGTTAGGCGCCACTATGCCTAAGCCGGTTACTACGACCCGCCGTTCCGTCATCGTCGTTTCTCCTCGCGCGTTGTGGCTTTTGAACAGCGGAAAGCGCCGCGGCAAAGCCCCGCCGGCTTGAAAACCCGCGTGCGGCCGGCGCTAATTTTCCCTCAAAGCCGGCCTCGACCGCGACACCCGGTCCAGCTACTCGCCCTTCTTGTTGACTATATAGTCGACCGCCTGTTGTACGGTCGTTATCTTCTCCGCCTCGTCGTCCGGTATTTGGATGTCGAATTCCTCTTCCAGCGCCATTACGAGCTCTACCGTGTCCAGCGAATCGGCGCCCATGTCCTCGATGAACGAGGCTTCCGGTGTAACCTGCTCCGGCGTCACGCCCAACTGCTCGACGACGATCTCTTTGACTTTTCCGGCAACGTCCGCCATTTAAGGGTTCCTCCTGCGATAAATTATGATTAGTACTGAAAACATTATATCCTGACGGTACTTACATCATCATACCGCCGTCGACGTATATCAATTGGCCGGTGAGGTAGGCCGACGCCTCCGACGCCAGGAAGGCTACGACCTCCGCCACGTCCTCCGGCGCGCCGAACCGCCCTACCGGGATAAGCTTCTTATACTCTTCTTTGACCTCGTCGGCGAGGGAAGCCGTCATCTCGGTTTCGATAAACCCCGGCGCCACGGCGTTGACGTTGACGCCGCGGCCGGCGAGCTCTTTGGCCACGGTTTTGGTCAACGCGATAAGGCCCCCCTTGGCCGCCGCGTAGTTCGCCTGCCCCGCGTTGCCCATCACGCCGACGACCGACGACATGTTGATTATCTTGCCCGAGCGCTGCTTGGCCATAATCCGACCCGCCGCCCGGCAGAAGTAGAACGCGCCGTAGAGGTTGACTTTCAGGACGCGGTCGAAGTCGTCGTCGCTCATCCGGATCAACAGGCCGTCGCGGGCGACGCCGGCGTTGTTGACCAGGACGTCCAGCGAGCCGAATTCGCGCGGGACCGCCGATACGAAGTTGTTTACGACCTCCGCGTCGGCGACGTCGACGACGTATCCCCGCGCCGGCACGTCGTGTTCCTGCGCCAGCGCCGTCGCCGTCTCGTCCACTTCGTCGGCTAGGACGTCGCACAGAGCCAACGCGGCGCCGCCGCCCGCCAGTCGCGCGGCGACGGCCCGGCCTATCCCCCGCGCCGCGCCCGTCACTACGGCTACCTTGTTTTTGAATTCCGGCATAAGTTCGCCTCCCGTTTAATCCCCTTTTAAAGCGCGAATCCCCGGCACGCCTCGACGGCGGCGGCCAGGCTCGCCTCGTCGCCGACGTTGAAGACCAGGGCGTCGCGGTTCACTTTTTTAAACATCCCCGTCAGTACGCGGCCGTGGCCGAACTCGACGACGGCGTCGACGTCCCCCCCCGCCATACGCTCCAGCGTTTCGCTCCACCGCACCGGTCGCGAGATTTGCTTGTATAGAAGGTCCCTTATGACCTCCGGCTGGCTGGCCGCTTTGCCGGAGGCGTTGGCTATGAAAACCCCCGCCGGCGGTTGGACCATAATTTTTTTCAGCGCTTCCTTCATTCGCTCCGCCGCGGCGGCGGCGAGCGGTGAGTGGAAGGCGCCCGAGACCTTCAGCGGTACGAACTTGCCGCCCCGCTCTTTGGCGAGTTCGCCCGCGCGCGCGACGCCGGCCTCGCTACCCGACACGACCACTTGCCCGGGCGTATTGTAGTTCGCCGGCACCACTACCCCCGCGGCCGAGGCTTCCTCGCATATTTCCTCTACGGCCGCGTCGTCCAGGCCCATCACCGCGGCCATCGTCCCCGGGTTCTGGGCGCACGCGTCGGCGACGAATTGGCCGCGCAGGCAGACCAGGGCCGCGGCGGCGTCGAACGACAGCGCCCCGGCGGCGTAGAGGGCGGTGTATTCGCCGAGGCTGTGGCCGGCGTAGAAATCCGCGGCCAGCGGGCACCGCTCGCCGAAGAGGTCTAAGCAGGCGGCGGAGAGCGCGAAGATAGCCGGCTGCGCGTTCTCGGTCGCTACCAGCGTCTCCTCGGGACCGTCGAGCGTTATGGCCTTGAGGTCGCGGCCCAGCACCGCCGAGACTTTGCCGAAGTACTCGTCGACCACCGGTTCGCGCTCGAATAGCTCGGCGCCCATGCCGACTTCGGCCGATCCTTGTCCCGGGAATAGAAAAGCGATCGTCAAGTCGTTTCCCTGGCTTAGCCGGCTATTCCCACCGGACCAGATGCGCGGCCCAGGTGAACCCGGCGCCGAACGCCACGTTCAAAACCAGGTCGCCGGTTTTTACGCGGCCTTCTTCCAACGCCTCCGAGAGCGCGATGGGGATGGAGGCCGCGGAGGTGTTCCCGTATTTATCGAGGTTCACGAAGACCTTCTCTTCCGGTATCTTGAGCCGCTCGGCCACGGCGCTCATGATGCGCAAGTTGGCCTGGTGGGGTATCAAGAGGTCGACGTCTTCGCCGCTAAAGCCCCCGGCGTCGAGCACGTACGTGGCCGCCTCGCACATCGAGCGGACGGCGTGCTTGAAGACCTCGCGCCCGGCCATCTTTATATAGTGCAGCTTCTGGTCGAGCGATTCGTGGGTCGGCGGGTGGCGCGAGCCGCCGCCCGGCATCTCGAGCAGGTAACCTAAGGAGCCGTCGGCTTTCATGTGGGTCGCGAGGATGCCGCCCTCCCCCTGGGCCGGCCCGAGCACCGCGGCACCGGCGCCGTCGCCGAACAGGACGCACGTGTTGCGGTCGGTGTAGTCCGTGAGCTTGGTCAGCGTCTCCACGCCGATAACTAGGATGCGCTGGTAGTGGCCGGACTCGATGAGTTGGGAGGCGATGTTGCAGTTGTAAATAAAAGCGGAGCAACCTACCGAGGTGTCCAACGCCGCGACGTTCCGGGCGCCGATCTTATCTTGGACGATGCAGGCGGTGCTGGGGAAGAGATAGTCGGACGTAACGGTCCCCACGAGGATAAGGTCCAGCTCCTCCGGGGATACCCCCGCTTTCTCGAGCGCCGCGCGCGTCGCGGGGATCGCCAGGTCCGACGCCGCCTGGTCCTCGGTCACGACGTGACGCTCCCGAATCCCGGTGCGCTCGAGGATCCACTCGTCCGTGGTGTCAACTATCTTCTCGAAGTCTGAGTTCGTCAACACGTTTTCGGGCGTATAGTGGCCCACGCCGAGGAACGCGGCCCGGCGGCCGCTAACGGCCATCGGCGTCTCTCCGTATCTTCTCGGTTATCTTTTGCGTGGCGCCGAATTGGACGTACTTCTCCGCCACCAGGATCGCGTTCATAAAAGCTCCGGGTGACGACTTGCCGTGGCATATGATGACGCCGCCGTTCACGCCCAACAGCGGCGCGCCGCCGTATTCGGCGTAGTCCCAACGCTTCTTGAGACGCCTGAGAGCCGCCCGCGACAAATAGGCGCCGATCCGCACCAGGAGGTCCCTCTTCACCTCGCTCCGCAGGCCCGAGAACACGATTGCCGGCACCGATTCCGCGAATTTCAAGAGGATGTTGCCGGTGAAGCCGTCGCACGCTACGACGTCGGCCTTGCCGTTTAAGATGTCGCCGGATTCGACGTGGCCTATGTAATTGATGGGTGCTTGGGAGAGCAGGCGGTGCGCCTCGAAAACGATCTCCTTACCTTTCTCCGCCTCCTCGCCGATCGAGAGCAGGCCGACGCGGGGCCGCTCCATTTCGAAGAGACATTGGGCGTAGACTTCGCCCATAATCGCGAATTGGTGGAGGTGGGCGGCTTTGCAGACGACGCTGGCGCCCACGTCCAGGACGACGGCGTGTCCTTTCCGCGTGGGGAACAGCGCCGCGACCGCCGGCCGACGTACGCCGCGCGCGCGGCCCATCGCGATAAGACAGGCCAGGGTCACCGCGCCGGTGTTACCGGCCGAAATGAAAGCCTCGCCCCGTTCCTCCCGGACGCACATCGCGCCGCCGCGGATGGAGGAGTCTTTTTTCTTGCGCAGCGCTTCCGCTGGCTTTTCGGCCATACCGATTATCTCGGAAGCCGGTACGACTTCGATGCGGCCGCCGGGAACGGTGTATTTTCGCAGTTCCTTCGCGAGCCGTTCAGGGTCGCCCACCAGCAATATCTCGAGGTCGGGCGACTCTTTAAGCGCCTTAACGCAGCCGGCGGCCTCGTTCGCAGGGGCCGCGTCGCTGCCCATCCCGTCGACGACGATCTTCATGGCGTGAGGCGGTACTTGAACTTATGAAATAAAGCCCGCCTAAGCGGGTCTTTTAAGTCGCGCGGCGGCCGTGAGAGCCCGTTCATTTCTCTTTCGGCTTGATGACTTCTTCGCCGTTGTAGTGGCCGCATTCCGGACATACGTGATGCGGCAGGCGCGCTTCGCCGCAATTGGGGCATAGCACCGGCTTCGGCGCGTTAACGCGGTCGTGGCTGCGGCGGTTTCCCCGCCGCGAACGTGACGTTTTTCTCTTCGGTACGCCCATGACGTTAAACCTTTATCAGGTCTAAGATTGACGTGCATTATACGCGATATCTTTACCGCTGTCAAGGGAAATCGAGGAACGCAGTTCCGCGTGTCGCTTTCCGCTTTAGGCCTTGTCGATCCCGGCTTGGCGATTTCGGCCTTAAGGTGGAATGGCCGGCGCAACGGCGGTTCCCCAAACGTCGATTGACCGCGAAGCCATAAAAATGTTATCATTTACGAAATATGGATGGCGATAAGTATAGGCCGCGGCCGTTGGAGGAGTACTGCCGGCGCGCGCTGGAGCGCGGCGCGTCGCGGGCCCGGCCGGTACCGGCGTCGTACGTCGTTACGGCGCCGTGGGTCCTTTATAAGTGCCGGTTCGGCTGCGGGAGTTACGACGCCCGGCACCTCTGCCCGCCTGCTACGCCCACGCCGGCCGAAACCGAGGCCGTGGTGCGTTGTTACGGCAGGGCGATACTCGTAACGTACGAGGCCGTGGGCTCGAGCAAACAGCGGGCTTTGCGGAAGAAGATGCATAGGGACATGCTCGCGCTCGAGCGCGAAATTTTCCTCGACGGCTTCCACAAAGCCCTCGCTTTTGTAGCCGGTCCGTGTAACTTGTGCAAGACGTGTGACGTTTCGAAACCGTGCAAGCTCCCGGGGGAGCCGCGGCCGGCGATGGAGGCGTGCGGCATCGACGTCTTCGCCACCTTCGCCAACGCCGGCGTAAAATTGAACGTCGTCCGCGACGAGTCGGACCCGTATAAATTGTGCGGTATGATATTAGTAGAATGACGTCCCGTTTAAAAGGTTGATATGAAGAGTGTCGTCGCGAAGATCGTAAAAATTATCGGCGTTTTACTGGCCGCCGCCGCTTTCGGCGCGGCTTGGGAATTGTTCCTCAACGGCTACCTCCGCCTAACCGAGCCGCTGGCGGGTTGGTACTGGTTGTGGTCGTTTTTTCACCGGGCCAAATTTTACGCGGTGCTCGGCGCCGCGGCCGCGGGCTTGGCGTCGCTCGGCGCCGCGGCTTTTTGGGCCGTACGGCGGCGACGCACGGAAATGGCGACGGGCCGATCATTGGGGCGGGTAGCGTACGCCGGCGCATTCGCCGCGCCACTGGCGGCGACGCCGCTCTGGATCGTTTTGGCCAACGTGCGGTTGGAGTTGCCGGCGTGGGCCGCGTTCGTAATAGCCGCCGGTTGGTTCGCGGTAGCGTTCGCGTTGACGTTCGGCATATATCGGTTGGCCGGTAGGTTGCGTCGCGCCGGGAGGTACGTCGTTCGGGCTTTGGCGGCCGCGGGTTACGTCGCCGTGGCGGTTTACGTCGTCGCGGGCGTGCTCTCGGTCCTTACGCGGCCCGCGCCCGCGCCCGGCCTCCCCGACGTAATAATAATAACGCTCGACGCCTGGCGGGCCGACAAGTTGGGCCCCCGCGCCGAAGGACCTTCGCTGACGCCCAACGTCGACCGCTTTGCCGAGGACGCGTACGTCTTCACGTACTGCCGCTCGCAGGCGAGCTGGACGTCCCCGTCGCTGGGGACCCTCCACACCGGCCAGTATCCCATGGTGCACTACACCACCGCGCACCGGCCGCTCGGCACGTCGCAGCCGACGTTGGCCGAGATCTTGCGCGACGCCGGGTACGACACCAGGGCGGTAGTCGCCAACCGCCTTTGCCACCGGAGCTCGGGGCTGGCGCGCGGCTTCGACGACTACCTCTACTGGGACCAGAGCGAGCTGGTTCGCAAGTTGGGGTATTACGAGACCTATTTTTATTACCTCGAGAACCGGATCTACGAGAAGCGGAACACGCGCATCGGCGTCAAGGATAACCATACGACGGTTATCACGGACCACCTCGTGCGGATACTGAGCGAGAAAAGGCGGCGGCCGCTCTTCTTGTGGACGCATTACCTCGACCCCCACTGTCCGTACAGCCCGCCGCCGGAGTACGTGGCCGCGGCGGACCGGCGTCTTATAGACAGGTTCGCGCACGGCGATAAGAAGAGGGCCGACGTGCTCGAGCGTATGTACGACGGGGAGATACGCTACGTCGACGACGAGCTGGCACGCGTCTTCGCCGTGACGCCGGAGGACGCGTTGGTCGTGATCTCCAGCGACCACGGCGAAGAATTCTGGGAGCACGGCAGGTACGACCACGGCAAAACCCTGTACGAGGAGGTCATACGCGTACCGTTGGTGGTGCGGTATCCGGACGGCGTGGGCGGCGTTTCGGACGCCGCGGTGGGTCTGGTCGACTTCGCGCCGTCCATACTATCTTACCTCGGCTTCGACGCGCCGCCGTCCGTGCAGGGGCGCGATATTCGCGTCGCCGCGCAGGGCGGCCGGGAGGGCGTCGCCGCGTTCGCCGGCTCGAGCATGCTGAAAGGCCAAAGGCGATATTGTGTAATTTATAAAGGCCGGAAACTTATCGTAGGCCATTGGGAAGATTGGTCCAAGGCGGAGTACTTCAACCTGGTGACCGACGCCGGCGAACAGGACCCGATAGGCCTTTTCGACCCGTCGCGCGTAAAGCTCGAGGATTTGCTACGGGCTTGGATGGAGGGCAACCTCGAGTTCTCGGAACGGTTCGAACGGGCGGGCGTAAGCAACGCCGTTCGCGACCAAATGAGAGCGGTAGGGTATGTCGACTGACGTGGGCGCGTACGAGCCGTACGTTTCGTTCGCCAGGCGCGTGGCCGCGGAGGCAGGGGCGTTAATCGCCGAGAGCTTCCTGGGTTCGTTCGGCGTCGACCGCAAGGGCGCCACCAACCTCGTCACCGACGTCGACCGCCGAGCCGAGAAACTAATCGTGGACGCCATAGGCCGTGAGTATCCTTCTCATGCGGTCGTGGCGGAGGAGGGGACGGCGCGGGAGGGGCAAGGTGGTTGGCGATGGTACGTCGACCCGCTGGACGGGACCAACAATTTCGCCCACGGCTACCCGATGGTGGCGGTCTCGCTGGCGTTGCAGCGCGACGGCGAGGTTGTGGTCGGCGTCGTCTTCGACGCGTTGCGCCGCGAGGCGTTTTGGGCCGAGCGCGGCGGCGGCGCGGAGTGTGAGGCGGGGCGCCTTGAAGTGTCGGCGGTGGTTGCGCTGGCCGACGCGCTCGTCGCCACGGGTTTCCCGTACGACAAACACAAGTCGGCCGTGGACAACGTCGCGAACTTCGGCCGCGTTACCAAACGCGTCATGGGCATCCGGCGGGGCGGCTCGGCGGCGCTGGATTTGGCGTACGTAGCCGCGGGCCGGCTGGACGGCTTTTGGGAGTTGAAACTTTCGCCCTGGGACACCGCCGCGGGGGTACTCCTCGTCGCTGAAGCGGGGGGAAAAGTGAGCCGCGTAGACGGCTCGGCGTACGTCCCGGGTGACGTCGACGTAGTGGCGACTAACCGCCGCATTCACGAGGCGCTGTGCGGCTTTTTGAAGGTCGAGGGGTGACGGACGTGGTAAAAAAGAAGGCGAATCCGGCGTACGCGCGCGCGGCGATATACGGCGCGTTATTCGTAATCATTATAGTCTACTTGATCTGGAAGGGTGGATGTTAGGTGGCGGCGAAGGGCACGTTTGCGTTGATATTGGCTTTGGCCGCGGCGGCGCCGGCGCTTACGGCGGCGCTGACCGTCGAGGAAGCGTACGAAAACCTCGGGCACGGCACGCTGGGGGAGCAGTGCGAGGCCGCGGAGTACCTCGGCATTGCGGGCGACGAGGCGGCGCTCGAGCCGCTCGTCGTCGCGCTGGGAGACGAGAATCCCGAACTTCGGCAAAGCGCGGCCATGGCGCTCGGCGAGCTGGGCTCGAGCCGCGCGGTTCCGGCCTTAACCCGGGCCTTGAAGGATCGGGACCGAGCCGTCCAGTGGTTTGCCGCTACCGCCTTGGCCAAGCTCGGCGAGCCGGCGGCGAAGGCGCTCCTGGCGGAGCTCCGGTCGGACGACGAGGACGCCGTGGTAGGCGCGGCGATAGCTCTCGGCCGCATGCGGGAGCCGCGGGCGGTAGGCCCGTTGCTCAAGCTGTTATCGTCGCCCGACCTCTACGTGCGGGAACAAGGCATCGAAGCCCTGGTGACTATCGGCAAGCCGTCGGTGGGGTCTTTGGTCAAGACGCTCGGTTCGGCCGAGCCGGTCGCGAAAAAGAGCGCCATTGTGGCGTTGGGTCGACTTGCGGACGAGGAAGCGGCGGCGGCGCTGGGTAGACTACTCGGCGAGCGGGACCTCGTGGCGCGCCATTACGCGATGGTGGCGCTCCGCGATATGGGCCCGGATGCTTACGACGTTCTGGAAGCGGCGTTGGCTTCGCGTAACCCGTCGGCCCAAAAGGCGGCCTGCGAGATCCTGGGCTTCGGCCGCGACGCCCGGGCTATCGAGCCCGTCGCCGCGCTGCTCGACGACGACGACGAATCGGTCCGGTGGACCGCGGCCAAGACGCTGGGGGCTATCGACGGGAAGTACGCCGTGGCGAGTCTGATCCGGGCGCTTCAGGACCCCAGCCCGCGGGTGCGCGAGGTAACGGTGCTCGCGCTGGGTAAGATCGGCCACCTCGACGCCGTGCCGTCCTTGACCGCCGTCGCCGAGAACGACCCCGACGACGCGGTGCGGGCCGCCGCAACCGACGCGCTGGCGGCGATCGCCGGCCGCAAGTAACGCCCCGTATCGATGGAACTCCAAGGCGACGACTATTGTTTCGGCTGCGGCGCCGCGAATCCCGTCGGCCTGCGGCTGGAGTTCGACGTCGACGAAGGGCGGCGCTCGGCGGAGGCGACGTTCAGGCCGCGGCTCGAACATCAGGGCTATACCGGCGTAACGCACGGCGGTATAATCGCGACCTTGCTCGACGAGGCGATGTTGAAGCTGTGCTGGGAACTCGGCATCCCCGCCGTCACGGCGCGGCTGGAGGTGGAGATTAAAAGGCCGGCGCCGGTGGGCCAAGAGCTGCGGGTCCGGGGTTGGATCGTCAAGGATAGGGGAAGGGCGGTCGAAGCCGAAGCCGAAATTACAAACTCCCGCGGAGAGCTGGTGGCTGCGGGCCGGAGCACGGCGGTCGTAAGGGGGCCGCGCCGGTAACGCGGGCGGCCTTTCGGATTATCAAGGTGAAGATTTTAGGGCTGGAGACTTCCTGCGACGAAACGGCCGCGGGCGTCGTCGAAGACGGCGTCCGTTTGATTTCGAACGTCGTAGCGAGTCAAGCGCGGCTCCACGCGCCGTACGGCGGCGTCGTGCCCGAGCTCGCCTCGCGCGAGCACGAAGTCAACCTGCTCCCGGTAACCGAGGCCGCGCTCGAGCCGGTGGGGGGCTTACGCGGCGTGGACGCGCTGGCCGTAACGGTGGGGCCGGGTTTGCAGGGCTCGCTTCTGGTAGGGATGACGTTCGCCAAGGCGGTGGCGCACGCGGCAGGTCTGCCGGCGTACGCCGTAAACCACTTGGAGGGTCACCTCGCGGCGCTGCGGCTGATGGACGGGCCGCCGGAGCCGCCGTTCGCAGCGCTTTTGGCCACCGGCGGCCATACCGCGCTCTACGACGTCGTCGGTTGGGGGGACTACCGCCTGCTCGGCGAGACGCGCGACGACGCCGCGGGGGAGGCTTTCGACAAAGTGGCTCGCTTGCTCGGTATGCCGTATCCCGGGGGGCCGCCCCTGGAGCGGGCCGCGGCCGGGGGCGCTACCGCGTTCGAGTTCCCGCGGCCCATGTTGGGGCGGGGCTTGTCGTTTTCCTTCGCCGGTCTGAAGACCGCGGTAGCCCTGAAGGTCAAGGAGTTGGGGGAGGAGGAGACGGCCCGCCGGCGCGCGGACCTCGCGGCTTCGTTCCAGGAAGCGGCCGTCGGCGTCCTGGCGGCCAAAGCGTTGCGAGCGTGCGAGGAACTGGGTAGGGAAAGGCTCGCTGTCGTGGGGGGCGTCGCGGCCAATCGGCGGCTCAGGGAAATAATCGCGGCCGGCGACGTAGAACCTTATTGGCCCCCGGCCGAGCTCTGCGGCGACAACGGCGCGATGGTGGCGGCGGCGGGTTTTATGGCCGCGGCCCGGGGCGAGGTTCTCGACGAGGCGGCGGACCCGGCGCCCTCGGCCGCCATCGGCTAGTTAAGCGGGAGAATTATCTTGCTTTATAAATAGTTTATCGGTTATAATCCCGCGTGGGAGTGGGTAAGCGCAAACGCCTATGGCAATCTGGGATTTTATCGCGCGGGTCGTAAGCTACCCGGTATACTTCCGCACCGAGACGGCTTTCGCCGTGCTGTTGGCGATAGTCATCGTCGGCCTCGTTTACTTCTTCTTCAAATTTAACCGCGACGTTTTCCGGACCACCGACATCATCTGGGTGGCCGACGCCGCGGCCATTCTGTTCATCATAATATTTTCGTTGCTGGTGAAGAACTTCGTCGCCTCGGCGATATTGGTCGTCGCGTTCCTGGCGGCGGTTGCGGCGGAGGTCGTTTATTTAACTCGCCGGGGCACGAGTACCATCGCCTTGCGGAAAGACGCCGAGATCGCCGTTATGCCGATGTTGTTGGGGGGAGTGGTTGAGGAGAACTGGCGGCTGGGTTACGGGTTGGCGGACGTGGTTTCGCGTTGCCTGTCGGCGTACGACGTGGCCGTTATGGACCCGGTTCGGGCGGCGACGGGATACGTACGGCGGGGGGTGGTGTCCGAAGCCGAGGTCGTCGAGTGGGGGGAGGCTTTGGAAGTAGATTATTTAATAATAGGGCGGGCGCGCAGGGTAGGCCGAAACGTACAGGTTCGGTACAAGATAGCGGGGTTGTTCGAACGGCGCGATTGGCGGAGGCCGCGCGTGCTCGTCGCCGGGGACCGGCCTTACGAGGTGGCGCGGGCTATCCTCGACGACGTAGTGGGGCTGTGCGACCTGCATGTCAAGAACGAGGCGGCGCTCGCTTATTACGCGGAGCCGACGTCGTCACCGCTCGCGTGGAGGAATTATTGCGACGGCCGTCGCTACCATATCTCGGGGACGCCCGAGAATTTGGAGAAGGGGCGCGAAGCGTACCGCCGGGCGATGGCCGAGGACGAGGACTTCACGCTCGCGGCCGTCGCCGCGGTCGAGCTCTTGTTGCAATTGGCGCGCCGCCACGTACGCGACGAGGATAAGTTCCTCTCGTTCCTCGAGGAGGCGTACCGTTTGGCGCTTCGAGCCGTACGGCAGCATCCCGAGCTCTACGAGACGCAAAACGTGATGGGCGAGGTATTCGTCTTCCTGTCGGGCGGCCGGGACGAGGACCTCTTCCGTCGCGCGCAGACGCGCTTCCTGGAGGCGGTGCGGCTCAACCCCAATTCGGCGCGGTCGTGGTATAATCTGGCGTTAATCTCGAAGTACAGCGTTCCGGAGGAGGACGTGGGTTACGCCGACTTCCTCGGCAAGGCGATCTCGGCCGACCCGTCGTACATTACGGCGCGCTTGGCGCTCGGCCGGCACCTCGACGAGAAGAACGACCACGAGGGCGCGCGGCAGCAATATCGGTTGGCGCTGACCTATAACCCGCGGAATACGTCGGCCCTGAACGAATTGGGTTATTTCTACCTCAAACGCGGCGACGCCGAGCGCGCGACCGAGATCCTTGAGCGCAGCAAAGAGGTCGACGAGGCCAACCCCACGACGCGGTATTACCTCGGCATAGCCTATTTCCGAAAGGGCGAAGTGGCGCCCGCCGAGGAGGAGTTGTGGGCGGCGCTGGCTTTCAGGCCCCAGGTGCCGAAGTACTACCACGCGTTGGCGCGGGTGTTGGAAGGGGCTAAGAAGTACGTAGAGGCGATAGCGGTGTGGGAGGAGGCGCTGAAGCGAGTGAGGGACGAGGCCGACGCCCAGAAAGTCCGCGGACACATCAAACGCCTCGCCGAGGAAGTAAAAGAGAAAACTTAAGGCCTTTAAGGTTAAAGTAGAAAATAAAGCTTGATTTTTCGATATATATTTTGTAGCATCGACTTCCCTGCGGTGCAGGTGATGGGGACTAGAAGATTACAGCTTACAACCGTTGTTTAGGGAGTCAGCCCTTGAGCGTCGGGCAAGCCGCGACCAGCGGAAGTCCAAACCTCAAAAAGCAGACACCCACGTTAAACAGCTGTTCCAATCTCACCCTCACACGGCACCGGCGGGGTAATAAAAGGGTCCGCAAGGACCCTTTTTGTTTTATCAGTACCCGCTATTCGATGAGCGCCCCGAGTATCGAGCGGCGCCCTTTTTAATTGCGGCGCCGCCGTTTGCTTTCTATAATTACGCCGTGGCCGAGGCTTTATTCGAAAAAGATGACGACGCCCGGGCGCCGCTCGCGGTGCGGATGAGGCCGCGTACGCTGGACGAGTTCGTAGGCCAGGAGGACGTGCTCGGCCCGGGCACCTTCCTCCGCCGCGCCATAGAGGAGGACCGCCTCCAATCCCTCGTCCTCTACGGCCCGCCGGGGACCGGCAAGACCACGCTCGCCCACATCATCTCGAACGTGACCGGCGCCGCGTTCGAAGCGCTCAACGCCGTCACCGACGGCCTGCCCGAGCTCCGCGCCGTCGTCGAGCGGGCGAAGTCGCGGCGCGCGCTCGAGGGCCGGCGCACCCTCCTCTTCATCGACGAGCTCCACCGCTTCAACAAGACGCAGCAGGACGGTCTCTTGCCCCACGTCGAGGCCGGCCTCTTCGTCATGGTGGGCGCGACGGTGCACAATCCCTACTTCGCGCTCACGCCCCCCCTCCGCTCTCGCAGCCGCATCGTCCGCCTCGACGCCCTGAGCGACGAGGACCTCAACGTCGTCGCCGACCGCGCGCTGGCCGACGACGAGTGGGGGCTCGGCAAACTTAAGTTGAAACTGGTCGACGACGCTCGTCGCCACATCCTCCGCGCCGCGGAGGGCGATGCGCGGCGGGTCCTGAACGCCCTCGAGGCGTCGGCGTTGCTGGTGGGCGAGGGCGGCGAGATAACGGTCGACGTCGCGACGGAGGCCACGGGAGGCCGCGACTACCTCTACGACCGCGACGAGACCGGCCACTACGAGACCATCTCGGCGTATATCAAATCCATGCGGGGCTCCGACCCCGACGCCGCCCTCTACTGGCTGGCGCGGATGCTCGCGGGCGGCGAAGACCCGCGCTTCGTCGCGCGGCGGATGGTCATCTTCGCCTCGGAGGACGTGGGCCTGGCGGACGCCAAGGCCGCGCTCTTGGCGCAGGCGGCCTTCCGCGCCGCGGAGACCATCGGCGACGCCGAGATGCCCCTCATCCTCGGCCACGTCACTATCTACCTGGCGACGGCGCCCAAGTCCAACACGGCGACGAGGGCGATAGGGCGGGCGCAGAAAGAGGTGGAGGAGGGGCCGCGGCGAGAGGTCCCGCTGCCGCTGCGCAACGTCCCGCGCGCCGGCGACCCGGACCACGAGGACTATAAATATCCCCACAGTTTCCCGGGCGGCTGGGTGGAACAGGAATACATGCCCGAGCCGGTTCAATTCTACGAGGCCGGCGAGCGCGGCGACGAGGCGCGGATTAAAAAATATTTGGCGTGGATTGCGGATATGAGGAAGAAGTCGCGCAAGTAGTTTTGACTGCGACGATTAGTATTGGTATAATAACGGCGGCGGTATTAGTTACGGAGGTACGAGATGGTTAGAAGATATAACGCGGTAATAACCCGCGAAGGCAAGTGGTACGTCGCGCGGTGCATTGAACTCGGCGTCGTGAGTCAGGGGACGACGGTCGAAGAGGCGCAAGCAAATCTTAAAGAAGCGGTGGACCTGTATGTCGAGAGCTTCGGCGGCGAGGATTTGCCCGAGGGTTCCAGTCCGGCGCTCGTGTACCAGCTAGAGGTCGCCGTCGGTGCCTAAGCTGCCGGTATTGTCCGGGGTCGCCCTAATAAAATTATTGAAGAAAGCCGGTTTCGAGGAAGTGCGGCAGTGGGAGAGCCACTTTACCCTTGGGAAGGGGGAGTATAAAACCGTCGTTCCGCTCCACGCGGAGCTTGCGCCGGGGACGTTGCTCGGGATAATGAAACAATGCGGCCTTACGCGGGACGATTTAAAGGCCCTTTTAGGTAAATAAATAACGTTTGACCAAGATACCGTTTGGAGCGAACTATG
>JAUWLW010000032.1 GCA_030613505.1 Candidatus Zixiibacteriota bacterium
AACATGAACGGGACGCTGACCGGGCCGGAGGTCGCGCGGGAGCGCGAGATGGCGCAGGTCCTCGGCCCCAGCTCCATCGCGGCCTGCGGCCCGGAGACCCCCCGCGACAACACCCCCCAGGAGACGGTCCTCAAGCCGCGCACGATGTACGGCGTTACCAAGGTGGCGGGCGAGCTGGTGTGCGACTACTACTTCCACAAGTACGGCCTCGACGTCCGCGGCCTCCGCTACCCCGGCATCATCTCCGCGGAGACGCCCCCCGGCGGCGGCACCACCGACTACGCCGTCGCGATATACTACGCCGCGGTCAAGGGCGAGCCGTACCAGTGCTTCGTGCGTGAGGACACGGTCCTGCCGATGATGTACATGCCCGATTGCCTGAAGGCCACGCTCGACCTGATGGAGGCCGACCTCGCCAAACTCAAACACCACTCGGACTTCAACGTCGGCTCGATGAGCTTCTCCGCCGGCGAGCTGGCCGCCTCGATCCGGAAATACGTACCCGACTTTAAGGTGACGTACGAGCCGGACTTCCGCCAGGCCATAGCGGACAGCTGGCCGCGCTCGCTGGACGACGGCGCCGCCCGGGAGGAGTGGGGCTGGGCGCCGGCCTACGACCTCGACGCTATGACGCAGGACATGCTCGAGAAGCTGAAGAAGAAGTACGAAGACGGGACGCTTCCGGAAATGGGGTAAGGCTCCGGTGGCGCTGATTTGCGTGAAATGCCCGCTCGCCCGGTTCCCGGAGCCGCGGGAGCAGTGCTACGGGACCGGCGGCCTTATCTGCCGCGTCGACGACGGCAACGTCGGCAAGTACGACGAGTGCCGCTTCGGCTGGGACGAGCGCCGCGTCGCGGAGGAGGCGGAGTGTTTGGAGGAGGAATGATAATTAATTATATAGTTAGGCAAAAACCAGATGGTGTATAATTGCGAAAATAGATAAAAAGATATGATAAGATATTAAGTCGAAGTACCGTAAAGTTACCGAACGAAAAAATGGAGGACGGCTCGGGAGGAAAAATGAATAGTAAAAAATTAATGACGACACTCGAACTCGCCGAGAAAATACTACGCGAAACACGGAAACCATTAACGCCCGAAGAAATTTGGGATGTCGCTAAGGGAAAAGGGTACGATAAAAAATCTACGTTAAAAGGTAAAACGCCGTGGCGAACGATTGGAGCTTTGCTTTACGTCGACATTAGGGATAATCCTGAGAGTATGTTTATTAAAACTGGTATACGTCCAAGGCGGTTCTATCTAAGGGAGCACGCAGGAGAGTTAAAAGGTTTAACTATTTCTGACGAGCCGACGAAAAAGAAGGTTAAACCTGAATACACGGAAAGCGACCTCCACCCATTCCTAACGTACTTAGCTTTCACTAAATTATCGGCGCATACTAAAACAATAAGGCATTCCGGGTCGAAAAGGCATAAAAAAGGCCAAACGGAATGGTTACACCCCGACGTAATAGGGTTCTATTCCCCGATAGAAGATTGGGAACAGGAAGTACTAGAATTCACCATGGAGGTAGATCGGCCGAGTATTAAACTTTATTCCTTCGAGTTAAAAAGGGAATTAAACTTCGCTAATCTCAGAGAAGCGTTTTTCCAAACGGTATCGAATTCGAGCTGGGCAAACGAAGGATACCTCGTAGCGGCCGAAATAAGGGACGAGTTAGAATTCCGTGACGAGTTAAAAAGATTATCTAATTCTTTCGGAATCGGGGTAATCCAAATAGACATTACGGACCCGGATTCTTCTTCAATAATATTACCAGCCGAAACGAAAGAGAATATCGATATGGATACGGTCAACCGCTTAACCTACGAAAATAAAGACTTTAAGAGTTTTTTAGTCAGAATAGTTAAAGACGTTAATATTAGGGAATTTAGGAAGGAGATGTACGATGAGGTATTCGAAACGGGGGACGAGGTTCTAAAGGATTTTAAACGGAAGATTAAAAAAAGGAAGAAATAGAGAAACGCCCGCCAAAAAAGCGGGGTGGTTGGAGGAGGATTAATTATACTAGGCCGCGGTAAAAAGAGAATTTAGATTTAAGGGGTACGCTATGGCCGTATGGCAAGTGGCCGCAGGAGAACCGGGTCGAGACTATACTCAGGTTTTTTTAGATTACGATATAATGTTAATCGGCCCGGGGCGCGCCGGGCCGCATCCTAAAAAAGGCGCTAACTACTCTAAACGTACCGTTAATCAAAACAAACGGTTCGCCGAAAAACCGAAAGGTAACGATGTTGTATTACTACGTTTTAGGAAAGAGATCAGGGCCGTAGGGTTAATAAAAGGGTATTACGTATGGTTAGATATGTTTTCTGACGTTCTAGGCTGGGATTTACAACATTCGATGAGGGTCGTTTGGACACCGATCAAAAAGAAGAAACTCAAGGAAATTACCGAGCGCGAGGGAATATTCACAAACGTTATAGGCCCCATGCACACCTTTTCTAAAACTAACGAATTCGCCGAATACGAAAAAGAACTAAAGGAATACGTTACCGATAGGCCCCCGGGTAGATTGCCTGATATCCCCCCACCTCTCGAGCGCGACGACATAAAGCACAGGCTATTCGCGAATGGATTCCCTGAAATTACTATCGAAGCGATTATAAAAACGATTGAATCGGCTAAGGCGTTAAACGAGTTCTATAAGAACCCTACCCTATCCGGCGACAAAAGGCCATCCGAACACGAGCTAGTTGCTTTCGTATTAATACCGTTGTTCGAAGGACTAGGATGGTCAAAACAGCTTTTAGCGGTAGAATGGAATAATATCGACCTAGCGATATTTAAAAAGACGCCGACGAACCCCAGTAATTGTATAATAATATGCGAGGCTAAAAAACGTGGCGGGATATTATCAGGCACGTACGAACAAGCATTGAAATACGTAGGTAAATATAAATTATCGAACGTTAGTAAATTAATCACTACCGATGGAGAGAGAGTTTTCGTATATTCCGTAAATTATAAAGGAGGGACAGCGTCCTTACAAGGTTATATAAATTTCGCCAATATAAGGGAAACTGATATTATCCTAAAAGACTTTAATAGTTTTGAAACGTTATTATCTCTAACGCGTTTCGGTAACTATTGACCAATGCAATAAGCGCCCCCCCGCCGCGCTCCCCCACTCTCCAACAAAAAAGGGCCCTTCGGGCCCTTTATTTTTTATTAACCGCGGAAGCCGGCGCCGCTACTTGAAGGCCACGAGGTCGAGGAACCAATCCTCGTTGCGGTACTGTCGGAGGTCGACGTCGGTGGCGGCGATGACGTTGAGCTTGGGGTCGAACTCCAGCGCGCGCTCGAGGTAACTGCGGCAGCGCTCGGCATCGCCCCGGAACGCCCAGTAGCAAGCGAAGTTGTAGTGGCTGCCGGCGTGCTGCGGCCCGAAGGTGACGGACTTCTCGAACGCGGCCTGCGCCTCGTCCAGCCGGCCCATGGCCTGGTAGGCGACGCCCCGGGCGTTGTACGCGTGCGGGCTGTTGGCCTCGAGGTTAAAAATCCCGTTGGCCGCGGCCAGCGCGCCGTCGTAGCGGCCGAGCCGCGTCAGCGCCAGGCTCCGCCCCATCAACGCGCGGGCCTCGGCCGGGTCCAGCTTGGCCGCTTCATCGAACGCGGCCAGCGCCTTCTCATAGTGGCCGGCGCGCAGGTACTCTTTGCCGAAGGTGAGCTGCGTCTGGGTGCGTATCTTTTGGAGTTCTTCTTCGGTTATGCGTTTTTCGTCGGCCACCCGCCATAACCCCGCACGGCTTTTTTTTTAAAGTTCAGGACGGAAGCTTGCGCGTTAGATTTCGCGGGAATATAAAAAACCTGATAACACTTGTCAAGTAAAAAGGAGCACCCGGGTACGGCCTGCATAAGAACTCGTTACCGATTCACGGCCCGGGCGCGCCGGGGGTTAAGAACAAGGCGAAATAAAAGCCGCCCGCGGGGCGGCTTTAGCGCTCATAGGCGTTATTCGAATATGGCCTTAACCTTACCGAGCGACGCCGGCTCGACGTCGGTGTAGGAGCAATCGTATACCCAGATGTACTCGTCGGGGGACCCGCCGGACGTACTCACGTAGAGGCGACCTGCGTGATACGCCACGCCGTAAGGATAGGAAACGGTAGATTTAAGCGGCCACGATTCCCGGACGGAGCCGGCGGACGTCATGCCGACTACCCACCGCGTAGCGTAATTCGCGTACCAGATATAGTTGTGGGTATAATCCCAAGCCAAGTCGTAGGCGTAGTTGGTAAACGGCGCCTGGAAGGAAGATATCAAGCTGCCGTTGGTATTCGATACCCACCAAATTCCGGTAAGGTAGTTCTGGTAGATGCGGGTGGCCGTTCCGGGGTTCTTCTTGTCGCCGTTGATGCACATGCCGTAACGGCTCGCGCCGCCGCTCCACCGCCACGAGCTTACCCAGCTCCCGGTGGAGGCGCGGAGCCTCGCCACGTACCGGTTGTTGTAGTTATTTGCGCGGAGGAAGCCGCCACCCTCGTAGGAAAGGCCCCTAAGGAAGCGGTTCTCGAGATACGGGAAGCGGACCGGGATCGACTTCACGAAGGACCCGTTCGACCTCCTCAAAATATTAATAGGGTAGTTCGTCGTGGCGTCGTAGTGGTAGGAGTAGAGGTAGCTGGCGTCGGCGGCCATGCCGAGGTGGGTAAACCTTCCACGGTTCGGGAAGGAATTTACCAGGCTGCCCATCCCGGCCAACGCGGGAGCCGCGGCCGACATAACGCAGGCTATAAGGATTACGCCTTTACGCATACTTAATTTACCTCCTGAAACGTTTGATATGTCATTAATATTAACAGAAATGCCGCCCGTTTCCAAATCGTCAAGATAAAACTCGCTACCGTGCCGGCCGCCTATTTGGCTTATCCTCCCCGTGGCAGACACGTCGGGCCGTTAATGCACGACTGTTTTTAAAACATTGAGCGAAAAAGCAGTGCGAAAAAACCGAAAGGTGATATACACCGCGCGGGGTCCTATTCGAACAAGACCCTTATCCGCCCCAAAGATGTCGGCAAGACGGCAGGTTCGGTATATTTATAATATTGAATGCGTTTATTGCCGGTATCGCCTACGTAGAATCGGTCGCCGCTTTTCGTGAGTGCGACGTCGCGCGGCCGGTTGAATTCGCCTTTTTGGTACCCTTTCGTACCCCAGGAGTCAAGAAACGAGCCGGTGGACGTGAAGCATTGGATGCGGTGGTTGCCGCTGTCGGCCACGAACACGCTGCCGACCGGGGCGACGGCTATGCCCATGGGGTTTACGAACTCGGCTTCGCCGGGCCCTTCGCTACCCCACTGGTCGCGGTAAGAGCCTTTCAACGAGAAGTACTGTACGCGGTGGTTGCCGTATTCGGCTACGTAAACTTTACCCGTCGAATTCACGGCTACGCCGTCGGGGTAGTTGAACTGACCGGGGCCGGACCCTACTTCCCCCCACGAGCCCAAGAAAGAACCGCTCGAGGTAAAATATTGTACGCGGTTGTTTCGGTATTCGGTTACGTAGACGCGGCCGTTGGGCGCGATGGCGACGCCGGACGGCCACCGAAATTTGCCGGGGCCGGTCCCATCGTCCCCCCATTCGCCGACGAACGAGCCGGTGGGGGTGAAATATTGAATGCGGTCGTTACCGGCGTCGACCACGTAGACGCGGCCGCTAGACGCTACCGCTACGTGCTCGGGGTGGTAGAACTGGCCGTCGCCTTCTCCCGCCTCGCCCCATTTCCTTAAAAACGACCCGTTAGGCGTGAAGTATTTGACGCAATGCAGGTCTTGGTCTACGACGTATACGTTGCCGTCCACGGGCGAGACGGCGACGCCGGAAATCTCGTCAAAATCGCGGCGCCATTGGCCGCCGTAAACGTACTCCGCAACCGCCGCGACGTTCGCCAGAGCGAACGTCGCCACCGTTGATATTATAAGTTTTCTCACTGCGTCCACTCTTTACCGACCGATAAAACTTTCAATTTCCTATATATCTTGTCATATATATGTCGGTTTGTCAAATATAAAGGGGCCACGGGGGCCCCTTTATCCGCCTCTGAACCCGGGCGTTACTTTTGGTACTGGATAAGGCCGATGTCGAGCTGGCCGTCGGTGATGAGGAATCCCTCGGTCGGTTCGTACGTCCAGGTGAACGTGGCCTCGTAGTTCTCCGTGTCCACCTCTACTTCAGCGCCGTACTCGGTCAGGTCGAGGTACTTGGGCGTCGCGATGCCCTCTTCCAGCTTACCCTTTAGACCTTTAGGGTTAACGACGGAACCCCAGAACCCGGGCGAATTTGCTACCGGTATGAGGTACTCCGGTTTGATGTTGCCCAGTTTGACGCGGTTGGCAACCTGGCCCACGAAAACGACGCGCATCGTTATGGTCGCCTTACCTTCGGGGTAGAAGTCCCGGAACTGCGCCAGGCCGACGCAATTCTTACCGACCAGGACCTCCTTAACGACGTTGCCCCAGGTGAAATAGAATTTCGCCTCGGCGTCGGGCATGTGTTCCGGGTCGAGCCAGTATACCTTGACGTCTTTTTTACCCTGGCCGACCCCGGAACACTTGATATCCATTAGCGGGTTACCGGCGGTGTCGTTTACGATAGTCTCGAAAGGTTCGCCGTCTCCGGGACCGGAGACCTTCGTCGAAATTATCTTACCGGTATTCTCGCCCGCAAAGGCCGCGGCGGCCAGCGCGAGCGCCGTCAAACCAACTAGTATCCGCCTCATATCGTTTCCTCCTGGATAACAATTAAGGGATTATAACGGTTTCGCTTCGACGTCGACGGGCATCATACCATAAAGCGGTGCTTCCGTCAAACCGCTACCGCTTACGCCGTAAAGGTAGCGGCGGCGCTCCGGCCGTGTTAAAATAACGTGTATCTTATACCCCCATCGGAACGATAGGAGTTAAGTATGCGTAGACTACTCATCGCGGCGGCGATAGCGCTCGCCGTTTCGGCTACGGCCGCCGAGAAGTACGACCTCGAGAAGGTCCGGGCCGACAACGAGCGGCTCATCCGGGAATGGTGCCAGGCCGGGTGGGACAACTCGGTCTACGGCAAGCCGGTCGACATTGCCGGCCTGTTGGAGAAGTACTCGTACCTCTCCGACGACCCGGGGCTGCTGGCTTTTTTGCGCGAGAAATGGACCACGGCCACGAACGCCGTCGAGGCGCGGCGCCTCCAATACTTGTATCGCGACCTCGCCACTACGTACGAGGCGAAGCGCGTCGCCGCCATCGCGGACGAGATGGATAACCGCAGCGCCTCGGACCACGTTTGGGTAAAGGGCTTCGAGAAGCCGGTCGCGGTGCGGGATTTCTACCCCTTGTCGCGCGCCACCGACGACCCCGAAAAATACATGAACCTTTACTACGCCCGGTATAATTACTCCATCAACGTCATGAACCCGCTCCGGCGCGAACGCCTCCGCGCGCACCACGAATCGACCCGCGCCGCCGGCTACGACAGCTACAGCGACTTCTACTATCAGATGCTCGGCTACGAACCGGGGGTGCCGGCGGCGCAGGCGCGCAAGTTCCGCGACGCGACGTTCCCCACCTACAAAGAGCTCGTGACCGAGAGGTGCCGGGCGCTGTACGGCAAAGACCCCGCCGACACTCCCCCATGGGAATCGAAAAACATATACTGGGGTAAGGACTTCGACGCGTACTTCCCCAAGGAGACGTTCCTCGAGTTCACGTACGGTTTCTTCGCCGGGATCGGCTTGGATATTCGAGACATGCCCAACGTTACCGTGGACGACGCGGACCGGCCCGAGAAAGAGGCCCGCGCGGCGTGCTGGGGATTCGACGCGCCCTCCGACGTACGCGTCAACCTGAAGCCGGCGGGGGGCGTCAACGACTACGAGGCCGCGTTCCACGAGTTCGGCCACGCCCTTCACCACGGCAACACCGACGCCGACCTCCCCTACGAGTTCCGCATGTTCGGCTCCAACGAGCTCACCGAGACGTACGCCATCTTCTTCGAACAGATGTTTAACAACCGCACGTTCCTGGCCGAGGAGCTCGGCATGCCGGAGGAAGTGATCGACGAATTCCTTAAATACAAGCTCATAACGGATATGGGTGGGGCGCGCGGCATCGCCTTCGTCGTTTTTTACGACGAGGCGCTGCATTCAGGAAAGCTGGAAGACCCGCTCTCGTACTACGACGCCGAAGCCGACAAGCAGCGGCTGTTCCCCAAGTACGCCGTCCGCGTCGAGGCCAATTATTTGGCGGTCGACGAGGGTTTCTACGCGTTGTACTATATGGCGGCTTTCTGCGCCGCGGCGCAGCTCCGAGCCAAGGTCGTCGAGGAGTTCGGCTCAAGGTGGTACAAAAACCCGGCCGCGGGCGAGTTCTTCAAAAATTTGTTCCGCCGGGGCGACAGCATAACCGTGACCGAGATGTTGCAGCATACCGGCTACCCTGAGGGTTTGAACCCGGACTATTTAATCGCCGAGTACCGGGCCCGTTACGACGCGCTTAAGGAGTAACGTTACGATTCCGGGCGTGACGCGCCGGGCGTTACGGCGCCGCGCCGGACCGCCGTTAGTGCGATCGGCAACGTCCCAACGCCTTTTTTCGTTGACAAGCATATGCTTTGGAGTTAACATTTTTAAGCTAAATATTATGAAACCCACCCTCGACGACCAGATAAAGCGCGAATTCATCGAGTACGTCGGCGTACCGATGAAGGCCGGCGAAATAACGATCGGTGCCAAGGAAGACGGGACCCCCATAACGCGGCCCTTCGACCTCATCTCCGAAGACCAATCCCTCGTGGCGTCGGTCCAGACCTCGTGCCTCCACCTCAGGTCGCGCCCGGGGCAGAAGGCGTACGGCAGCCTCTACCGCGTCATGGGCGCCATTCTATACCTTCACCTCTGCAATAAATGCAGTGACCGCTACCTTATTATGAGCGACCGGGATATGTACGACGAGATCACCGAGGACTTCAGCAATATCTTCAAAGACATTAAAATGCTCTTTTGGGACGATATCAAAAAGCAATCGTAATCCCCCGCCGCGGCGCCGAAATCGGCCTCCGCGCTCGGCACGAGTCAACCTCTCCATATCCCATAGCGAACCGTAACGAGGTCTAGCTCCATAACTGATCTAATCTACCTCGACAACGCCGCAACGACCTTTCCGAAACCGGACGTCATGCACGACGCCGTGCACGAGTTCTACAAAAACTACGGCGTCAACCCCGGCCGCACGGGCTGCGACCTGGCCCTCCACGCCGAGCAGATGATCCACGGTACGCGAAAGAAGCTCTCCGCTTTCTTCAACAAGAGCCTGGTCGAAGCGGGAAAGGAAAAAGACCCCAACCGCCTCGTCTTCACGGCGAACGCTACGATGGGCCTCAACCTGATCGTCAACGGCATGGTCGGCCCGGGCGACCACGTCGTTACCACGATGGTGGAGCACAACTCCGTAATCCGTCCCGTCAACCACAAAGTCAAAGACGGCGCCGAAGCGACGTACGTGGTGCCGGACGGCGAGGGATACGTCGACCCGGAGGATATCCGCAAGGCCGTAAAGAAGAACACCAAGCTCGTCGTCGTCAACCACGCTTCGAACGTCACCGGCGTAGTGCAGGATATCGAAGCCATCGGCGTCGTATGCCGCGAGGAAGGCGTGCCGTTCGCGGTCGACACCGCCCAAAGCGGCGGCGTATTACCCATCGATATGACAGCGTGGAACATAAGCTTCGTCGCCTTCACCGGCCACAAGGGGCTCTTCGGTCCCACCGGAACCGGCGGCGTGTGCGTGGCCGACGACGCCGAGATAAGGGGCACGGTCTACGGCGGCACCGGCGTGCGGAGCGCCCACCCGTACCACCTGGAGGAGTATCCGTACCGGCTCGAGGCCGGGACGCTGAACTCGGCGGGAATCGCGGGCATGTCCGCGGGCCTCGACTGGGTCCTCGAGAAAGGGCTCGAGGCCATCCACGCCCACGAGATGGACCTTCTGGCAAAACTGCAAGACGGCTTGTCCCTAATCAAGGGCGTCAAGATCTGGGGAACGAAGAACCTCGAGCGGCGGGTTGCGACGATGTCGGTGACGGTGGCCAACTACGACGCGGGCGACGTCGGCACCATCCTCGACGTAGACTACGGGATTTTAACCCGCACCGGCCTGCACTGCGCGCCGCTCATCCACGAACATCACGGCTCCGCCCCGCGCGGCACGGTGCGTTTTTCCGTCGGCCCCTTTAACGCCGAAGAACACGTCGAGGCCGCGGTCAAGGCCGTGGCCGAGGTCGCCGCGGACCGCCCCGCGTAATCGCAACCTCTAACATTAGCGCCGGAACGATTATATGACAGAGCACAAGATACAGGTAGGCGACGCCGACGTCGAATTCGACCAGGACGGCTTCATGCTCGAGCCCGGGCTGTGGAACGACGCCGTCGCCCGCGCCATCGGGCGGGAAGAGGACATCGACGAGATGTCCGAAGACCACTGGAGTATCGTCAACTTCATCCGCGAGTACTGGAAGGAGCACGACCTCGCGCCTCCCGTCCGCCTCATCTGCCAGCAATGCGAGGTGAGCGTACGCCAAATTTATAAACTTTTTACGGCCGGCCCCGCACGGGGGGCGTGCCGCGTAGCCGGCCTACCCAAACCCGACGGGTGCGTGTAGGTACCGCGAATAATACCCGATGTTGGTAATCGAACGAATCGTCGCCGCGGCTAGCTTGGCCTGGGCCGCGGCCTTACTTCTGGCGCAGCTCCTGACGGCCTGGGGCGGCGGCCGCAAAGATTACAGCGTACGCGCCGGAAGCCCCGGCCGCGCCGTCCTGTTCAACTTGACCGCGGCGATGGCGCCCGCCCACAAGGAGGCCGCGCGCCTTCACCCGGGGAAATTCGCCGTCGGCGTCGCGCTGCACGTCGGCGTGGCCGTCGCCGTCGTCGAGGCGCTAGTCGCGATGGTCAAGCCGGAGGCGGCGCCGCTCTGGCCGGCCGCCGCCGGCACGCTGGCGGCGTTGTCCGTCGCCGCGGGCCTGTACCTGCTGGTGCGTCGGGCGGTATCGAGGACGCTGCGCGCTATGAGCTGCCCCGACGACTACGTCGCCGCCGCCGTCACTTCCGGTTTCATCCTCGCCGCCGCGCTCTACGGATTCGGCGTACTGGCCACGTCGCCGTTTTTGATATTCACGGCCGTTACGTTCTTCTACCTGCCACTCGGGAAACTCCGCCACGCGCTCTTCTGCCCCGTCTCGCGGGTGGACCTGGGCCGGCGGCTGGGATACCGCGGGACGTACCCCACGCTCCGCGGCACGAAATCATAAGGAAATGTCGGAAAAAGAACAAGACGAAAGCACGGCCGCGCGGGTTTCGGACCCGGCCGAAGTCGCGAGGATGGCGCGCGAGGCACTTCGGAGCGCCGCGCGGGGGTTGGCCGCCTACCACTTCGACGCCTGCGTCAGGTGCGGCCTGTGCGGCGAGAGCTGCCACATCTACAAAACGGACCCCGTGCCGGAGAACCTGCCGGGGGCCAAAGCCGCCAAGGTCGCGAGCTTCTTCCGCCGCTACCACACCGCGTTGGGAAGGATAGCGCCGTTTCTGGTCGGCGCCCGGGCCCTGACGCCGGCGGCCCTGGACGAGCTCGTGGAGGCGGCCTACGGCCGCTGCACCGCCTGCGGCCGCTGCGGCCTGAACTGCTCCGTGGGCACGGACGTGGGCGCGATAATGCGGGCGGGGCGAAACGTCCTGGCCGCGGCGGGAAAGGTGCCGCCGAACCTGCAAGCGGTGGTCGACAATCAACTCGAGACCGGCAACCAGATGGCCATACCGCCCGAGGAGCTCCGCGATACGGCGGCCTGGATCTCCGACGACCTCCGCCTAGAGATGGGCGACGACGACGCGAAGGTACACGTCGACGAGCCGGGAAAGCGCGTCGTCTACCTCGTCAACCCGCGGGAAGTCAAGTTCTTCCCGCTGTCTCTCATGGCCGCCGCCGGCGTCTTCCACGCCGCCGGCGAGCGCTGGACCATGTCGAGCAGGTTCTACGACGTGACCAACTACGGCCTATACTCGGGCGACGACCCCGCCGCGGCAGCGATAACCAAGCAGGCGGTAGAAGAAGCGGAGCGGCTCGGCGCCGACGAGATAGTCCTCTCGGAATGCGGCCACGGCTTCCGCTCGTTCCGCTGGGAGGGTCCCAACTGGCTGGGCGAGAAATACGCGGTGCCGATGCGGAGCGTATTGGAGCTTCTGCTGGAATACGTACGAGAAGGCCGGATACGGGTGGACCCGGCAAAGAACCCGGCTCGAGTGACGCTCCACGACCCCTGCAACCTGGTGCGGTGGGGCGGCATCGTCGAGCCGCAGCGGGAGATTCTACGGCGGGTTACGAGCGACTTCGTCGAGATGGTCCCGAACCGCGAGCAGAACTTCTGCTGCGGCGGCGGCGGCGGGATGCTCTCCATGAGCGAGTACGGCGACCGCCGCGTGGCCTCGGGCGAGGTCAAGGCGGAACAGATCCGCGCCACCGGCGCCAAGATAGTCGCCGCGCCCTGCCACAACTGCGCCGACCAATTGCTCGACCTCAACAAGAAGTACCGACTCGGCGTCGAAATTAAGGCCGTGGTCGAGTTGGTATACGAGGCGCTGGTTTTGTAACAAGGCCGAAATTGGAATAAAAAACGGCGGCCCTGCGGCCGCTTTTCCTATTCAGGCAAAACCCTAAAGTTCCTTCTCGTAAATCCTGTATCTCTTATACGGCCGCGCCGCCCGGAATTCGTTGTGGACGGCTGGCGGGAGATAATATATATTGGAGAGTTAAGAGAGACGTCGGGATGCGGGGCGAGCGACGCGGAAGGACACCCCCGGCCGGGTAGGAGCACATGGACGTGCAAATACAACAGGTCACGGGCGGTAGAGAATTAAAGAAGTTTATTTACCTGCCCGCGCGGATCCATCGCGATCACGCGATGTGGGTTCCGCCAATCTACGCGGACGAGCGGCGCTTCTTCAACCCCCGTAAAAACCGGGCGTTCTCCTACTGCGAGGCGACGCTCGGGCTGGCGTACCGCGGCACGCGTCTCTCCGGAAGGATCATGGGCATCATCAACACGCGAAGTAACGACCTCCGCGGCGAAAGGAACGCCCGATTTAGTTGCCTCGAGTGTTTCGAAGACGAAGAGGTCGCCCACCTCCTGCTGGATTACGTGGAGGCGTGGGCCCGCGATAAAGGAATGGACAAGCTCGTCGGGCCTTTGGGTTTTACCGAGCAAGACCCCGAAGGTTTTCTGGTGGAAGGATTCGAATACGAGCCCACGATCGCCACCTACTATAACTTCGAATACATCCCTCGCTTCCTACTGTCTAAAGGGTATACCAAAGAGGTGGACTACGTCGTCTACAGGGTAAAAATCTTCGACGAAATCCCCGAATTCTATCAGAAGATCTACGACCGCGTTCTGGCGCGGGGTAAATTTTCGGTGGTCGAGTTCACCAAAAGAAAAAAATTTAAACCGTACATCCTACCGATTCTCCGCCTCATGAACGAAACATTCAACGATCTATACGGCTATACGGCCCTCGACGAGGCCGAAATGGCCAGCTTAGCCAAACAGTACCTCCCGGTAATAGACCCGCGGTTCGTCAAAGTGATCGCTGAAGACGAAAGGGTCATCGCCTTTGTTTTAGGTATCCCGAATATGAGCGAGGGGATACGCCGGGCAAAGGGACGCCTTTTCCCGTTCGGGGTATTCAAAATAATGCGGGCGGCTAAAAAGACGAAACAGCTCGACTTGTTACTGGGCGGGATTAAGCAAGAATACCGGGGAAAAGGCTTGGATGTGTTAATGGGTACGGCGATGATGCGCTCCGCCAAGAACGGCGGGTTCGCACACATGGATTCGCATCACGAAATGGAAACGAACGTTAAAATGCGCGCCGAGATGGAGCGGCTGGGAGGGGAACTTTATAAGCGATACCGTGTCTTTCAAAAGAAACTTTGAGATACCCTTGCTATATTCAAGATCTCACGAACGGCCAAACCAGGGTTTAAAAGATGCGCCGGGGCGCGTACCGGCGCTTTTATTGCATCTTCTCGGTAATCCCCTCCCTCGCCGCTCCGCGCAAATTAAAAAAAGCGCCCCTTACCGCCTTTATAAAAACACACGCCGACCCCCCTTAAATCTCCTTCTCGTAAATCCTATACCTCTTATACGGCCGGCCGCCCAACATCGCCACGGTGCGCTTGGTCAATTCGTTCTCCTCCAGCACCCACGAGAACTCCGCCTCTTCGTAGCCGAGCTCGAGCGCCGCGCGGTGGTTGGATGCCATTAGGACCGCGTCCATGCCCCGCTTGCGGTACTCCGGGCAGATGCCGAAGAGCATAACGCGGCAGCTCTTTATCCTGCGCTTGCCCGACAAGAATTTTATCAGGCTCACCGGGCCGGTCGAGCCCCCCATCCTGGCCAGGACCTCGTTGTAATTGGGCACCGTAAAGATGAAGGCCGCCGGATCGCCGTTCACGAAGGCGAGGGAGACGAGCTCCGGGACGACGAGGGACTTCAACCGTTGGGCCGTACTGTCGAACTCCTCGCGCGTCGGCGGCACGAAGCCCCAATTGTACTCCCAGGCGCGGTTGTAGATCTCGCGCACGAGCTGGACCTCGCCGGCGAAGTCGGCGACGTCGACGCAGCGGACCGTCAACCCCGGGTTGCGCGCTCGCGCCCGGGCGGCGACGCGCTCGACGCGCTCGAGCCGCGCCAGCGAGAGTTCCCAGACGAAAGCGAACAAGTCCCGGCCTTTGCGGAAACCGTACTCCTCCGCCAGCGTCGCGTAGTACGGCGGGTTGTGCGTCATCATTATATAGGGGGGGCGGTCGAAACCCTCCACCAAGAACGCGCACTCCTCGTTGGTGGAGGGGTTCATGGGGCCTATAAATTTGGTTAGACCCCGGCCGCGGAGCCAAGCGGAGGCCGCGTCCCACAGCGCCGCCGCGGCTTCGCCGTCGTCTTCCGCCTCGAAGAAACCGAAATAACCGCACGGCTCGCCCGCGAATTTTACGTAATCTTCGTCTTTGATGGCGGCGACGCGGCCTACGACCCGCCCCTCCCGGCGCGCGACGAAAAGCGCCCGCTCGGCGTGATGCCAGAACGGGTTCTTTCCGCTGAACGTAAACTTGACGTCGCGCTTGAGCGGCGGCACCCAGTTGACGTCGTCGCGGTACAAAAGGTAGGGGAAATCGACGAACGCGTTGAAATCGCGTCGCGAGGCTACCTCCGCTACGTCGACCACGCTACACTCTCCCCCCGATAACGCCCATCTCGCGGCCGGCCTCGTCGAACGCTTCCACGACGCGGTCGACGTGGTCGCCGGTGTGCGTCGCCATGCAACTCACGCGGATGAGGGCGCGGTTCTCCGGAACGGCAGGCGTCATAACGGGCGTCGTGAATATCCCCCTGTCGAACAGCTTGCGCCACATCGTCCGCGCGGTGAGGTCGTCGCCGACGATAACGGGGATGATGGGCGTCGTGCTCTCGCCGGTATCGTAGCCGAGGTTCCGGAAGCCGGCGCGCATTTTTTCGGCCACCTCCATCAGGCGCTCGCGGCGCTCCGGCTCGTTCTCGATAATATCCAGCGCAGCTATCACAGAGGCCACGTTGGCGGGGGGCAGGCTGGCGGAGAATATCATCGACCGCGCGAAATGCTTGAGGTAATGGACGACCGTCTCGGTAGCGGCGACGAAGCCGCCCACGCAGGCGAAGGACTTGCTGAACGTCCCGATTATCATGTCCACCTCTTCGTCAAGGCCGAAATGGTCGGCGACGCCGGCGCCCCGCGAACCGAGGACCCCGATGCCGTGCGCGTCGTCGACCAGGACCCGGGCGCCGTACTTCTTCGCCAGCTCTACGATGGCCGGCAGGTCGCAAACGTCGCCCTCCATGCTGAAGACGCCGTCAACCGCGATGAGGACACCGCCCCCGTCGGCGGGAGATTGCAGGACGCGCTCCAGGTGGCGCATGTCGTTATGGCGGAAGCGCTTCATGTGGCCGTAGCTCAGCCGGCAGCCGTCGATGATGCTGCCGTGGTCGTACTTGTCGGTTACGATGACGTCGCCCTTCCCGGCCAGCGCGGAAATGACGCCGAGGTTCGTCTGCATGCCGGTGGAGAAGACGAGCGCCGCCTCCTTGCGGCAAAACTTCGCGAGCCTTTCCTCCAGCTCTATGTGCAACGTGAGGGTACCGTTCAGGAACCTCGAACCGACGCACCCGACGCCGAACTTCTGCGTCGCTTTGATCGCCGCTTCCTTGAGCTTGGGGTGGGAGGTCAAACCCAGGTAGTTGTTCGACCCCACCATAATCATCTTGCGCCCCTCGACCATAACCTCGGGGTCCTGGCCCGATTCGATAACGTGGAAGTACGGGTAAACGCCCGCGGCTATAGCCGCTTTCGCAGTCGTAAACCTCCCGCACTTCTCGAATATATCCGGCCGGTGACGTTGTTGTTCGTTCATAACGTTTACAACCACCCTTTTTCGCGATACCACGCGGTCGTTAATTTCGCTCCCTCGGCAAACCCGACGCGAGGGATAAAACCCAATTCTTTCCTGGCTTTACTTATATCGCACACCCAGAATTCTTCCCACATGACGCGGGCGCGCTCGCGGTTGAGCGTCGCCACCTTCCCGGAAAGGGTGGAGGCGAGCTCCGCAATCGTCGCCGCCCCGAAGAGGACTACCTTGGGAACGCGAACCGTCCTGGTCTTTACGCCCAACGCCGCGGCCGCCGCGCGCGCTACGCCGCGCCAGTCCCAAACCTCGTCGTGGGCCACGAAGTACACCTCGCTCCGGACCCTTTTATTACGGCCCGCCAGCAACAACGCGTCCACCACGTCGCCCACGTAACATAGGCTCAAGTACCGGTCGTCCCATCCCAACGCCGGCGCGACGCCCTTGTTTATAAATTTGAAGAACAAAAACATCTCCGTATCGCGCGGGCCGTAGACGGCCGAAGGCCTAATTATAACGAAAGGCAATTCGGCCTCGCGCTTCCGTAGCGCGCGTTCCCCCTCGAGCTTGCTGCGGCCGTAGTGGCTCACGGGGGCGCACTCGTCGGCTTCGCGGCGGACGCCGTCCGGCCCGCAGGGCCCGGCCGCGGCCTGGCTCGAGACGTATACCAACGACGGCGGCGTGCCCCGCGCCGAACACGCGTCGGCCAGGTTCGCGGTCCCCTCGGCGTTGACGCGGTACAACGATTCGGCTTTGCGGGCTTTAGTCGCGCCGGCGCAATGGTAGACCACGTCCACGCCGGCTACCGCCCGGGCCAACGAGCCGTCGTCGTCGAGAGCGCCCGGCGCCTCTTCGTAGTCGAGCCCTTCCAACCAGCGCCGGTCCGACGTAGGCCGAAGCAAACACCTGACGTCATCCCCCCTTGAGAGAAGGGCTTCGACGAGGTGGCTCCCGATGAAGCCGTTGGCCCCTGTAACTAATACCTTCACGGTTAAGAAACCTCAACCCAACTATTAATTTTAACAAAAATGCCCCGCGACGACAAGTACAAGGACGGCGGCACTTTTTCGTTGCGTTCATACTATTTTGTAAGTATTATTAAACGTTGATGGCGGCGCTTGAAAAATACCCCCGGGCGAAACGGCTCGGCGTGTCTATCGTAATCCTCGCGTGGGCGACGTGGCCGGCGCTCGCGGGGTGCCGCGCGGCCAAAGGGCCGTCGTCGGTCAAATCGGCCCCGGCCTACCGCGCCGACCTATTCGCCGTCACGAAAAAAATCAACGACTACCTATCGGCCAACACGCCCGAGGACACCGCGCGCCGGGAGCTGCAGCAAACCGTGGGCGCGATAGCGCATGAATACGCCATGCTCGCCGCCGAGGCCGGCCCCCTCCAGGGCAAGACCGGCGACGCCGAGTACGGCGAGGTGGCCGCGCAGGCCGAGGACGGCGAAATCGTCGCCGGGAATCTGGCCGGCGCGCTGGCCGCGGACCCCCAAAAAAAGCCGGATGCCGTCTCCGACCTCGCCGCCGCCGTCGACGACTGGGCAACGTACAATGACGAACTCGTCTCGCGCGGTGGCGCCGAAGTAACTTTCGAGCCGAATCGTTGGTGGGAAACGCCGGCGTGGCGCCGCGCGCTGGGGGCCGGAGGTTAGTAAGGTCCCACCGGGTATTGCGGGAGGACTCCTTTTTTGATCGACCGGTTGTGACGCCGGCGTGGAGGGAAACCAACGTCCGCACGTATAAGTCAAGGGTAACGGGGGTCGCCTTCACCTCGACGTCCGCCATTCCTCAATAAGAGCGAGGTAAAGCGAACTAACGGCTAAGCCCCCACGGCCTGGCGCCGCACCGAGTTGGGCACCGGCGGTATTAGCGTTATTTAGCACTAACCTTAATTTCGGGAAACGGCAGAAAAGAAATGGAAGGTCAAACGAAAAGCGAAGACGATACGGCGCGGTTGCGCGCCAAAGTGCACTTCGAACGGGGTCGCCACTACTTCGACGCCAACCGCTTCGAGGATGCGTTAGCGGCGTTCGAGGAAGCTATAAAGGCGGACCCCGAATACCTGCGCGCGCATACCGCACAAGCCAACGCCCTCACTTTGTTGGGCCGCGTCGAGGAAGCTCTCATTATCTGCGACGATATAATAGCGAAAGACGCGACCTTCGCGCTGGCATATACGACGAAGGCGACGACGCTCCACCGCGCCGGCCGGCCGGCCGAGGCCGCCGAACACTACCGCGGCGGCGTCGAACTTGCCCCCGACGAACACGCGACCCATTACAACTTCGCCTGCTTCTGGGCGCTGGAGGGCAACGAAGAAGAATGTGAAAAATACCTCCGCCGCGCGCTCGAGCTCGACCCCCATTCCAAGCCGAAAGCCGCGACCGACGGCGATTTCGCGTCGGTGCGCGAAAAAGAGTGGTTCCAAAACCTGGTCGCGTTCGGAAGTTAAAGCCGGGTACGGCGCCGGCCGGGCCAGCGCACCAGGTAAAACAGAACGCCCCTCGTGCGAGGGGCGTTCGTTATCGCAACGGATTAGCGTTAAAAGCTAATTGAACAACGCCCTGACCCGGCCCAGGCTGGTCGGGTTGACGGCGGGATTGCCGATCGTAATCCTGGCGAGATGACCCTGGTTCGGCAACAGCTTGCCGGTAGCCCCGGTCGCGTCAAACACGCGAAGCCGGCCCGGCTGGTCGGCAAGGGATATGTAGGTCTTCGTAGTAGCCCCGGTGGCGTTGGTCCAGGATATTTCCATCAGCAAGTTGTTCTTGTTGTTGTAGACGAAGTTATCGGGCTCGACGACCGTGAACCAGTCATTATTCTTGAGGCCTTCCGGCACGGTATACTTCCCTTTGAAGACCTCGACCGGCGTCTTGAAGTCGTAGTTCTTCTTGAAGGTGTTGGTAAGCTTTTCCTTGCTGGAGTGGCAAAGGATCATCTTGCAACCTTCGAGCGCGGTTGGCGTCGCGCCGCCGGATTCGAATAGGAACTCGATCCGGGCCACGTTACCCTTCTCATCTATCTCGAACTGGAACCACATACACTGGAACCGCATCGCCGCGGCGGGCGAATAGAACGGTACGGTATGTCCCTGATCCGCGGAGCCGCCCACTTCGTGTTCGTTGCCCGTCGCCAACACGTTCCCTGCCGTAGCCAAGGCTAACGCCAATGTAAAGAAAAGCACGTTCCTCATTTCCTTACCTCCTCATCGCCGATAATCGAAACGTTAGTAATCACAGTTAAAAGTACCCTATATTTATAAATTAAAATGGGGAAAATATCAAGTCAAATTTTTAATAGTACGCTCGCTTTACTTCGGCGGATTTTAACCTTATAATACACGGAAATCGCTAGGTAAAATCGCCATGGACTTATTCGAAGCTATCGCGGGCCGCCGTTCCGTACGGAAATACAAGCCGGACCCGGTCCCGGACGGCGTTTTGGCGCGCGCCCTCGAGGCGGGCAGTTTCGCCCCCTCCGGCCATAACCGCCAACCGTGGCGCTTCGTCGTCGTCCGCGACCCAGGCCGACGCCGCGCCCTGGCCGACGCCGCCGCCCCCCACAACAGCTTCATAGCCGAGGCCCCCGTAGTCGTCGCCTTTCTGGGTTTCCTGGCGCACGAGGGCGCCCCCGCGCCCGACGCGCGCACCCGCGGCAGCTGGACGTGGGACATGTACGTACGCTACAACGTCGCCATCGCCGCGGCGTACGTCACGCTGGCCGCGACGGCCGAGGGGCTCGGCACGTGCTGGATAAACAATTACGACGAGGAACGGGTGCGCACCGTCCTGAACGTCCCGGAGCAGTACGCGCTCGTATGTCTGATGACTTTAGGTTACGCCGCCGAAGAACCGCCGGCGAAGCCGCGTCTACCCCTCGCCGAGCTCCGCTTCGACGAGGAGGTAGAGCCGGGTCGGGATGGATAATAGGGTTCGCATTGTCCGCTGCGCCTCCTACGGCGACGCCTCCGTCGGCCGCGCCGTCGCCGAGGCGGTCGAACCGTGGGGCGGATTCGGCGCCTTTTTCAAACCCGGCCAGCGCGTCGTCTTAAAAGTAAACCTGCTGCGCGGCTCGCGACCCGAGGAAGCGGTAACGACGCACCCGGCAGTGGTGAAGGCCGTGGCGGCGGCGGTGCGGGAAGCGGGCGCGACGCCGATACTGGCCGACAGCCCGGGCTCGGGGTTACCATACACCGAGAGGACGCTCGAGAAATGCTACCGCCGCTCCGGCTACCTCGGCCTCGCCGACGAAACGGGGCTCGAGCTCAACTACGATACCACCTCGCGCGAAGTATTATTCGACGACGGCCGCGTCGCTAAAAAGTTCACCGTAATCACGCCGGTTCTGGAGGCCGACGCCGTCGTCAACCTGTGCAAACTCAAGACTCACACCTTCACCATGCTTACCGGCGCCGTAAAGAACCTCTTCGGCGTCCTCCCCGGCTTCGACAAACCGGCCTACCACGCGCGAATACGGACGGTGGACAACTTCGCCGACGTCCTGCTCGACGTCGCGTTCTTCGTCAAACCGGCTTTTAGTATTATGGAGGCCGTGGTCGCGATGGAGGGCAACGGCCCGGGCGCGGGCGAACCGCGGAACGTCGGCCTTATCTTGGCCGGCACGTCGCCGCTGGCGGTGGACACGGCCGCGGGGGCGATAACGGGGTTGCCGCCCGAAAACCATCCCGTTCTCCGGGCGGCAGCGGCTCGAGGTATCGAACCCAACCGACCCGAGGACGTCGACGTCGTCGGCCCCGCGCTCGAGGCTTTACGGGTTCCCGACTGGAAGTGGCCCCCCACCGTCGCGGGGGAGGGCGGCTTTGCCGGCTACGGACCGCTGCAGGGGATTTTACGCGCGCTGCTGCGCAACAGCCTGTCGGTTCAACCGCGGGTGCGGCGCGAGCGCTGCACGGGGTGCGGCCTGTGCCGCGAGAGCTGCCCCGTCAGCGCCATCAGCGTCATCAACGATAAATCTTATATCGACGAGAAACTCTGCATCCGGTGCTACTGCTGCCACGAGGCCTGCGCCCACGACGCGATTCAGCTTCGCCGCTCGCTATTGCACCGGTTGGTGGGCGGGAGGTTTTAAACTTGAGGAACCGCACGGCGCCGACGTTGCCGCCGGCGCCGAAAAGTGTTAATATCTAAATAGAAACGCCGGGCCTTGCGACCCGGCAGGTTGGAGCAGATCGGATTCGAACCGACGACCTCCTCCGTGCGAGGGAGGCGCTCCTCCAGCTGAGCTACTGCCCCGTCGGCGGATATTATAATTGAAACGCCGCCCCTTGTCAAGGAGAGCGTTGTGGAAGTCGAGCTCTTAACGATTACGCCCGACGCCGAGAAGTTAATCGAGGCCGCGGGCCGCACCTGCTACGACACCGGCGACCGCGCCGGCGCCGACTCCGCGGCCAAGTTTATCCGCATGCTAATTCGCCGCGGCCACGTCTCGGTCCTCGAGCACGCCGCCGCGACGTTCCGCATCGCGGGCGTTTCGCGCGCCCTCACCCACCAGCTCGTCCGCCACCGCCTGGCCTCGTACTCGCAGCGCAGCCAGCGCTACGTAAGCGAGGCCGGCTTCCCGTACGTCACGCCGCCGTCCGTGGCGCAGAACGCCGACGGCCACCGCGTTTTCGACGACGCCGTCGAGAACGCCCGCGCCGCGTACGAGAAGCTAATCGGGATGGGCGTACCGCGGGAAGACGCACGCTTCGTCCTGCCCAACGCGACGGCGACCGAGATAATTATGACCGCCAACTTCCGCGAGTGGCGCCACGTACTCGCGCTCCGCGGCCACGCGTCGGCGCAGTGGGAAATACGCCGACTCGCCATAGCCATATTGAAAGAACTGAAAAAAGCAGCGCCCGCGACTTTCGCGGATTTCGAAATAAACGAACCGAAACAAACTATAAACTTAGTCGAAGAAAAGGGCGGTGGGAGTAATGAGTAAATTAATATGGGTCGTCGCCGCGGTTGCCGTAGCCGCGGCAACCGCGCCCGCGGCAACGGAGATATCCGAAGCCGACGCGCAATATTACGACGACTTCGCCGCCGCGGCCAAACGCATCGGCAAACAGCTCGACAAGCTCGGCGAACTCTTCGTCAAGGCGTCCTCCGGTAAGGATTACTCCATCGATTGCGAGGACCGCGCCAAGGAACTGGCCGACACCTACCACTTCCTCGAGGACCGCGTTCCGCCGGCCGACGCCATAACGGCCCAAAGGGACCTCATGGCCAGCGCCGAGTTCGGCGCGCAGGCCGCGCTCGCCCTGGCCGAATATTTCGACGCCGATTTCGCGAGCAAAGACAAGAAAACCCGGGCCCTCGACTTCTACGAACAGGCGATCGGTAAATACGCCGACGCCCTGGCCGCGGCCCCGCCCGAAGTCCTCAAAGGTTCGTAACGTAAACTCCCCCAACCGCCCGTGGCGAACGCCTTCGACGTTGCCAAATTGACTTTTACGTACCGCGGCCGGTCCCGGCCGGCTCTGTCTCACGTCAATCTCGAGCTGGAAGAAGGCCGCACCCTCGGCATCCTGGGCCATTCCGGCGCCGGCAAGTCCACGCTGCTGGCGATTCTCGCCGCCGTCGTACCCGCCGTTAAGAAGGGAACGATAACGGGCGGCGTTTTCGTTTTCGGCGCGAGCCTGGAAGGCAAGCGGCCCCGCGACGTCGCCGGCGCCGTAGCTCTCGTCTTCGAGGACTTCGACGCCGCGCTGGTGGCGACGACGGTGGAAGACGAAGTCGCGTTCGGGCCGCGGCACCTCGGCGTACCCGCGGCCGAGATAAGCGGCCGCGTCGCCGACGCGCTGGCGAGCTGCGGCCTCGCCGGCCTCGAAGGCCGCGGCGTCGAAACCCTCTCCGGCGGCCAGAAGCAGCGCCTCGCCGTCGCCGCGGCGCTGGCCACCGACGCCCGCCTTCTGCTGTTCGACGAGGCCGCGACCGATTTGGACCCGGCCGGCAAGGCAGCGCTGCAGAGGATTATAACGGACCTCGGCGCCCGCGGCAGCACCGCCGTCGTCGCCGACAACGACCCGGCGCAAGCGCTCGCGTGGGACGACGTGGCGCTGCTGGGCGGCGGCGAGCTCGTCGCGCGCGGAGCCCCGGTCACGACGCTGGCCGACGAAGAGCGCTGCGGCCGGGCCGGCGTCGCGCCGTTGACCTTTCTTAGACATTTCGAACGGCGCGGTTCGCGTTACGTACTACGTCCGGGAGTGGAAATCGCTCCTTCAACGTGCGATGAGCAGCCGCCCACCCCCACGGGCGCTCCGGCGGTCGTCGCCGACCGCCTTGCGCTGACGTACCCGAGCGGCGTCAAGGCGCTCTCCAACTTCAACCTTACCATATGCGAGGGCGACTTCGTCGCGCTGGTGGGCGAGAACGGCGGCGGCAAGACGACGTTCGCCAAAGCGGCCGCGGGCCTACTGAAGCCTTCCGCCGGCACGGTCAGAGTGCGGGGCCAAGACCCGGCGGCGCTCCCGGCCGGGAACCGCGCGCAGGCCGTCGGCTACCTGTTCCAAAACCCGGACCACCAGATATTTCAATCTACGGTCCGGGAGGAAGTCGCTTTCGGTCCGCGGCAATTGGGCCTGGCGCACGCCGAGGCCGAACGCCGCGTCGAGGCGGCCGTCGCCGCCGTGGGCCTGGAGGGCCGCGAGGACGACGACCCGTTCGCGATGCCCAAAGGGGACCGGCAACGCGTCGCGCTGGCCTCGATCCTCGCCATGGAGCCGGAAATCCTGGTTATGGACGAGCCGACCACGGGGCTCGACCGGCGAGAAGTCGCCGCGCTGATGGATGCGGTCGCGGCGCTCAACCGGGGCGGCACCACCGTTGTCTTCATAACTCACGCCATGGACGTCGTGGCCCGCTACGCCCGGCGGGTCGCCGTCGTCGCCGGCGGCCGCGTCGTGGGCGAGGGCCCGCCGCGCGAAGTCCTGGCCGACGACGAGCTATTGTCGCGAGCCGGCCTCGAGCCGCCGCTTGCCGCGCGCCTGGCCCGCGAGCTGGGCTTGGGCGTTGTCACGGGCGAGGAGTTGGCGCGGGCCTTACGCCCGCCGGGCAACCGAGACGAAATATGACCGAGGCGCCGGTAAAAAAACTCCACCCCGCGACGCGCCTGGCGCTGCTCATGTTGACGCTGGTGCTACTCACGACGTTCAACAATCCGGCATACGTGGCGCCGTTGGCCGCCGGCGTTACGCTGGCCGCGTTATTCTTGTGTCGGGCGGAGACGTCGCTGCGACGGACGGCGCCGCTGGCCGCGGCTTTCGTCGTATCGAGCATCCTACTGTGGCCGCCTTTCATAAAGGCGGGCGAGCCGTGGGCGCAGCTTTGGGTTTACCGGGCGACGGACCTGGGCGTACTGTACGGCCTCGCCGTCGGCCTGCGCATCGTCGGCATGCTCTGCGCCGGGTTGGCATTTTTGGCCGTGACGACGCCGGAAGAATTCGGCCAGGCGTTGCGGTCCTTTCGCGTACCGCCGAGCGCGACGGTTACGCTCGCGCTCGCGTTTCGCCTTTTGCCGGTAATGTTCGAGACCAGCGCCCGGGCGCTGGAGGCCCAACGCGCGCGCGGCCTCGAGTTCGGCTCCAACTTCCTGTCGCAGGCTCGTCGGTCGCTGCCGCTCGTCGTACCGGTATTCCTGTATAGCCTGCGCTCGGCCGACCAGCTAGCAACGTCGCTGGAGCTCCGCGGATACCGCGCGACGAGGAGGCCGACGCCGTACGGCTCCCGCCCGGCGTCGGCGTGGGATTGGGGGTTGGCGGCGGCTTTCGCCGCCGTCGCGGCCGCGGCCTTAGTAATAAGGCTATGCGGCCATGGCGCCGTCCTGCCCGGGCGGTTATAAATGTGGATTTCGGTTGACAGAGGGCCGGGTATCGGCTACTATTGCGCGCCCCCGGCCAAGGGGGTATTATCGCATATGGGTAGGTTTCCTAAATATTGGAAATACGTAACGGGAGTTCTTGCGGTAACATGCGGGGCCGGGCCCGCCGCGGGCCAGTACCTGCCGGGGCCGTATCATATCGAGGAGGAATTCGACAAGGAATACGCGATGGACTTGGTGCAGCTCTCGTACGACCGCGACTGGGACCGCATCTGGGCTGATAACGACATCGGCGTCCGCGTCGCCATGGGCAGCCTTAACGTGCGACAATGGTTCCTGAACCAGGAGGTCAAGGTCGCCGCCGATTTCACGAGCTGGTTCCGCTTCCTCTACCGCTACGACTGCTACGAGGGACTCGAGCCGTTGTGGGACGAGCGCCAGCTCAACGAATTCGAGCTGGAATTCGGCCTGTGGCGCTGGTTCAAGCTCGGTTTGCGGACGGAGCCGACGTTCTGGAAGCGCTACTCCGACGCCGGTTTCACGACCAAGTTCCGCTACGACCGCGGCCGCTACGTCGACGTCGGCTACACCGCTATCGACTTCGATAACAATTACTCTTTCCGGCGCTCGTCGTACGACGAGGGTTACGAGGAGATGTTCGAGAATAGCCCCCGGCGCTACGAGGTCGCCGCTGCCTGGTCGTTCCCTTGGGGTTTCAGGTTGGAGGGCGAAGGTTTTTGGCGGACGCCGTCGACGAAAAACTACACCTACTTCTACGGCCAACAGCCCGACTGGACACGTCGCTACGCGGAACGGTACGGCTCCCTCACGGCGTGGAAGACGCTGCCGGCGAACCTTGAGGCGTATTACCGCGGCGAAGCCAACCTTTGGGAAGAGACGCGGCGACTTACGGACCCGCCCACCGGCGAGGCGCAGTTGGAAGAGAACTACGACAGCCGGTTGACGCTGGGCTCCCACGGCGCCGGCCTCTATTTCCAACCGCCGGGACGCCACCGCCTTCGCGTCGGCCTCCAGCGCCGCCACCAAACGCGGCGGTTCGATTTCGACGACGAGCCGTTCCGAAGTTACTTCTACGATAAAACGGAACTGGTTTGCCATCTACTCTGGCGCCTACGCACCTGGCGCGAGCTCTACCTCGAAACCGGTTACATGGGGGAGGCTTTGGACGTAAAGAAAACCAGACTCGCCTCCCAAGAAGTCGAAACGTGGCGGTGGCACGAGAACCGCGTCCCGATATCGCTGGAATACAAATTCGGCCCCAATTACGCTTTCAAACTGGCCTCGGGCATAGACCTCGACGAACGCGATTGGGGAGCTTACTTGATTTACGATAAAGCGTACGCCTTCGTAATCGCCTGTTTCTGAGTAACGCGGCCGGCGGCGGCGCAACTAATTAGGGGTAAGGATATGGTCGATGAACTAGTCGTCGGCGACACGGTCGTCGAAATCGCGCAAGGGGACATCACCGGCTGGCGGGCCGACGCCATCGTGAACGCGGCCAACACGTCGCTCGTGATGGGCGCCGGCGTCGCGGGCGCCATCGCGAAGCGCGCCGGCCCCACGGTACAGCGCGAAGCGCTCGAAAAGGCTCCCGTCGGCCTGGGCGAGACGGCCCGCACCAGGGCCGGCCTTTTGCCGGCGAAGTTCGTCATTCACGCCGCGGTTATGGGAGACGACCGCAAGACCGACGCCGAAACTCTCGCCCGGGCGACGAGGGCCGCGCTCGAGGACGCCGAATCCATAGGCCTCAAGTCGATAGCCTTCCCGGCTTTGGGCACCGGCGTGGGGCGGATGCCGTACGACGAGGCCGCCGAAGCCATGCTCGGGCAAACCGTAAAATACCTCTCCACCCGCGAGACGCCGCGTCTCAAACGGGTCGTCTTCGTTCTCTACGACGACGCGGCGACGGAGAGCTTCCGAAAAGTATTAAGCGCCATTCGCGAAAAATCGTAAAGGAGTAAAACCTTATGGGTGCTCGTTCGGTGGTAATCGCGTTTTTAACGTTCTTGGCGGCGGCCTGTTGGGCCGCGGAGGTCGAGGTTTACGGCCACCTGTACGGGGCCGTCATCGACGACTTCGCGGAAGGCGGCGTCGGGCCGGCGGCTATTCCGGAGCCCGCTACGGAAGAAGGCCGAGCCGACGACATCGTGAAGGACGGCGACCACACGTACAATTTTCGTCTGGAAGCGGACCTAGGCATCCGCGCCGTCTTCGACGAAAACCTGGCCGCGAACGTCGAGTTCACGCTCGACGACCGCAAGCAATCGATATTTTACCGCTACAGCATCTTCGAGCCGGCGGAAGGGGAATACTACCTGACCGAATACGCCGACAGCAAGTACGTATACGCGTCGTTGGAGCAGGTCAACGTCGAGTTTAGCGACCTGTGGCGGGGGACCGACGTGACGCTGGGCGGCTTCGACGTTCGCTACGGCCACGGCGGCTACTACAACAAGCTCGTAAATCGCATCGACCCGGTCTCGTTCGTGGCGTACCTCGACCCGTTCGGCGTGCGCGCCGCCCGCGAATTCGGGCCGGTCGCGGCGTCGCTGGACGTGGGCGCGGGGCTCGAACACCAGGCCGTCGTCGCCGCCAGCTGCCACGTGCGTAACTTCGGCCTATTCGTCGCGACGGAGGGGAGAACGTACGACCTGAAATCGCTGTGGGACACGCACTACGCGCCGGCCATTCCAAAGTTCTGGCGCCACCTGTATTGGCGGGAGAAGACGTTGGCCCCCGAGCCCCGAGGCGAACTGGGAACGTTGGGCGACACCGTCCACGCCGGCGTCGAAGCGTCGTGGAAGTTCTCGACGTGGGACCTGTACACCGTCGCGGCGTACCACGTCTTCGCCGACCACGTCTTCGCCGACGAGAGGGGCGTCGAAAACCCGACCGGCGGCCAGCTTATTCAATTCTATCCCGACTTCGGCGTGCGCGTAATCCCGCCGCGGCTGTGGCTGCGGGGGGCCGCGCTTTACGAAGCGTGGCGGTCCAACTATCACAGCACCTTCGGCGACGGCATAGATACCAACGACTACGTACTCCTCTTCGGCGAGCCGCAGCTTTTCCTCACGGAAAACACGTTCTTCGGCGTCGGCGCCCGTTACATCAACCCGAGCCGCCGCGCCGAGGACAGCCCTCGCACCACGGTCCGGGAAGACACCATACTAAGCGTCGCCTTCATTCCCCATCTTGCGTACGCGCCGAACGAGAGCGTAAAAATAGACCTGACGTACGCCGAGATTTGGTGGGACCCGAGCTACGACTTGAAGACGACGGCGGATTTCGAGGAAAATCGGGGACGCGAATTAAAACTGGAATTCGAGGCCGCTTTCTAGTATAATTTAAACTGAATGGAAATGGGCCCGCGCCGTTACATAAAGCGCTTGACAATATTATGCGCAGTGACGTTGGCGGCGGCTGCGCTTGCCGCCGGCGCGCCGCGTTATCTTCCCGGGTGGCCCGTGACCGGCGGTTCCTACCACGGGTCGTCGCCCGCTGTAGCGGACATCGACGGCGACGGCCGCCGCGAAATCGCGATTGCCGCCTGGGACGGCAAGCTGAACTTATTCAACTCGCGGGGCCAACTCCTGCCCGGATTCCCGGTCTCGACGGGGACGCGGAGCGGGGAGCGCAACTCGCCCGCACTCGCCGACCTGGACGGCGACAAGGTATTGGAAATCGTCCACGTCTCGGCCGACGGCAACATCTACGCCTTCGACCGGCGGGGGATGCCGGTCGCGGGTTGGCCGCAGAAATTGGCCGCCGGCGCCAAAGGCCCCGCGGTCCAAGACTTCACCAGTTACCGCGGCCTCGAAATATTCGCCGCGGGCGGTACCGGGCTTTACGGCCTCCACGGGAACGGCACGGCGGTGGGTGGGTGGCCCGTTCCGCTTGAAGGTTCGTCCACGGCCCCGGCGATAGGAGACCTCGACGGCGACCGCCGGCCGGAAGTAGTCGTCGCGGCCAACCGGCAAATCCACGCCTTTACGACCTCGGGCACTTCGGTCCCGGGCTGGCCGGCGACGGTGGACGGCGAAGTGGTCGGCGCGCCGGTATTGGCCGACGTAGACGGCGACGACCGAACGGAGGTCCTGGTGGGCACCGCTGCAGGGTCGGCGTACGTCCTCGACGCGGACGGGAGGGTTCGCGCGGGGTGGCCGCAATCCCTCGGTTCCAAACCCATAACCGCTCCCGCGGCCGTGGGCGACTTAGACGGGCGAGGCGAACTAACGTTGGTATTCGTCGGCGGCGCCACACATATCGGCAGCGCGACGCTCGCGGCCTTCGACGCCGACGGAAGGCCGCGGCCGGGCTTCCCCAAACAGCTGAACCGCACCGTAGCGGCGGCCCCGCTAGTGGTCGACGCCGACGGCGACGGCCTCCCCGAAATACTACTCGCCACGTATGACGGCTCCCTGTTGGCCTTCGAGAAAAACGGCGCGCTTAGCGACGGGTTCCCCCTTAAACTCCAAGGCACCGGCATTACCTCCACGCCCGCGGCCGCGGACGTGGACGACGACGGCTTCATGGACATCGTCGTGGCGGCGCAGAACGGCTACGTCGAGGTGCTCCGTACCGACGCGGCCTACGACCCTTCCGTCAACCCCTGGCCCATGTACGGCGGCAACCACTGGCGCACCGGCAAATACCTAGCCCTTACCGGAATACGTCAAACGTTCGTGCTTTCGGCGCGCGGCGGCGGGATTACGATTCGCTGGAAAGCCGACCCGCGTACCGACCGCTCGGGATGGGCCGTCTTCAAGGGCATAAAAGACGCCGTCAGCGGCAACGTCGTGTACTTCGAGTTGGCGTACGTCGACGAGCAGCCGACGTCCTCGTACAGCTACCGCGACGACAAAGTGGAAAACGGCCTCATCTATTACTACAAGCTCGAGGAGCGCCTGTCCTCCGGCGGGTCCTACACCTACGGCCCCAAAGCCATACGGGCCGTGGGCGGGAGCGCGACCAAGGCCAGAAGCACCATCACGAAGTGCTACCCCAATCCGTTCGCGACGCGCGTCAGCATCGCGTACGAAGTGGCGGCCGTCGAAGGGGCGGAATCCACGACGTCGATAGCGGTATACGATATTTCCGGGAAGCTAATACGCACCCTCGTCGAAGAGGCTAAAGCCCCCGGCAAATACGTCGTAGAGTGGGACGGCACCGACAGCCGAGGCGTACCGGTGGCGAGCGGCGTATACCTGACGAGCCTTCGCTCCAGCGAAGCCGCGTCCCCCTCCACGAAGACGCTCGTCCTCGTGCGTTAAACTATAAACCCGAGCGGCGCACGCGAAAGGGGCCCCGCGGTGGGGCCCCTTCTTTCTTCTTCTGCTGCGGCCAGCCGTATCTTATTCCTGACCGTATTCCGCCTTCCAGGCGTTTATGGCCGTTTCGACCTCTTCTCGTATCGCAGAGCCCGGCGCAAATTTGGGAAGCCAACCCTCGACCGTCTCCACGATATCCTTGCTTTTGGGGGACTTGGGCTCGAGCCTGATATACTGCACGTAATGGTAACTCGCCTTTTCCACGTCCTCAAAGATCTTGTACACCGAGGCCAGGTTATAATGACAGGCCGCGAAGTCGGGTTCGATAGATAAGGACCTTTCGTAGGACGTGACTGCCGCCCGGAGAAGAGATTTCCAATCCGGGCTGTCTCTGCCCACGAGCCACAACGTATTGCCGAGGGCGTAATAACCGTCTTTGTTCGTGGGCCAGACGGCTATAAACCTATCGTAGCTCTCGCGCGCCTTCTCGTAGTCGCCGGCGGCGAAATACATCCCGCCCAAGCCGTCGAAGGCGGGCGCGTACGAGGGGTCGACGGCCAGCGCCTCCCGGTAGAAGTACTCCGCCGCTTCCGTATTCTCCGGCTCTTCTTTGCGCGAGACGGCGGCCAACGCCACCGCGGCGGAGGGATAGTAATCGGCCAGGCCGCGGGACTCCTCGAGTTGCGCCGCGGCGTCGGCGTACGCTTTCTCCTTCAGGTAAGCCGCGCCCAAACGCAGATGGGCCTCGGCGAATGTGGGGTCCTTGTCGGCGGCGCGCAAAAAGAAGCTGATCTGCTCGCCGGTGTAGTATCGGGAAGCGCCCTTGGCGAACCACTTGAACGCCTCCATATCCGAGGTCGGTTGGCGCGCGACGTAGCCCGCGGTCTCGGCACCCGTCGCCTCGAGCACGAACTTAGCGGCGTCGTCAATTAAAGAGAACAAGTCGTCCACTTCTCCCGCGAATTCCTCGGAGCTCCCTTTCGGGATCACGACGACGACCTCCGCTATCCGCTCAGCCTTCTTCTTCATTTCGGCCTGAATTTTCGCCGCGCGGCGTTTTTTCTCGTCGAGAGTTAACGTCGTGCTCGTTAAAATTTCGCCTAGCTCGGCGCCGAGCTCGTTCAATTCCTCTACCCGCGCCTTATTCACTTCCACGGCGTACTCGGCGCGGACAATATTCTTTATTTCCCTACCGATTTCGGCCATCCGCTTGCCGTTCGCATCCATCTCGGCGCGGATCTCCGCGGCGCGGCCTTTCTTGTCTTCCCAGGCGAGGGAGGGGTCGGTCATAAGCACCCTCAGCTCCTCGCCCAACGCCGCCAACTCCCGGCCGAGGCTCTTCAGCTCGGCCTTGCTCTTCTCATAGACTCCGAGCTGGGGGACGTGGAGCACTTCTTCGCCGACGGGCCAAACCCGGACCTTGAAAGAAAGCTCCTCACCCTCCTTGAAAAACGACCCGGCCACGACGTGCGTCACGCCCTCTCGCTTCGCGACGTCGCTAACGCCGCCCATCGGCGTATCGGGCGCGAGCTCCATACTGCGGCTTTTCTTGAGGCCGAGCGCCAGGTCCGCACGCGGCACGAGATTGACCGCGGCGGAGCGCTCGAGCGCCAGCTCCAACACCGCGGGAATGCCGTCGCCCAGCCACGGCATCGGCGCTTCGACGTCGAACGGCATCCCGGGGACGGGGGGCAGCTCCGCCCCGGCGCCGGGCGATTCGTCGCCAAAAGGCATAAAGGTCAAAGCAGGCCGAGCGGACGCGGGCGCCTCCAGGGCGAAGGCCCAAGCCGCCGCGACGATTATCGCTAATAAAGTAAAGGCGCGCATCTTTCCTCCTGCGTTATCTTCTGCGGCATCACACCCCCCTTCATAAAGTATAACAAACGCCCGCCGAAAATCAAGGCGCCGTCTTAAAAAACCCCCGCTGCGAGCGGGGGTTTTTCGTAGCATTGGTACGAGTAACTTAGCGGGCTTTGACCCGTTGCTTTTCCTTCGACGGCGGCACCCACCCGGTTTGCTCGACCTCGCCGAAGTCGCGGTACGGATCGGCATCCAGTTCGCGGCTGTATTGGTCCACCTCCGCCTCGAATTTTCCGGCGTAGGCGTCGAGGTCTTCGGCCAGCTCCGTGAGAAGTTTGGCGTTTTCAGGGTACGACGGGCGGCCGCCCCCGAGCTGGACGCACTCCCGCAGTACGGACGGATTGTCGATGATGGCGCACGGTCGCCGGAGGTCCTTGCTGAACGGCTGCCTGCTGCGGAACTGGCGGAAGAAGTCACTGCGCAGGCACTCGACGAGCGGCTTGTCGCGCACGTTGTCGACCGTAAACTGGGCGAAGACACAGGGCTCGACGTCGCCGTGGACGTTTATGTGGAAGTAGCGCTTCCCACCCATGATGCAGCCGTCGACGTGGGGGCCGTCGTTCCAGAAGTCCGCGGCGAAGATGGTCCTGGTCTCGCGGACACGGCGATTGCGCGCGCCCAACGTATAGCGCTGTTTCGGCGTCGGCATTAGCGACGTATCCGGGTCGCGGCCGATGGGTATGTACGTGAAGTACCACCCCATCGTACAACCCTTACGCTCCACGAAGTCGATGAACTCGGGGCTCGTGATGGCGTCGAGGTTGTAGCGGGTGCACGTGGTGCTGAAGCCGTAGCAGATGCCCTCTCTCTTCATGTAGTCGAACGCCTCCGAGCACTTCTCGAAGACGCCTTCGCCGCGGCGCTTGTCGGTCTCCTCTTTGAGGCCCTCCAGGCTGATGCAGGGAATTAAATTGCCGGTCTTGGCGATGCGCTTGGCCATCTTCTCGTCGATGAGCGTGCCGTTGGTGTACATCAGGAAAGCTATGTCCGAATGCTTCTCGACGAGGTCCATCATATCGGGGTGGAAGAGCGGCTCGCCCCCCGAGATGACGATGAAGTGGATGCCCATCTCCTTGGCCTCGGCGAAGATCCGGTCGATGAGCTCCGGCTCCATCTCGTCCTTCTTGGGATACTGCGCCGCGTAGCAGCCGGTACAGGTTATATTGCACCGCATCGTCGGCGAGATGACGAACAGCGTCGGCGGGTAGAAACCGATCTCCTCCTCGATCTTGTGCCGCTTGTCGGCGCCGACGAGGGCCTCTTTGACGACGAGGTTGGTGAGGAGCCGCCGACGCACTTTGGGGTTGAACTCCTTCATGAAGCGCCGGGCGATCTCCATTAACGGGTGGTTTATCTCCAGGCGGTACTTGAAGCCCTGAATGGCGTCCACCCACAGCGGGTCGCTGGTTATCTTCTCGCCGAGCTTTATTATGCGCTTTAAATTTTTATCCGGGTCGCCTTTGGCAGCCAGGTCGGCCATCCGATTAACAGTCTGCTCCAAAGCGAACTCTCGGACTTTGTCTTTAAAGCCCATGGTTCCTCCTAACGTAAAAGAACGCCTCCGGCCGCTACGCCGGGCGTATTCCTTACTTCGGCGGTAGTATAACCAATCGACACAATGAAATCAAGAGTAAAAAAAGGCGGCCTGAGCCGCCTTTCGTAAGCGCTGTTTCGCCGGCCTTTCAATAATACAGGCCCTTTATCCGGCCCCACGACGACGGCGCTACGCCCGGGTACGTCGCCCTCGTCTCCACCACCACCCGCAACATAAGATTGGAATACCCGTACGGACCTTCGAGCGGGGCCCAGGAACCCGAGTAATAGGCCCACGAGTGGCGGCGGGGCGTTGGGTTCGTATCCACCATCAGCGGGTCGCAATTGGGCCACGGCCGAAACCGCTCGGCTCCGGCGAGGAACGCCGTACGCCCAAGGGCGAAATCGAGGGAATATTCGTACCAGTTCCAACCGGTTCCCGTCGGCTTGAAAAAGGCGTGGCTGCCGCCCTTGGGCCAAATCCGCGAGGCCGGCACGCCGCCGCGGAAATCGTACAGAGTTAAGTACATGCCGTCCCATCGGCCGTTGGGCCATTCGTCCGTGGTATAGATGCGAAAACGTTTTACCGAAACGTGGCGGGTCTTCAGTGTCGCTACGTTAAACTGGTTACCGAAACCGTCCGCGCCGCTACCGCGCGAGTTTAATACGTAAGACGGTTTACCGTTATCCCACTTTAGCTCAACCTCCACCGCTAACGCCGTGGAAATAAACGTTATCAAAACTAACAGCAATATTTTACGCA
>JAUWLW010000100.1 GCA_030613505.1 Candidatus Zixiibacteriota bacterium
AGCCGCCGGCGCCCGGGAACAACGGCAGCGGGACCCGTTCGAACTCGGAGGCCACGAACTCGCCGTAGGTATCGAACAGCGACACCTTGGGGCTGGAAGCGCCCGGGTCTATCGCCAATACGTATTCGCTTCCGTCGCGCGGCACGAGAGTGCTTCCTTACGGTTTTTCCGACTTGCGGCTTAAAAACGCGCCGACGCGGCTTTTTACGCCGCCCCGTCTCCGCCGCGTCGCGGGCGCGACCCGTTCCTCGGCCGGACGCTGCGACTCGGGTCGCGGCCGGCCGGCGCGCCACCTACCGCGGAATAACCGCGAAAAGCTCCTGTAATATGTGGCGATGGGTCGGTTGAGTATGCCCACTACCGTTTTATGTAAGTCCTCCATCCGGGCGGCGTCTATACTGGGGTGGCGCCACGCCAGGTGTTGGCCGTCGAAGCGGCGGTACGGGCGTTCGCATATGCCGTACTTCGCGTCCAGCTCGGACCACAGCGGCGTTTGGGGAAAGGGCGTCAGAATGGTGGCAGTATAGATGTCGAGGTCCATGCGCTTGAGAACGAGGGCATCCCGGACCGTGTCCTCGGCGGTCATGTTGGGGAACCCTATCATGCAGGCGGCCAACCGCAGCAACCCCCTTTTTTCCCGGGTTCGGCGCGCGAACGCCACGATTTCCTCCACCGTTTGCTTCTTGGCTATCGCGTCGAGGACGTCCTGGTTCACGGATTCCAGGCCGATATGGACGAAGCGCAACCCCCGTTCGTACCATTCGTCCAGGTGGCGCAGCGTCGTGGCCGCCCGCGTCTGGCAATACCAGTGGAAATCGTATCGCGCCAGCAGCCGCGTTACCCGGTCGGCGGCCTCCGCTCGCGCGCCGAAGAATTCGTCAACGATGAAGACGTAATTCACACCCGCCCCTTTATAGTATCGTAGGACGCGGTCGACGCTTTCGACGTTGAAGTGGTACCGCTTTTTGTCGAACGCCGGCGTCTGGCAGAACGTGCATTTGTAGGGGCAGCCGCGCTGCGTGTAAAGTACGCCGAACGCGAAATGTCGTACGTTCCCCGGTACCGTAGTGAAACAGCCGAATACGGGGGGTATTTCGACTTCGTCCTCGCGGAGGTTATAACCGAAGAGCTGCGCTATTTCGTTTTCGCCCGGGCCGATAACGACGCGGTCTACGATTTGCGGAACGCGGGCGTCGAGCGCGCCGAAATTCCCGGCCCACGTCTCGCCGACGCCCTGGCGGCGCGCCTCCTCGGCCATCTGCTCTATTTCGGCGATTTCGTTCTGATAACAACTGAAACCGACTACGTCCCACCCCTCTTTTAACTTGGCGACGTACTCGCGCCACCTCGGATATTCCAATATCTCGACCTCGGGCACGTTTTGTTTGATAAAACGCAGGCCCAGGCTAAAATCGCGACGCATGCTGAAGCGGGGGATGCGGTGGGTAAGTTCGCCCATGAGGTCTACCAAATCGCCCTCGAATCGTCGGTAGACCGTGGACAGAAGGACCTTCGGGTTCGTCGAGAACGGTTTCATAACGGCGGCGCCTCCACCCGCGCTACGAAGCCGCCGGCGCCCGGGAACAACGGCAGCGGGACCCGTTCGAACTCGGAGGCCACGAACTCGCCGTAGGTATCGAACAGCGACACCTTGGGGCTGGAAGCGCCCGGGTCTATCGCCAATACGTATTCGCTTCCGTCGCGCG